>JBFGUI010000188.1:0-7778 GCA_041565695.1 Kiloniellaceae bacterium
GCCGCCTCGGTCACCGGCGGGCCATGAAGTCGCGGCAGGTCCGCCAGGGCGGCGCGGCGCTCGCCGTCGAGGCGCGGGGCCTCGGCCTGCAGCGGCCCGGCGCCCAGCAGCAGCACCGCCAGCGCCATGACGGGGAGACTAGCCCAGCGCATCCAGGTCGAGCTCCGCCTTCTCGCCGAGCCAGATCGCGTGGTCGCGGTGGTCGGGGATATCGTCGCCGGTCTCGGGATGCACGAAAACCGTGAGCCCGCCGCGGTTGAGCGCCAGCCAGGGCACGATCTCGGCGAAGAGGTCCGGGGTGAAGGCGACCTGGTAGCTCCACTGCGGATGCGGGCCGACCGGCCGGTCGTGCCAGCGCCCCATGCGGACCTCGAAGCGCGCCTCGATGGCCGCGCGCAGCTCGGCCGCCGCCGGCTTGCTCCCGGCGTCGTAGTAGACATGGGCGTGGTAGCCCCGGATCCTGTCGATGTGCTGCGGCATGCGCTCGGCTTTCCTGCTGTCGAGCCCCCACTATGGGCCGGGCGGCGCCCGCCGTCACCCCACCCCACGCGCTTGTGAAGAAACCGCTAGCGCCGCTCCATAAAGAATTCCTGCAGCACGGCGCCGCAGGCCTGCTCCTGCACGCCGCCGACCACCTCCGGGCGGTGATGGCAGGTCGGCTGCTCGAAAATGCGCGCGCCGTGGTCGACGCCGCCGCCCTTGGGGTCGTAGGCGCCGAAGACCACACGGCGCAGCCGTGCGAAGGAGATCGCCGCCGCACACATGGGGCAGGGCTCCAGCGTGACGTAGAGGTCGGCGCCGGTCAGCCGCTTGAGGCCGAGATTGACGGCGGCTTCGCGGATTGCCAGCATCTCCGCATGGGCCGTGGGGTCGGCATCGCGCTCCACCCGGTTGTGGGCGCGGGCCAGCACCTGGCCGCTGGCAGCATCGACCAGCAGGGCGCCGACCGGCACCTCGCCGGCCGCGGCGGCCAGCCGGGCCTCCGCCAGGGCCTCGCCCATGTAGTCGGGTTTCGCGGTCTTCGCCATGGCGCGAGAGCCTGCCCGCGGTCGGGCGGGCGGTCAAGCCGGCGCCGGGGGGGATCGCAGGTCCGGCGAATTGCTTTAGGTCATTTCCCCCGGCCGGCCGGCCGCCTAAGGTTTCCGGCAGGCGAGGAAGTTCTCGAGGAGTGGAGTCGATGGCAGAACGCAAAACAATCGATACGGAAACGACGGTCGTTCCCCTGGAGGTCGAGCCGGCGACGGTGGCCTTCCTGATCGCCAGGGCCCGCGCCTTCGACGCCAAGGTCGCCCCCGCCGACCGCGACACCATCTCCCAGCCCGGCGAGGACGAGGACCACGACGCCCTGGTCGATTTCGGCGACGACCCCGTGGCCGCCGAGATCCGCGAGGCCATCGAGGACCTGAACGACGACGAGCAGGCCCAGCTGGTGGCCATGACCTGGATCGGCCGCGGCGATTTCGCTGTCGAGGAGTGGGAGGAGGCCGTCGTCTCCGCGGTGGAGCGCAAGACCGGGCCGACCGCCGACTACCTGCTCGGCATGCCGCTGCTGGGCGACCTGCTGGAAGAGGGTTTCGTCGCCCTCGGCTATTCCTGCGAGGACTACGAAAGCCCCGTGTAAGAGTTTTAACCGCCCACTGCGCGGTTGTAGGACGCGGGCGCCATCCCTAGATTGCGCCCATGGTCCGCCCTTTCTCATCGCCGCCCGTCGTCGGCATCACCCTGGATAGCGAGCCGGCCGGCGGCTGGTCGAAATACCCCTGGTACGCCGTGCGGCAGAACTACTGCGCCGCGGTCATCGAGGCCGGCGGCCTGCCGGTCCTGCTGCCGCACGAGCCGGCCGAGGCCGAGGCCTATCTGGCGCGCATCGACGCCCTGCTGATCACCGGCGGCGCCTTCGACCTGGACCCTGCCCTGTTCGGCGCCACGACGCGCCACGCCACGGTGCGCACCAAGGACCGGCGCACGGCGTTCGAGGCCGCCATCACCCGCGGCGCCCTGGCGCGCGACCTGCCGCTGCTCGGCATCTGCGGCGGCCAGCAGCTCCTGAACGTGGTGCTCGGCGGCACGCTGATCCAGCACATCCCCGACGAAGTGGAGAACGCGCTGGCCCACGAGCAGCCGAACCCGCGCCACGAGGCCGGCCATCCGGTGGCGCTGCAGGGCGGCAGCCTGCTGCAGACGATCTGCGGCGCCATGGAACTGCCGGTCAACTCGGCGCACCACCAGGCGGTCAAGGCCGTCGGCCCCGGCGTAACGGTCAGCGCGGTGGCGCCCGACGGCGTCGTCGAAGGCATCGAGGCGCCGGACTACCGCTTCTGCCTGGGCGTGCAGTGGCATCCGGAATACGCGGTCAGCCCCGGCGACAGCGCGATCTTCCGCGCCTTTGTCGCCGCGGCCGCCTGAGGACTCGAAGCATGGCCGAGACGGAAAAAGGCGAGCGCATCGCCAAGGTGATCGCCCGCGCCGGGCTCTGCTCGCGGCGCGATGCCGAGACCTGGATCCGCGCCGGGCGGGTGAGCGTCGACGGCAGGCCGCTGACCAGCCCCGCCGCTGTGGTGACTGCGGAGAGCCGCATCGAGGTGGACGGCGCCCCCCTGCCGGCGACGGCGCCGGCGCGCCTGTTTCGCTATCACAAGCCGCGCGGCGAGATCACCACGGCGCGCGACCCGCAGGGCCGTCCCACGGTTTTTAACCACCTGCCCGCCGGCCTGCCGCGCCTGCAGGCGGTCGGCCGCCTCGACATCAATTCCGAGGGCCTCCTGCTGCTGACCACCGACGGCGGCCTCAAACGCCAGCTGGAATTGCCGAGCAGCGGCTGGCTCAGGCGCTACCGCGTGCGCGCCATGGGTCACGTCCACCCGGACCGCCTGGCGGCGCTGGCCAAGGGCATCACCGTCGAGGGTGTCGACTACGGCCCGGTGGAGGCAACGCTCGACCGCCAGTCCGGCGCCAACGCCTGGCTGACCTTCGGCCTGCGCGAGGGCAAGAACCGCGAGGTGCGCAAGATCTGCGCCCACCTGGGCCTCCGGGTGAACCGCCTGATCCGCATCGCCTACGGCCCCTTCTCCCTCGGTAAGCTGCCCAAGCGGGCCCTGGAGGAGGTCGAGCCCCGGCGCCTGCGCCAGGCCCTCGGCCTGGAAGAGAAGGAAAAGAAGACCCGGGGCAAGGGCTTCGCCAAGGCCAAGCCGAAGCCCAACCGGCCGGGCGCGCGGCGCGGCTTCAAGCACCAGCGCGAGGCGGCCGAGAAGGACGAGAAGCGCGACAAGCGCCAGCGCCGCAGCCCCAGGGCGGAGGCGGCGCAGAAAAAGGCCACGGCGGCAAAGAAGGCCGCTGCCAGGAAGACCGCCGGCAAGAAGGCGCCGACGAAGAAAGCCCCGGCAAAAAAGGCGTTCACCGGGAAAGCCGGCACGAAGCAGCCCGGCGCGAAGAAGGCCGCGACCAGGCGCGCGGCGCCCAAGCCAAGCACCGCCAAGAAACCCGGCAGGAAGCATGCGAATCGTCGCCGGCCGTCATAGGGGCCGCAGCCTGAAGACCCCCGACGACCTCGCCGTGCGGCCGACCGCCGACCGCACGCGCGAGGCGCTGTTCAACATCCTGACGAGCGGGCGCCTCAGCGACGAGGGCCGCCAGCGCCTGCCCGGCGCGCGCGTACTCGACGCCTTTGCCGGTACCGGCGCGCTGGGCCTCGAGGCGCTCTCGCGCGGCGCGGTGCACGCAACCTTCATGGAGAACTACGCGCCGGCCATCGAGATCTGCCGCGCCAACATCGCCTTCCTCGGCGAGGATCAGCGCAGCGAGCTGCTCGCCTGCGACGTGCTGCACCCGCGCCCGGCGCCGGCGCCCTGCGACCTGATCTTTCTCGACCCGCCCTACAACCAGGGCCTCGCCGAGAAGGCGGTGGCGAGCCTGCTGAAAGCCGGCTGGATCGCGCCCAACGCCCTCATCTCCGTCGAGCTGATGAAGAACGAGCCCTTCGAAATCCCCGCGGGCTTCAGCGAGCTCGACGCCCGCACCTACGGCAAGGCCAAGCTGGTGTTCCTGAAGTACGCGGGCGTTTAAGGCCCATTATTCCAATACTTATCGAGGGATGTTCGACGCTTCCCCGATATCGGACGCCTCCGGCGAATCAGGCAGTGTCGCAAAGCGACACATTGCTGCCGTTAGCGACAACCGTCGAGAACGGCGACGAGCAGCGTTTCATCAGGGAAGCGCCCATAAGGCCGTTCAGCGTCTCGATCGCGACAGTGCACGATGGCGCAGGGATGAGCGCTTCATGAAACAATACGCTGGCAAGTTATGTGTTCCCACTTCACGCGGGCGGTTGAAGCAGCCCGGCCAGAACGGCGCCGTCCCGATCATAGATGTCGTCGAGATACCGCAGGTTGCCTGTCGGCTCTGCGACGATCGTTGAATAGAGGATGTGAACGGGAATGCGCGACACGAGATCCGCACGTACGTCTTTGCTGGTTGCGACGGTTGAATCAATTCGGGCCCGGTCCCATTGCGGTGCGTCGCGCAGCAGCCATGCAGCCAGATCGAGCGGCTCATGGGTCCTGATGCAACCTGAAGAGAACGCCCGCTGGCGCTGCGCGAACAGTCCGCGCGATGGCGTGTCGTGAATGTAAACATTGTGCTTGTTTGGGAACATGATCTTCACTTGGCCAAGCGCGTTCTGGGGCCCAGGCGCCTGTCGCAATCGATATGGAAAGTTTGCGGCGCTCACCTGGTTCCAGTCGACCGAGTGCGGATCGACGAGTTGACCGTTTCGGTCCAGGACCTGGAAGCCCAACTCGCGAACAGAGGCCGGGTCTTTGCGAAAGGCTGGGAGCTTATCCTTTCGGGCAATGCTCGGTGGTGTCTCCCACCAAGGATTGAATACGACATATTGGATAGCACTCGAAAAGACCGGGGTCTTCCGGAAGGGCTTTCCGACGATCGCCAGATGAGTGCGAAGCGGTTCTCCGTTTTCCCATATCGTAAGACTGAAACCGGCGATGTTCACCCGAATATGACGCGCACCGAGATCATCCGGCAACCAGCGCCATCGCTCGAGATTGACGCGCACCTGATCGATTTTCTCCTGCGGACCACGATTGAGTGCCCTAAGCGTCGCCGCCCCGACAACACCGTCGTCACCCAAATCGGCATCGGCCTGGAATCTCTTGACGGCGCTTTCAAGGGCGCTGTCGAAAACCGTTCCGGAAGCGACCTTTCCAGACTCATCGGTGTCAAGATAGCGCAGTTCGACAAGACGCCGCCGCAAGGCGTCGACACGCGGGCCTGCGTCGCCTTTCCGCAATGTTGATCCGGCTGGAATCTGCGTGTTCGACTGGGCTGCCTGGGCCCGCAGTCTTGCCAGCTCTTTCTTGATCGCGTGATATCCCGGCTGCTTTGGCGCAAGGGCGTCGAGGCTTTCGGCAATCGCATCGCGGTCTAGCGCACCGCTCAGAACCCCTGCGAGGTCTGCGTCTCGCTTTGCCGCTGTCCAGTCCGGTTCAACAGAGACCGGATCGAGTTTTCCATACACCATGTGCGCTGCGGCGGAAAACCACGCGTCCGTCGCCAAACGATCGCGTCTTTCCCGATTATCCGACAGCGCTTCCAGCGCGCTCAAATGATAGTGTTCAGGATTGAGACCGTGGTCGCGCAGGCCGTCGATCGCGGAAACAAGCGCTGCAAAGTCTTCGTCATCCCAGACCTTCGACCCTTCCCGCGCGGCATGGAAGGTATTGACTGCGTTCGGCGCGAGAAGGCTTTCCGGCTGAGTCGCATGCGCAAAGTGTGACAGCAGAATGAGCGGGAAAACCGAAACGCCAAATCTGAATGCGAGCACCTGAGGCAGCCCCCTTCCATTTCACAGCAATTGTTTACGTTAGTTTTGTTCTATTGCTCTGTCCAGTATAGGGCAGGAATCCCGAGAAAGAATTAACGATCCAGCAGTGATGCTTTGCACCGCTCCCGGTCGATGAGCGCAGGAATTCATGCTGAAATTCGGGTGGCGGCTCTTGGGAACCAAGAAAACCGCATCAGACGTGGAGCGGTAGCAGAGTCAGATGCCGGAAGACTCGAACCGCCGGGTTTCTCTACCGCCGCCCGAACAGCTTCTCGATGTCCGCCAGCTTCGACTCGACGTAGGTTGGGCGGCCGTGGTTGCACTGGCCGCTGTGGCGCATGGCAATCCCTTGCCGCGAATGAGTTCGGCCAAGAGCTCAACGACGCCAAGCGCGCCCTCGCCATTCGTTGATTAACGCAGTTCCCGGGAATAGCTATACTGACGACTCCGGTACCCCCGGGACCATCGTGGAAGAGTCGGTTCCGGACGACATTTGCGACCAATTAAGGGGATAGCACAGCATGAACGGACCCGAGGTGCTCACCATCGAACTTCGCCTCTTGACCTACACGGCGCTTGTCAGTCTCGTCGTCTGGATCCCTTACATCCTCAGCGAGATCAGGGTGCGCGGGCTGTCGCGGGCGGTCGGCTATCCGAGCGGCGTGGTCGACGACCTGCCGCCCTGGGCCCAGAGGACGCACCGGGCCCACATGAACCTGGTCGAGAACATCGGGCCGTTCGCCATACTGGTCCTGGTGGCCCATGTGCTCGGCATTTCCAACGCCATGACGGTGCTGGGCGTTCAGCTGTTCTTCTGGGCCCGCCTCGCGCAGATCGTGATCATGATCGCGGGCATACCCTGGCTGCGCACCGTGGCCTTCGCCGTCGGCCTCGTCGGCAACCTGCTCATCTTCCTGCAGATCATCACTGCCGGCTAGGCCGTGCCGCCGGCGGGCGCGAGAGAGGTGCGGTCGGATCCGGCAGGAACGTCGCGTGGGCCCGCTCAGCGGGAGTGGACCTCGTCGGCACTGGCTTCGAGTTCTGACCCCTTCCGGCCCTTCCTTGCCGAGCAAGCAGAGATGACCTGTCAACCTTTCAACGGGACGGTTCGAAGTAGCCAAAGCGCGCTTGCGTCGGTGACTTCCCAGATTGCGGCAACTGCAATGACAAGTGGGATCTTCGCGGCAACCAGGGTGGTGCTCAGCAGAATGCCGCCTTCCTCCAGCTGTGAGAAGGCGAGCAGCATGGTTCCGACACCAAACGGATGTTGCTAAAGGGGACCGGAGTCGGGAGCGTTCCGCCCAGCAGGAGCATCACAAGGCCGACTATCCGCTTGGTCATGGGATATCCCCCTGCTCCTCTGCCAGTCTTTCTCTCAGTTCCGAGGGCCCTCGGCCAATTCGGATCCAGAAGAGATTCGTCTCCGGAGGGTTCCGGATGTGGCTGAGAAGAGCCTCAGGCATGATCACGTGCACTGATTAGAGCATAGATCGGAAGTTTCTCTTAAGTGATACTCCAAATAATCTTGCTTTGATCTTATGTCAGTCAAACACTATCGCAGATTAATTTTTCTCTTATATTTATATACCTAAATAAAAATTGGCAAAATAATTTTGATGCCAGTTGAAATACTGATAAATGAACACCATATATTTCTCAACGGCAAATCACTGCTGTTCAGTGAAAGGGGTTTAACATGGCCTCCAAGTTCTCCTCTACGCAGAACGCACCAGGCAAAGACGGCTCCGCCGACAAGCCCAAGGAGACGTCGCCGGCCAGCCAGCCGACCTCGAAGCCCGACGAGAGGCCTGCGGTAGTCGCGCCGGCGCCGAAGTCGTAGGCATCGGACTGGAGAGGGATATCCCCCTCCGCAACCGCCCCGCCGACCGGATAAAAGCCATGAAGACGCGCACAAGCGAGAAAACCGTCACATTCAGGAAAC
>JBFGUI010000189.1:0-7742 GCA_041565695.1 Kiloniellaceae bacterium
ACATGCGGCCCGCCGCAACGAAGAGGTCGCCGTCCTCCAGCTCCTCTTCCCAGACGGCGGCGGGCCCAGCTCCAGCGCTTTGCGAGAAGTTGCTGAGAATACGCGTGGCGACCGCCGACTCGACGCCGCCCAGTTCCGAGATGCTGCGAAACCGCAGCTTGTCGTCGCCCGCCACCGGGACCACGACATCGGCGCTGCTGTGGGCGATCACTGCACCGTCGGCCGTCGTGATGAAGGCAGTGCCGCGCAGACCAAGGCTGTTACGGGTGAGGAAGCCCGAGATCTCTCCCATTTCGATGTCGACTCCGAAGACGGCGACGGGTTGCCCATCCGTGCCGGCGACCGGCGAGGCCAGCGTGATGCCCGGCTTGCGCGAGGTGAAGAAGACGTAGGGCTCGGTCCACACCTCGGCGCCCTTTTCGACGGCCCCTTGATACCAGGTTCGGGCCCGCGGATCGTAGAGATCCTCCGGATCCTGCTCGGTCTTTAGCAGCGTGAAGTCCTGGTCGCGCCAGACCAGCTCGACTTCGCGGGACTCGCCTCCCGGGCGGATGATCTTGGTCCGGCTTCCGCCGGAAACCTCTTTGTCGCTGCGCATCACATAGAAGAATCCGCCATCGGGATAGCCGACGTAGAGGCCGGCGATCTGCGGCCAGCGCTGCAGCTGTTCGAAGAAATATCGCTCCAGCTGTTCCGGCCGGTCCCGGCCCAGAAGATCGGCGGCGAAAAGGTAGCGCCCCGCCTCCGAAACGGTCTCCGCCGGCAGGAAATAGTCCTCTGTCGCCTTGATGGAGCGCAGCACCGCCTCCTGGGCAGTGCTGCGCGTCAGCGCGCCGAGTTCGGCCTGCAGGGAGTAGAAGTACCAGCCGAGGATGAGAACAGCACTGGCCAGCTGAACCAGTACAAAGCCGAGGAATATCCTGAAGCGAAGAGTCATCGTCCTCCCCCTTCCCCGCGGCCGCTCCCGCGATCGCGCGGAGACCCGGGTCGCACGCTCGGCCAGGGCCCGTCGGCAGCCATACCATTTTTCCAGACAGGCCGCGACCTCGTTGTCCGGCGGGCGTTGATGCAGCTCATGGCGAGCGATGTGATCTGCTGCTCTGTTGTCCTCGCAGCGGTTGCGGCCTTATGCTGTCACAACGACGCGGAGATCGCACCGGCTGAAGTTGGGAGGAAGCAGACCATGACCGGCATCGGCCAGACCGCCGGGCCGCCGAAGGGCGGCAAGCGGCCATTCAGCTACAGCGAGGACGCGGACGAGGCGCCGAAGGCGCTGGACGAGGAGCCCGTCGACATCGAGGAGAGCACGCCGGCCGACAAGCGCGGTTCGGTAGAAAGTGTCGACCCCGAAGACGACGCGGAACCGCCGGTCTTCGAACAGTAGCGCCGCGTTCTACCGCACCAGGACGTTGCGGAACTGCCAGGGGTCGCTTTCGTCGATGTCTTCCGGAAAAAAGCCGCGCCGGCCGCTGAGCGGCGTCCAGTCGGTGTAGTAGCCCTTCACGGGACCCAGGTAGGGCCGCTGCACCTTGAGGCAGCGGGCGTGGTCCATCTCGTCGGTCTCGACGATGCCGGCCTCGGGGTTCTCCAGGGCCCAGACCATGCCGGCCAGCACGGCCGAGGTCACCTGCAGGCCGGTGGCGTTCTGATAGGGCGCCAGGTTGCGTGTCTCCTTGATCGACAGCTGCGAGCCGTACCAATAGGCGTTCTTCGCATGGCCGAAGAGCAGCACCCCCAGTTCGTCGATCCCATCGATGATGTCGTGCTCATCGAGGATCTTCTGCGCCTCCGGCGCCCGGCCGCCACGCCCGAACATCTCGTGCAGGCTGAGCACGGCCACATCGGCGGGATGATAGGCATAGTGGCAGGTTGGGCGGAACACCGCTTTGCCGCCTTCCCGGACCGTGTAGTAGTCGGCGATGGAAATCGCCTCGTTGTGTGTCACCAGGAAACCGTACTGGGCCTGGGCCGTCGGCGTCCAGGTCCTGACCCGCGTATTGGCGCCGGGCTGCAGAAGATAGATGGCGCACTGCGGGCCCTGGTCGAAGGTCCGCGCGTTATCCGGCATCCACTTCTCGTGGCTGCCCCAGCCGAGCTCGGCCGGCTGCAGCCCTTCGGAGATGAAGCCTTCCACCGACCAGGTGTTCCAGAACTGGTTCATCGGCCGCGGCTCGCGCGCCCGCTGGGTGTCGCGCTCGGCGATGTGCACGCCCTTGACGCCGAGACGCTGCATGAGGCCGGCCCAGTCCTCGCGGCTCTGCGGCGAGCCGGCATCGACGCCGGTGTCGGCGGCAATGTCGAGCAACGCCTGCTTGACGAACCAGGAGACCATGCCCGGGTTGGCACCGCAGCAGGACACGGCCGTGGGGCCGCCCGGGTTGCGCGCCTTTTCCTGCCGTACCGTCTCACGCAACGCATAGTTGGTGCGCGCGGCCGGATCGGCGCTTTCATCGAAATAGAAGCCGGCCCAGGGCTCAACCACCGTATCGATGTAGAGCACGCCCAGCTCGCGGCAGAGCTTCATGACATCGAGCGAGGAGACGTCGACCGAGAGGTTGACGCAGAACCCCTGGCCGTCGCCGGCGGTCAACAGCGGCCTCAGCAGTTCGCGGTAGTTGTCCGGAGTCAGCGCCGCCTGGATGAAGCGGATGCCGCGCTCGTCGAGCAGGGCCTTGTCGCTGTCATCCGGCGCGATGACGACAAAGCGGCTGCTGTCGAAGTCGAAGTGGCGCTCGATCAGCGGCAGGGTGCCGCGGCCGATGGAACCGAAGCCGATCATCACGATCGGGCCGCTGATCGCACCATAGTCGGGCCAGGGTGTGGTCATGGCGGGGCCTCCTTGTTATTGCTGCCGCTCCGGGCCAGGGAGCGGCAGCTTGCACGACATATGCTTTCAGTTCAAAGGGGCGCGCAGGAAAAAGCCACGGCGCGGCTCGCCTTCGGCGGCGGCCGGCACAGCTTCCGGCAAGCTGCCGACGTCGGGCTGCCAGGGACCGGAGGCCCAGACCATGCCCGCAGCCTCGGCGAGGGCGCCGGGGCGCAGCTCGCAGGCCAGGAAGCGGTGGCGGTCGACCGGGCCCGGCAGTTCCAGGCGATGCGCCGGCGCGGCGGCGAAGCCGAAGCGACCGTAATAGGGCGCGTCGCCGACCAGCAGCACCGCGCCGTGACCGCCCGCGGTGGCACGGTTGAGGGCGCGGCGCATCAACGCCCGGCCGATCCCCTCGCCCTGGCGGCCCGGGGCGACGGCCAGCGGGCCGAGCAGCAGCAGGCCACGGGCACCGGCGGCCTCGACCTCCCAGAGGCGGACCGAGCCCACCAGCGCGCGGTCCTCGCGGGCCACGAGCGCCAGGACCGGCAGGCGGCCGCGGCGCAGTCGCTCCGAGGTCTTGGCGAAGCGGCCGGGACCCATGGCCCGGTCGAGCAGGGCCTCGCGGGCGCCGGTATCCCCCGGCACCTCTTCCTCGATGATCCACATCGACCGATCGCCCGGTTAGATGACGAAGGACTTCAGCGGCGCAAAGCCGTTGAAGCCGATCGAGGCATAGGTCGTGGTGTAGGCACCGGTGCCCTCGATCAGCAGCTCGTCGCCGATCTCCAGCGAGAGCGGCAGCAGGTAGGGCGTCTTTTCGTAGAGCACGTCCGCCGAGTCGCAGGTCGGGCCGGCCAGCACGCAGGGGCCGAGGACGTCGCCGTCGCGGGTGCTGCGGATGGGATAGCGGATCGCCTCGTCCATGGTCTCGGCGAGGCCGCCGAACTTCCCGATGTCGAGGTAGACCCAGCGCATCTCCTCGGAGGGGTCCTTGCGCGAGACCAGCACGACCTCGGTCTTCAGCACGCCGGCCGAACCGACCATGCCGCGGCCCGGCTCAATGATGGTCTCGGGCGGGCGGTTGCCGAAGTGGCGCAGGATGGATTCGCGGATGGCCAGGCCATAGCGGACGGCCGCCGGCTCGTCGCCGCGGTAGCGCGCCGGGAAGCCGCCGCCCAGATTGACCAGGGTCAGGCGGATGCCGCGCTCGGCCATGGTGCGGAAGATGGCGCTGGCGCTGGCGATGGCCGCGTCCCAAGCACCGGTGTTGCGCTGCTGCGAGCCGACGTGGAAGGAGATGCCGGCGGCAACCAGGCCGGACCGGTGGGCGGCCTCCAGCACTTCCGGCGCATGGGCCGGCGTGCAGCCGAACTTGCGCGACAGCGGCCAGTCGGCGCCGGCACCGTCACAGAGGATGCGGCAGAAGACCCGGGCGCCCGGGGCGGCACGGGAAACCTTCGCGACCTCCTCCAGGCAGTCGACGGCAAAGAGGCCGACGCCAAGCTCGTGGGCGGCGGCGATATCGCGCTCCTTCTTGATGGTGTTGCCGAAGGAGATGCGCTCCGGCGTGGCGCCGGCGGCCAGCGCCGCCTCGATCTCGGGGATGGAGGCGCAGTCGAAGCAGGAGCCGAGCGCTGCGAGGCCGGCCAGGATCTCCGGGGCCGGGTTGGCCTTGACAGCATAGAAGATGCGGCTGTCGGGCAGCGCATGCTCGAAGGCCCGGTAGTTGGCCTTGACCTCTTCCAGGTCGACGACGAGGCAGGGCCCGTCGTGGCGGGTGCTGCGCAGAAACTCGCGAACGCGATCGGTCATGGGAATCTCCCGTAACAAAACAGTGTCCAAAACCGCCGGTGCCGCCCCGGGAGTCCCGCCGCTATGGAGACGGCGGCCCGCTGCGGTACCGGCCGTCGCGCGCACACACCGAACCTGGCATGGACGTCGCGACCCTAAGAGTGCTGCCTTGGATTGGAACGGGAAGCCCGCTCCGCACGGCTGGCAAGGAAGTAGCTGCCTCTTCAGTGACCCCGACCCGTGGAAAGGCCGGCAGAGACCAAAAAAGCCCTCTACGTCGTTGCTTTAAGTCGCTCGGCCCCCCGTAGCTTTGGGGAGCCCCACCTTCCTGGTGTCGCAGGAGCGACCACGGGCACGTGCGAATTTGGGCGAGGGGTAGATATGCCGGAACGGGTTCCGGCGCAAGAGGAAAAATTCGCTTTTTTTGCTGGCCGATTAAGGATTTGGTAAGGGCGGCCGGCGACGGAGCGCCGCCGCGCCGCCCCCCCTCTGCCTCAGACCAGGCCGCCGTTCGGCTGCACCACCTGGCCGGCCACCCAGGAAGCCCGGCCGGAGGCCAGGAAGCGCACCACCTCGGCCACCTCCGCCGGCTCGCCGACCCGGTTGAAGGGGCTCATGGCGGCCGAGCGCTGCAGCGCCGCCTCGTCCTTGCCGGCACGGAAGAGGTCGGTGTCGACCGGCCCCGGGGCCACGGCATTGACCCGCACGCCGCGGCCGGCGAGCTCCTTCGACATGGAGCGGACCAGGCACTCCACCGCCGCCTTGGTGGCGCTGTAGGGGCCCAGTCCCGGCGCCGCGAAGCGCACCAGCGCGGTGGTCACAGCGATGATGCTGCCGCCGTCGACCACGTTTCGCGCCGCTTCCTGCAGGATGTTGAAGGCGCCGACGATGTTGACCTCCACCAGCCGGCGGAAGTGCGCCGGGTCGAACTGCGCCAGAGGGCCCGGCGGCACGTTGATGCCGGCATTGGCGACAACGCAGCCGGGCGCGGCGCCGAGGTCGCGGGCGACCTCGGCGAAGACCTGGGTGACCTGGGCCGCGTCGGTGATTTCGACCTTGTAGGCCTTGCCCTTGACCGCAGCTGACGGCGGCCTGCTGACATAGGTCCAGGCGACCTCGTAGCCCTCCTCCGCCAGGGCCTCGACACAGGCCGCGCCGATGTCGCGGGAGCCGCCGAATACCAGTGCGATTTTCTTGCTCATTCGAGATCCTCGCTGTTCGAACGTTTAAAAGCGGCGACCCGCTCAGGCGCGACGCCGCGGTAACCGAAGCATGGAATCTTCGCGACTCACTCCGGTTGGCCGCCGGCGTTGAAGCCGAGCTGAGTGGAGAGTTCCGCCGCGGCCGAGCGCAGCTGCCGCGACTTCGCCTGCATCGACTGCAGCGACATGCGCCATACCGGCCCGGAAATCCCGATGGCGGCGACGCAGCGTCCGGCGAAGTCGCGCACCGGCACGGCAATGCAGCGCACGTCCGGATCCAGTTCGCAGTCGTCGTAGGCCATGCCCTGGCGCCGCACCTCCGCCAGCTCGCGGCGCAGCGCCCTGGCGCTGGTGATGGTCTTCTCGGTGAAGGCCGGCAGCGACAGTTCCGCCAGCAGGCGGTCGAGGTCCTCCGGCGCCATGGCCGCGAGCAGCATCTTGCCGATGGCCGTGGCATGCGCCGGACGCGCCGCGCCGGTGCGGCCGGAGAGCTGCAGCAGGCCGGAGGCCGCGGTGCGGGCGATCACGATGACCTCCTGCTTGGAGCGCACGGCGAGGTGCGAGGCCTCGCCGGTCTCCGCGCTGAGGCGCTCCAGGATCGGGGTTGCCAGCGACAGCAGGGCGCTCTCCTCCAGCGCCCCAGCCGCCAGGGTGAACAGCCGGCTGCCGATGCGATAGCGCTTGGTGCCGGCGACCTGGCTCAGGTAGCCGAGGCCGACCAGGGTCTTGATCAGGTGGAACGCGGTGCTGGTGTGCAGCCCGACCGCCGCACTGAGCTCGGCCAGGCCGATGCCGTCGGGATTGCGGGCTACCGCATCGAGAATCGCCGCGGCGCGCTCCAGCGACTGGATGCCGCCGCGCGCGCGCGCCATCGCCGGCGGCGGACCGGCAGCCGGCTTGGCCCTGCCGGGCGCCGCCGCCCGCCCTTTGGTACCTCGCTTCGCCGTCATGGCATCTGCTCCCGCGCTACTCGTCCAGCATCGGCGTGGTGACCACGATGAAGGTCAGATCGCCGAGACCGCTGTTGTAGATCGCGTGCGAAGTGCCCGGCGGAATGAAGATGACGTCGTGCTTGCGCACCACCTGGCGCTTGCCGTCGATCTCCATCAGGCCCTCGCCGTCCAGCACATGGTAGACCTGTTCCTGCACCTTGTGGGTGTGGGTCTCCACGTAAGCCATGGGCTGGTACGTGGAGATGCGGTAGTCGATGAGCTTGGAGCCGGTGGTCTCCGGGCGCACCAGGGCTTTCGACAGGGCGCTGCCGAAGTGACCGGGGAACTCCTGCCAGGGCTCCTCGGCGATGTTGCGGATCGTTGCCACATAGGGCTTGGACATCATTTTCTCCGTTACCTTTTTGCCGGAAAGCTTGGATCACGGGCGCCAGGGGGCGCCGAAGACGGGTTCCTCGGGCGGGATCGGCGGCAGTTCCCAGGCGCCGGTCGCTGGCGGACGCACCTCCGCGTCGACGTGCACGTCGATGAGGGCGGGCTTGCCGAGCGCGACCGCCTGTTCCAGCACGCCGACGAAGTCCTGCGAGCGGGTCACCGTGAAGGCATCGACGCCGCAGGCCCTCGCCCAGGCGGCGAAGTCCGGGTTGTACGGCTCCCGGTTCGGGCCCTGGTAAAAGGCGGTACCGATCTCGCGGTCGTCGAAGTAGGCGTACTGCAGGTCACGGATCGCCGCCCAGGCGAAGTTGTTCCACACCACCCAGACCACGGGGATGTCGTACTCCACGGCGGTGCAGAGCACGTGCGGCACCATGGTGAAGCCGCCGTCGCCGCAGACCGAGACGCAGGGCACCTCGGGGCGCGCCAGCTTCGCGCCCATGATCGCACTCGGCCCGAAGCCCATGCCGGAATAGCCCCAGGTGTTCAGCATGGTCTGGGGCCGGCGCGCCTCCCAGAACTGCATGAACCAGTTGTGATGGATGCCGGAGTCGA
>JBFGUI010000190.1:0-7694 GCA_041565695.1 Kiloniellaceae bacterium
GCGACGGCGAGCTGGAGGCCTGCTTCATCGCGCACCAGTACGTCGATCCGAGCAGCCAGCGCCCGGTGCTCAAGATCACCATCGGCTACTTCGAGCCGGGCCGGCGCCCTGGCGCAGTGATCGCCATGCCGCTGGGCGTCCCCCTGGCCGACGGCATCCGGCTCAACGTCGACGGCAAGGAAGTCGCCGCGCTGCCCTTCCAGGTCTGCCGGCGCGACGGCTGCCAGGCCTTCCTGCCGCTCAGCGACGAACTGATCGCCGCCTTCAAGGCCGGCACCCGGGCGCATGCCCGGGTGGCCTCGACCCAGGGCGAGGGTCTCGACCTGCCCTTCTCGCTCAAGGGCTTCACTGCCGGCTACGGCAGCATCCAATAGCAGCGCGGACCTTGCCGGGGCGCTTGACAGCGGCCCGGCGCTTCTGCGCTGATGGCCGCGCTTAGAATTCACAAGGAGTGACGAGCGGATATGGCGGCCCTGCCTTCAGAAATCCGGCCGGGGCTGACCGGTCGCGCCGAACTGGTGGTCGGCACCAACGACACCGCGCCGCGCATCGGCAGCGGCCGGGTGGCGGTGCTGGCGACGCCGGTGATGATCGGCGTGATCGAGGCCGCCGCGCTCGACGCCGTGGAGCAACTGCTGGCGGAGGGCAAGCAGAGCCTCGGCACGCATCTCGACGTCAGCCATCTGGCCGCCACGCCGGTCGGCATGCGCCTGACGGCGAGCGCCGAGCTGACCGCGGTCGAGGGCCGCCAGCTTACCTTCCGGGTGCGCGCCGAGGACGAAGCCGACCTGGTCAGCGAGGGGACACACACCCGCGTGGTGGTCGACGTGGCGCGCTTCGACGCACGCCTGCGCCAGAAGGTCCGGCCGCGCGGCTGACCGCCGTCCAAGCCAAGAAAGAGAACGGGCCCCGTGGGGGCCCGTTCGCGTCAGGGGATACTGTCGGGATTGCGGGAGGGATGAGGTTCAGGAAGCTTCCGCCGCCTCGTCGCTCTGCGGCCCGTCGTCGGGACCTTCGAGCATGGCCGCCGAGACCAGCCCGGCGTTCTCGCGGATCTTCTGCTCGATCTGCTTGGCGATCTCCGGATTCTCCTTGAGAAAGGTCTTGGCGTTCTCGCGCCCCTGGCCGATGCGCTGTCCGTCGTAGGAGAACCAGGCGCCGGCCTTGTCGACGATGTTCGCCTGCACCCCCAGGTCCAGCAGCTCGCCGGTCTTGGAAATGCCCTCACCGTATGTGATGTCGAATTCGACCACGCGGAAGGGCGGCGCCATCTTGTTCTTCACCACCTTCACGCGGGTCTGGTTGCCGACCACGGTGTCACGGTCCTTGATGGCGCCGATGCGCCGAATGTCGAGGCGAATCGAGGAGTAGAACTTGAGCGCGTTGCCGCCGGTCGTGGTCTCCGGATTGCCGAACATGACGCCGATCTTCATGCGGATCTGATTGATGAAGATCACCAGGGTGTGGGACTTGGAGATCGACGAGGTCAGCTTGCGCAGCGCCTGGCTCATGAGGCGCGCCTGCAGGCCGGGGAGCGAATCGCCCATCTCGCCTTCCAGCTCGGCCCGCGGCACCAGGGCCGCCACCGAGTCGACCACCAGCACGTCGATGGCACCGGAGCGCACCAAGGTGTCGGCGATCTCCAGCGCCTGCTCGCCGGCATCGGGCTGGGAGATCAGCAGCTCCTCCACGTTGACGCCCAGCTTGTTGGCGTAGATCGGATCGAGCGCATGCTCGGCATCGATGAAGGCGCAGGTGCCGCCGGCCTTCTGGGCCTCGGCCACCACGTGCAGGGCCAGGGTGGTCTTGCCGGAACTTTCCGGGCCGTAGATCTCGACCACGCGGCCGCGCGGCAGGCCGCCGATGCCAAGCCCGATATCGAGGCCGAGCGAGCCGGTGGAGATCACCTCAGTCTCGACCACCTGGTCGGCGCCGAGCTTCATGATCGAGCCCTTGCCGAAAGCCGGCGCGAACTGCCCCAGGGCCGCGTCGAACGCCTTTTTCTTGTCCACCGTGTCTTTCTCCACCACCCGCAAAGCGCTCTGAGCCATGGGTTAAGCTCCCTTATGTCATAGGGGTTCAGGGACTGCAACGAGAGGGCGTTGTACCAGCTTTGTTCTCATTTCGGCAAGGAAAAAGCGGATCAAAATGAGAACAAAGCCTAAAATTAGTGACAAATTGCCCTAACTCGGCGCCGCGGCGGGCGGCGCCGGCCGGCCGCCAGAGTCGGCTACTCGCCGAGCACTTCCTTCACCTTGCCGGCCAGCTGCTTGAGGCTGAAGGGCTTGGGCAGGAAGTGGATGCCGGTCTCCTCGCCGACGCGCTTGCGGAAGCTGTCCTCGGCGTAGCCGGAGATGAAAATCACCTTGAGCTCCGGGCGGCTCTGGCGCACCTCCTTGACCAGGCTGGGCCCGTCGAGGCGCGGCATGACGACGTCGGTGACCAGCAGGTCGATGGGCTCGCCCTCGCCTTCCAGAATCTCCAGTGCGGTCTCGCCGGAGTTGGCCTCCAGCACGTTGTAGCCCTTGTTGCGCAGCGCCCGCGCCGAGAAGGCGCGCACCGCGTCCTCGTCCTCGACCAGCAGCAGGGTACCGGCCCCGGTCAGATCGCGGCGCTCCTGCGCCTCGGCGTCCTGCATGGAGGCGGCGACCTCCTGCTCGGCGACCTGCGGCAGGTAGATCGAAAACACCGTGCCCTCGCCCACCGTGCTGTCGACGAAGACGTAGCCGCCGGTCTGCTTGACGATGCCGTAGACCGTGGAAAGCCCCAGGCCGGTGCCGGCGCCGACCTCCTTGGTCGAGAAGAAGGGGTCGAAGATGCGATCGAGGTTCGCCGGGGGGATGCCACAGCCCGAGTCCGACACCTCGATGACGGTGTAGTTGCCCGGCGACATGGACTCATCCTTCGACTTGCGCCGCTCCTCGACCTTCTCGTTGCAGGTGCGGATGTTCAGCACGCCGCCTTCGGCCATGGCGTCGCGGGCGTTGACCGCGAGGTTGATGATGACCTGCTCCAGCTGACCCTGGTCGGCCTTGATCATGCCGAGGTCTCGGCCGTGACTCATCTTCAGTTCGATGTTCTCGCCGATCAGACGGCGCAGCAGGTGCGACAGCTCGGCGAGGATGTCGGTGAGGCTCAGGAGCCGCGGCTGCAGGGTCTGCTGGCGCGAGAAGGCCAGCAGCTGGCGCACCAGGTTGGCGGCCCGGTTGGCGTTCTGCTTGATCTGCATGATGTCGGCGAAGGACTGGTCGCCCGGCCGGTGGCGCAGCAGCAGCAGATCGGAAAAGCCGATCATTGCCGTCAGCAGGTTGTTGAAGTCGTGCGCGATGCCGCCGGCCAGCTGGCCGACCGCCTGCATCTTCTGGGACTGGGCGAACTGGCGCTCCAGGTTCTTCTGCTCGGTCGAGTCGATGAAGTGCACCACGAAGCCCGCCAGCGCGCCTTGGCTGCTCTCGGTGCGGTTGACGAAGAGCGTGCAGACCGGTCCCTCCTCGCCGGCCAGGCGCACCTCCAGCTGCGGCGCGCGCTCGCCGCTGAGCGGCGCCGCCTCGGGCGCCAGCGCCGCCCTCAAAGCCGCCGCGTCGTCCTCGGCCACGAGTTCGAAGAGCGAGACCGAGCGCAGCGCCGCCGGCATGCGGCCGATGAGCCGGCAAAGCGCGTCGTTGCACTCCTGGATCGCCCCGGCCGGATCGATCAGGGCGATGCCTGCCGGCGCCTTGGCGAAGAGCTGCTCGAAGCGCGCTTCCGATTCCTCCAGCGCCGCAGCCATGGCCATCTCGCGCGACAGGTCGCGCACCACCGAGCGGGTACGCAGCACGCGCCCGGCCTCGTCGGTCACCTCGTCCTGGCGGATCGAGGCGCGGAAGATGCCGCCGCCGGCGCCCTTCAGCTGCACCTCGCCCTGCGACACGCCGGGCAGGCCGAAGGGATCGTAGGGCGGCGTGCCCGCCGCCACGCCCGCCACCACGTCGTGCAGGCGCACGCGGCCGAGTTCCAGGTCCTCATGGCTGAGCCCCAGCCATTCGCAGAGCGTGTGGTTGGCGAAGAGGAAGCGGCCCTCGGCATCGGCCGAGTAGAAGCCGACGGGCGCGTTCTCCAGCAGGTCGACGAAGCGCTCCTGCTCCTCGCGCATGATCTGCTCCATCTGCCGGCGCGGCGTGATGTCGTCGACCATCCAGTAGACGTAGCCCGGATGGTCCGGCAGCGGATAGGCGGCGACGAAGCGCCAGTCGTAGCCGCCGTTGCGGCCAGCGGCGGCGTCGCCGGCCGGCACCCGGATCTCTGCCTGGCCGAGCAGCCCGCGCCGCGCCTGCTCGGCGATCTGCGCGATCTGGCGGCTCGCCTCCGGGTCGTCCTTGACCTGCTCCTGCAGCAACTCGGGGATCGGCCGGTCGTCGCCGGCGAAAAACGATTCCAGCGCCGGGTTGGCGAGCACCGTGCGCCCCTCGGCGGAGACCACCTGCCAGGGCTTGGGCACCGCGGCGAAGACCGCGGCGCAGAGGCTGCGGCGGCGCAGCCAGTACCAGGCCGCGGCACCGCCGGCGGCCGCGCCCAGGGCGGCTCCAGCAATGAACAGGAGCAGGCTCAGCACGGGCCGGTCCCCTCAGAAGAATCGCGTTCTCTCATAACTTCCCGGAAACTACCCGCCTTTGGTTAACGAAGCTTAACCATAACCGGCGAGAGGGAAGCAAGCCGCTTGGCGCGCAACAGGGGTCAGCGAACCCGGGGTCAGCGCGGGGCGCGCGCCGGCAGGCCGCGCTTCAGGCGCATCACGTAGCCGATGATCTCGGCCACCGCCTTGTAGTGCTCGGGCGGGATCTCCTGATCGATGTCGACGCTGGCGTGCAGGGCGCGGGCGACGGGCGGGTTCTCGACCACGGCGACATCGTTCTCCTCGGCCACCTCGCGGATGCGCAGGGCGATGTTGTCGACCCCCTTGGCGACCAGCCGCGGCGCCTCCATGGTCGCCTGGTCGTACTTCAGCGCCACGGCGTAGTGAGTCGGGTTGGTGATCACCACGTCGGCCTCGGGGACTGCCGCCATCATGCGCTTGCGGGCGCGTTCGACGCGGATCTGCCGCAGCCGACCCTTGATCAGGGGATCGCCCTCCGACTGCTTGTGCTCGTCCTTCACCTGCTGCTTGGTCATGCGCAGCTCTTTGTGGTGCATGTAGCGCTGGTAGAGCACGTCGATCAGGGTGATCACCGTCATCACCGCCAGCACGCCGACGATCACCTTGGCCGCCTCGCTGCGTACCAGGGCCAGCATGTCCTGCACCTCCATGGTGGGAATGCCGAGCACGCTGTAGCGGTCCGGCCAGAGGATCAGGCCGACCACGATGGCGACGATGGCGAGCTTCAGCAGGCCCTTGAGGAAGTCGGCCAGCGAGCGGCTGGAGAACATCTTCTTGAAGCCGCGCTTGAGACCGATGTTGGAGAGCTTCGGCTGGATCTGCTCGGTGGTGACGATGATGCCGTTCTGGATGGTGCCGGCGGCCAGTCCGGCGGCGAGGATGATGGCCAGGGGAATGGCCGCAACCTTGAGGATGCCGAGGGCCGTGCCCATGAGGATCTGGCGCATGCCGTCGTTGTCCAGCACCATGAGGTGCGGCTGCTCGACGAAGGGGCGCAGCAGGGCGCCGATGTCCGACATCAGCGCCGGCGAGAAGATGCCCACCACCAGCGCCAGCGCCAGGATCATGAACCAGTGCGAGACTTCCTGCGAGCGGGCGACCTGCCCCTTCTCGCGGGCATCCGACAGGCGTTTGCTTGTCGGTTCTTCTGTTTTTTGTGAATCGTCGTCTTCGCCGGCCATGGCTTGCGCTCACCTGAGGCCCGCGAACGGCAGGGTGACTTCCTCGAAACCGGAGATGAACCAGCCGAGCAGCGCCGGAAGCGCCACCATGAGGATTCCCATGCCGATCAGGATCTGCAGCGGAATGGCGATGAAGAAGACCTGCATCTGCGGCATCAGCCGCGACAGCAGGCCGAGACCGAGGTTGAAGATCAGGCCCACGGCGATGAAGGGCGAGGCGATCTGGAAGCCGAGCAGGAAGGCCTTGGCCACCACCCGCGTCACCATGAGCGAGATGTCGCCGACCAGCAGCGACTGGCCAGGCACGAAGAGCGTGTAGCTCTCGATCACGCCGCGCAGCAGCAGGTGGTGCAGGTCGAGGATGATGATGATCAGCAGCGCCAGGGTCGCCAGGAAGGAGCCGGCGATGGAGCCCTGCTGGGCCGCCGTGGGATCATTGGTCAGCGCGTTGGCGAGGCCGGAGACCGTCGCGATCATCATGCCGCCGATCGACAGCGCGGCCATCAGGATGCGGGCCACCGAGCCGATGAAGAGACCGATGAAGGCCTCCCCGAAGATCAGCAGGAACAGGGCCATGGCGCTCGCCGGCAGGGCCGGCATCACCGGCGGCAGAGCAGGCTGCACCACCACCGTCACGGTCAGCGCCAGCAGCAGGCGGATGCGCGGAGAAATGTAGCTCTCGCCGAAGCCGGGCAGCAGCATCATGGCGCTGCCCAGGCGCACGAAGACCAGCAACAGCGCGAAGGCCTGGTCGGGAAGCAGCTCGGCGAGCATGCGCGCCTCCGCGCCTAGCCCAGCGAGACGATGCGGTCGAAGAGGCCCTCGGAGAAGGTCGTCAGGCTGCTCAGCATGAAGGGCAGCATCAGCATCACGCCGACGAAGATCACGATGATCTTGGGCACGAAGGTCAGCGTCATCTCCTGGATCGACGTCAGGGCCTGGAACAAGGCGATGGCCAGGCCGACGGCCAGCGCCATCAGCATGATCGGCGCACCGATCTTCAACATGACGAAGACGGTCTCGCGGCCGATCTCGATGGCTTCGGTGCCGTTCACGGGGTCTCCCTGCCCTCTGGTTGTCTGCTTACTGTCCCGATCGAGCCGTCAGATCGGCATGCGGAGGATTTCCTGGTAGGCCTGGACCACCTTGTCGCGCAGGGTCACCACGGTCTCCAGCGTCATCTCTGCCTTGGACACCGCCATGACCACCTCGGTCAGGTCGGCCGTGCCGGCCGCGGCCTGGATGGTCTGGGCCTCGCCCTCGCGCAGGTTGTCCGCGGCGCGCTCGGCGGCACGCTGCAGCAGGGAGGAAAAGTCCGGCGCGCCGCTGTCGCGCGCCTCCAGGCCGGCCGAACCGCCCTGGCGCAGCATCCTGTCATAGGCCTGAACGGCCCCCGTGATATTCGTAACCATGGCTCGCTCCTCAGATGCTGCTCGGCAGGCATCTATGCGGGCCTTCCTGGCGGGTCAGCGGCGCCGTCCTGGCGCCGCACAAAGGTTCAGCGCCGTCTAGCGCAGGATATCGATGGTCTTCTGCAGCATGGAGCGCGACGATTCGATGACCTTGAGATTGGCCTCGTAGCTGCGCTGCGCCTCGCGCAGGTCCGCCATCTCCATGAGAGAGTTGACGTTGGGGGTCAGAACATAACCCTCCTCGTCGGCGGCCGGGTGGCCGGGCTCGTAGCGCCGGCTGAACGCGCTGCGGTCGGCGACGATGGAATCGACGCGCACCGTCTCGACGCCCAGCGAGCGGTCGAGCTCGTTGTCGAAGGTGACCAGCTTGCGCCGGTAGGGCTCGCCGCCCGGCGTCTGCGCCGTGGAGTTGGCGTTGGCGATGTTCTCCGCGATGACGCGCAGCCGCGTACCCTGGGCGCGCATGCC
>JBFGUI010000191.1:0-7658 GCA_041565695.1 Kiloniellaceae bacterium
CCAGGCCTACACCGAGAAATACAGCGACTCGCCGACCTTCGCCTACTTCGGCGACGAGGAGGAGGCCTTCCAGAAGCTGCGCGCGGGCTTCAAGGCCGATCTCGGCCATCCCTGCTCGCAGAGCGTGGTGAAGTGGCGCGAGGCGGGCCTGCTGAAGCCGCTGGATCCCAGCCGCATCACCACCTGGAACGATCTCAATCCGGGCCTGCGCGACCTGCCGGGCTTCAGCCACGACGGCAAGGCCTACTTCGTGCCGATCGACTGGGGCAACACGGCGCTGGTCTACCGCACCGACCTGGTGCCCGAGGCCGATGTCGCCACGCTGCAGGTCTTCGCCGACCCGAAGTACCAGGGCAAGATCTCGATCGGTGACAACGTCGATGACGCCTATGCGCTGGCCTCGCTGGCCATCGGCGTGAAGGACTGGACCAAGATGACCGACGCGCAGTTCGCCGCGGCATCGGACTTCCTGCGCAAGGTGCACGAGAACGTGCGCGTCTACTGGCAGGACGGCGCCAGCCTGGCACAGGTGATGGCCTCCGGCGAGGTCACCATCGCCTGGGCCTGGAACGAGACCCCGGTCACCATGCAGGCCGAGGGCCACCCCGTCGCCATGTATCGCAATACCAAGGAAGGCCTCTCCACCTGGGTCTGCGGCTATTCGCTGCTCGCCGCCGGCGAAGGCAACGAGCAGAAGGCCTACGACTACATCAACGCCTTCCTCGACGAGCGCGCGGCGGACTACCTGGTCAACGCCTGGGGCTACGGCCACGCCAACCAGGCGGCCATGAGCAAGATCGACGCCACGGTGCTGGCCGACATGGGCTACGACGACGTCGAGAAGTTCCGTGCCAACACGCTGTGGCAGGCGCCGATTCCGACCGCCCTGCGCGAGAAGATGATCGCCGAGTTCGAGAAGATCAAGGCGGGCTTCTGACGGCCCCTCGACCGTCGCAGACCGCCTGACGAAACCGCCTCCCGCAAGGGGGGCGGTTTCAGCAAATCTGAAGCGCCTCCTTGAGTCGCCGCCGCCAAGCCTAGCCGTCGCGCGTCGGCACCTGCGCGGAGCGGGCAAAGACCAGCAGCACGAAGGCCGCGGCGAAAAGCCCCATCATCGCCATGAGGCCGTGCCGCGGCCAGAGGTCGAGCACCCCGCCGGCCAGCGGCGGGCCGAGGATGTTCGCGGCCTCGAAGGCGATGACGAAGACCGCGTTGGCCGCCGCGAGCAGGGCGCCCCGGAAACGCACGCCGAGCGCCGCGAGCGCGATGGAGTAGACGCCCCAGGCAGCGCCGCCCCAGACGAACAGCGCCGCGCCGAGCAGCAGCGGCGCGCCGAGCAGCAGCGGCGCCACCGCCGGCCCCAGCAGGCAGATCAGGCCGCAGAGCATCATGCCGGCGCGGTAGCCCAGCACATCGGCGAGCCAGCCCAGCGGGTACTGCAGGACGATGTTTCCGGCGACGAAGACCGTCAGCAGAGTCAGGGCAAAGGTCTCCTCGAGGCCGTTGCGCAGCCCCCAGATGGGCAGGAAGCTGAAGAAGGCGATGTCGACCACGCCCGCAAGTACCGCCGCCGCGAAGAGGGTCGGCGCGGCGGCCAGGATGCGGCGGTACCCGGGATTGCCGGCGACCTCCAGCCGCGGTGCGAGGTGCCGGGCCAGCAGGATCGGCAGGAGGGCCAGCGCCTGCGCCAGCGCGAATGCTACGAAGGGAAGGAGCCCGGCGCTGCCGATGCCGGTGAGCATCAGCGGGCCGACCACGAAGCCGGCCGCCATCACGCTGCCGTAGAGGGCGATGGTGCGGCCGCGCCCGCCCGCCGAGGCGACGGCATTGATCCAGGTCTCCGTGACGACCCAGGGACCGGCCGCGGCGAGGCCGGAGACCAGCCGCAGGGCGAACCAGGCCGGCACGCTGGCAAAGACTGGCAGCAGCGCAGCGCAAAGAACGGAAACCGCCCCGCAGAGCAGGATCGTTTCTGCCGTGCCGAAACGGCGCAGCAACGTCGGCACGAAGGAGGCCGCGATCATGGTGCCGATCGGCTGCGCCGCCACCACGAGGCCGATGACGGCGCCGTCGACGCCCCGCTGCTCGAGGACCAGGGCGATGAGAGGAGTAAGGCCGCCGAAGGAGATGCAGAAGGAAAAGATGCTGGTGAAGAGCACGGCCAGCGACAGGCGTGCCTGCCGGACTGACAGCGAAGAACCCGTCGGAGTCTCAAGCATGACCCTGCTCTTTTCCTGCCGCCGCCGGAGCCGGCCCGGTCCTCACGCTGCAGAACGCCCGCCGCCTAGGTCAGCGGCACGAGCGATTCCGGCCCCCAGCCGATCTCCACGGCCTCGCCCGGCTGCGGGCTGCGCCGCCCGATGGTGTTGCGCATGGACACCACGACCGGCTTTTCCACGGAGTCGATGGCAATGCTGTAGTAGGTCATGTCGCCGTAGTAGGAAGCCTCGACCACCTTGCCGGCGACGACGCGGTTGTGTCCTCCGTTCTCGTCGATCAGCAGGGTCATGCGCTCGGGCCGGGCGCCGACGGTCAGCGCGCTGCCGTTGAACACGGTGCCCGCCGGCTTTTTCACCGTCGCCCGGCCGAGACCGGCGACCTCTACCTCGATCGAGTCCTCGCTCTGTCCGAGCAGCACCGCGTCGAGGAAGTTCATGCCGCCGATGAACTCGGCCACCGCGCGGCTGCGCGGGTGCTGGTAGATCTCCTCCGGGCGGTCGCACTGGGCGATCTGGCCGTTGAACATCACGGCGATGCGGTCGGACATGGTCAGCGCCTCTTCCTGGTCGTGGGTCACCAGGATGAAGGTGATGCCGACCTGGCGCTGCAGGCGGCGCAGTTCGACCTGCATCTGCTCGCGCAGCTTCTTGTCCAAGGCGGACAGCGGCTCGTCCAGCAGCAGCACCCGGGGGCGCATGATGAGAGCACGGGCCAGGGCGACACGCTGGCGCTGGCCGCCGTAGATCTCGTTGCTGCGGCGCTTGCCGAGGTGCTCCAGGTCGACCTGCTCCAGGGCCTCCTGCACCCGGCGGGCCTTCTCCTCTCGGCCGAGGCGCTGGCGGCGCAGGCCATAGGCCACGTTCTCCTCCACCGTCAGGTGCGGGAAGATGGCGTAGTTCTGGAACACCATGTTGGTCGGCCGCCGGTTCGGCGGCACCCCGACCATGGACTGTCCGTCGATGCAGATGGCGCCAGAGGTCGGCTCGTCGAAGCCGGCGATGAGACGCAGCAGGGTCGTCTTGCCGCAGCCCGAGGGACCGAGCAGCGAAAAGAACTCGCCCTCACGGATCAGCATCGAGACATCGTCCAGTGCGGCGAAGTCGCCGAATCGACGGGTCACGCGATCGATCTCGATGATCGTCTTTTCGTTCATACGAGTCCTCCGCTGAGGCCGGCGCCGGCGCGCCGGGCCGCCCGCCGCCGCATGACCTCGGCGACCGAGAGCAGGATGAAGGAAGCCAGCAACAGCATGCTGCCCAGCGCCAGCACGTGCGGCAGGCGTGCAGTGAAGCGCAGCTGGCTCCAGATGTAGACCGGCAGGGTCGGCTCCGTGCCGCTGAGGAAGAAGGCGACGATGAACTCGTCCAGCGAGATGGTGAAGGTGATCAGCAGACTGGACAGGATGCCCGGCGCCACCATCGGCAGGGTGACGCGGAAGAAGGTCGCGAACGGCCCCTCGCCCAGGTCGAGCGAGGCTTCCTCCAGGCTGCGGTCGAAGCCTTCGAAGTTCGAGATCAGCACGGCGATGGAGAAGGGCACGGCCATGAGGATGTGGCCCAGGGTGACGCTGACCAGGGAAAGGCTGAAGCCGAGCTGCAGCAGCACCACCAGCAGGGAAACGGCGACGATGATCTCCGGCAGCACCAGCGGCAGCATGATCAGCGCCGACATGCTGCGCTTGCCGCGGAACTCGTAGCGGGTCAGAGCGCGGGCGGCGCAGATGCCGAGGATGGTGGAGACCACCGCCGTGGCCCCGCCGACCTTGAGGCTGTTCCACAGCGCGCCCTGCATGACGTCGTTGCTCCACAGCTCGGCGTACCACTTCGTGGTGATGCCCTGCAGCGGAAACGCGACGATGGCCGAATCGTTGAAGGAGAAGATCGGCAGGAAGAGCACCGGCACGTAGAGAAACGCCAGGTAGATGACCGCGTAGACGCCGAGAGGCCGGAGCTTCATGCCATCCCCCCGCTAACGGAACCGCGAGGTGACCTGGCGCATCACCCCGACGAAGATGAGGGAGGCTGCGGAGACGATCACCATGGTGGAGACGGCCAGCGCCGCGCCGAGCGGCCAGTTGTTGGCCTTTCCGAACTGCACCTGGATCATGTTGGAGATCATCAGCCCATCCTTGCCGCCGACCAGGCGCGGCGTGACATAGTCGCCTACCGTCGGGATGAACACGATCAGCGCGGCGGCGATGACACCCGGCAGGGAAAGCGGCAGGGTCACGCGCAGGAAGCGGGCCACCGGCCCGTCGCCCAGGTCGGTGGCGGCTTCCAGCAGGCTGCGGTCGATCTTCTCCAGGGATACGAAGATCGGCAGGATGGCGAAGGGCGCCCAGGCATGTGCCAGTGTGATGACCACGGAGTTCACGTTGTAGAGCAGGAAATCCATCGGCTCGGCGATCAGGCCGATGTCCATCAGGGTGGCGTTTATCACGCCGTTGTAGCCGAGGATGATCTTCCAGGCGAAGACGCGCAGCAGGTAGCTGGTCCAGAAGGGAATGGTGATGAGGAAGAGCCACAGCGCCTTGCGCTGGGTGACGTGGAAGGACAGGAAGTAGGCCATGGGGTAGGCCAGCACCACGGTGATCAGCGTGACCAGCGCGGAGACCGCCAGGGAACGGAACATCAGCACCCGGTAGAGCGGATCTGACCAGGCGACCCGGTAGTTCTCGAGGGTCGGCGTGCGGTCGATGTCGAGGTAGTTCTGGGTCCAGAAGCTGAAGACGATGATCACCAGCACCGGCGCCAGCAGCAGCAGGATGGCATAGATGAAGGTCGGACTGATGAGCGCCAGGCCGCGCGCTTCTTCGCTGCGCCAGAAGCGTGCCCGCAGGCCAAGCGCCGCGCCGCCCGCAGTGGCGGCGACGTCGCGCAGCGGGGCTTCGTGCGCGGCGGTCATGCCGCTGCGACGCCCCCGCCTGGCCGGCTACTGCTGCAGCATCTGGCGGCGCCCTGGTCTCCCACTCCCTGTCCCCCCCTGCGCCCGGCCCCTTGCGGCCCGGCCTCGCATTCCCATTCCGGAGCCCCGCAGGAGACCCGCGCCGCCGGTGCGCTATGCGGCGGGCCGCGCCAGCAGTTCCGTGTTGATCTGTGCGATGCTGCCGGCCACCGGCTCCTCTTCCAGGGTCATGACGGGGACCACCTGGCGCAGCCGGTCGTGGTAGGTTCGCACGCCGTACTCCAGGTCGGAAAGCATGATTCCGTCATAGCCGCTCGACCTGGCCGCCTCGCAGGACCAGATGGTGAGCTGGATGTCTTCCTCGCTGGTCATCCGGTCGATGCGCGTGCTGAGGTAGCGGGCGAGGCGCATCTGGCGCGTCTCGTCCTTGTAGCGGTAGGTCGCGCCGCGCTGCAGCGTTAGGCCCGAATGCAGCGGGAACTCCTGATAGAACATGATGCTTTCAGGATAGAAAGCCATCACGGTGTTGGGAAAGAGGCCGAGGTAGACCCAGGCGCGGCGGTGGCTCTCCGGCAGGTGCGGCATGTCCGGCACGATCTTCTTGTAGTTCCGCACGCTCCACAGCCGGCCGGGCCCGTCGTTGAAGGGACCGAAGGAGCGGTTGGCGCCGCCGGCATAGGCCTCGTCGATGTAGCCGTGACCATAGAGGTCCTGCAGGCCGGGATGCGCCATGGCGACGTGATAGCCCTCGTTGTCGACGTCGCGCACCGCCTTCCAGTTCACCGGTGTCTTGGCGGTCCAGTAGCCGCGGTAGGCCGGCACCATCTCCTCGGGCCGGTAGAGCGACGCCTCCTCCTCAAAAGGCGCCATGATCTCCTTGACCGGCGGCTGGTCGCTCTGCTTGAAGCGGATGAAGACGAAGCCCTGCCAGATCTCGCAGTCGAGCGGCTTCAGGCCGTATGCGACGGGGTCGAGCTTAGGCAGGCTGGTCGGCCGCGCCGGGCCGCGCAGGGTGCCGTCCAGGTTGTAGCTCCAGCCGTGGAAGGGACAGACCAGGGCCGAGCGGCACTGGCCCTTCTGCTCCGTGGCCACCCGCGAGCCGCGGTGGCGGCAGACATTGTGGAAGGCGCGCACGGCGCCATCCTTGCCGCGGATGATGACCGCGCGCTCGCCGCACATGTCGAAGCAGACGTAGCTGCCGGGCTCCGGCAGGTCGCCGAGGTGGCAGGCCAGCTGCCAGTGGCGCCGGAACAGGACCTCGGTCTCCAGCTCCAGCAGTTCGTCGCTGAAATAGGTCCAGGCCGGCAGTCCGGAGCGGTCCCACGTCTCCGGGACCTCCAGCTTCTGCATCACGTTGCGCAAGGCGCGCCTCCACTTTTTATATAAGCGCTCAATTAAATTATCATCTCCCTGCGGCCTTGTCATCCGTCAGCTGCGGGGGATCGCAGGAACAGGCTGTAGAAGGTGGCCGCCGATGTTGGGGCCGGGCGGAGAAACCGCAAGAATCGCGGCTTTTTGTGGACTTGTGCCCGCTGCGTTAACGCTTTGTTAAGCGCGCGGCTCCGATATTAATCGCAACAACTATATTTACCCCGAAACCGGGGCGGCGTGACAGACAATGCGATTTCAGGTAGGCGGTTACCGTACGTCGGTCCATCTCTGCGAGGCGGACGACCTCATCGTCTGGGTGCATGACGGCTCGCCGCGGACGGGCGACATCGAGGCCGCCTTCCGCCGCATCGCGGATCAGCCGTTCTTCCATCCGGAGGTGGCCTGTCTTGATGTCTGGGCGGACGGTTTCGACCCCAGCCAGCTCGACGGCGCGGCCATCCTGTCGATCGCCGGGATGAGCAACGACATCCTCGGCCGGCGTCTCGCCGCGCGCCCGCCGCGCTATGCGGTTCTGGATTACACCTTCACTTCGCGCGTCTTCGGCCGCTTTTACACGCTGTTCATGCGCGACGTCGCCGGCAGCAACCTCCCGGTCGCCGTGTCGCAGAACGTCACCGAGGCGGCCCGCCTCATGGGTGAAGAGCCGACCCTCACGGCCTCGCGCGTGAGCCAGGCGCTGACCCGACACCATGGCCGGCCGCACACCTGCCTGCCGGTCTCTCCCGAAGCGCTGCTCGCTGGTTAAGCCTGTCCACGACCCGGAAATGCGAAAGCCCCCTGGGGTTCCAGGGGGCTGTGGTGATTTGGTTGCGGGGGCAGGATTTGGTCAAGAACCTACGTTGGAACTGAATGTCTAGTCTGGATTACTGAGGCTCCGGCTTGAACCCGCTTTCGCCTAAGAAAATTTTCACTTAGCGAAAATGGAAAAGTAGATAGAACCAGGCTGTAGTCAACGCGATTGATACCTTGCGTTGCGGCAGTCTGCCGGCCGTCAAGATGTCATTTGACCTGCTCCCCATAGGCTCCCGCAGTTGATATGAGAGTCCGTCACGAGGAGACGGACGATGAAGAAAAGCAGGTTCACCGAGGAACAGATCATTGGCGTGCTGCGGGAGCAGGAGGCCGGTTCGCCGACGGCGGAG
>JBFGUI010000192.1:0-7637 GCA_041565695.1 Kiloniellaceae bacterium
CCCATTGTTTTTGGGGAGACTGTCACTACCTGTTCGCGCATGACCGAAATGGCTCAGGCTGGCGGCTTTCGCCGCTTTTTTGCGCCTCCGGTCCCAGCCTAGGAGAAGTCACATGGTTTCATCCTCGAAGACCTCGAAGGGTCGTCGGGCCTTCCTTGCAGGAACCGCCGCCGGACTGGTGGCCGGCACGGCCGCGGGACTTGCCGCGAGCCAGGGTTTCTCCGGCGCCGCCCCGGCGGTGATCCCCGATCGCGCCGTCGGCACCACCTGGAAGGTCCAGACCTCCTGGCCCGGCGGCCACGGCCTCGAGGTCTTCAAGGCCTGGTGCGCCAGCATCGTCGAGAAGACCTCCGGCGAACTGGCCTTTGAGCCCTACGGCGCCAACGAGCTGGTCGGCGAGTTCCAGCTGTTCGACGCGCTGCGGCGCGGCAAGATCCAGGCGATGAACTCCTTCACCCAGTACTGGTCGGGGCGCATCCCCGCGGCGGTCTTCCTGGCCGCCTATCCGCTGGGCCTGCGCCAGCCGCACGAGTGGGAGGTGTTCTACTACGGCCTCGGCGGCCTGGAGATGGCGCGCGAGATCTACGCGCCCTTCGGCATGTACTACCTCGGCCCGGTCCGCCACGGCGCCAACATCATCCACTCGAAGAAGCCCATCGAGTCGATCGAGGACTTCCGCGATCTGCGCCTGCGCATGCCAGGCGGCATGGTGGCCGAGCTGTTCCAGGCCGCCGGTGCCAAGACGACCATGCTGCCTGGCTCGGAAATCCTCGGGGCCCTAGAGGACGACGTGATCGAAGCCGCCGACTATGTCGGCCCGGCGGTCAACCTCGCGCTGGGCTTCCAGAAGGTCGCCAAGTACGTCTCCATGGGGCCGCCGGGCTTCATGTCGATCTACCAGCCGGTCGATCTGATGGACATCACCGTGGCGATGGACAGCTGGCAGGCGCTGTCGCCCCGGATGCAGGCCTTTCTCGAAGACGAGATGCGCCTCTACTCGCAGCATCACCACACCGCGATCGAGGTCGCCGACCAGGCGGCCTGGCAGGAGTTCGATGCCGCTGGCGTAACGGTGTCGCGTCTCAGCGAAGAGGACGTGAGGGCCTTCACCAAGCTAGCCGTGCCGCGCTGGTTCGCCTGGGCGAACCGTGACCCCGATGCCGGACGCGTGTTCCGTGTCCATCTGGACTACATGATGTCGGGCAGCCTGGGCTACGTCACGCCGGATATGGTTCAGGGCTTCCACCTGAATACATGAGCATGGCATGAGCATGTCCCGGCGCAGTCTCGGAGGGCGGCCGCAGCGCTCGCGCCTCTCGGCCTTGCTGCGGCGTCCGCGCGAATGGCGGCGCGGGCTCGACAGGGACATGCGCCTTCTGCTTGCCATCGTGCTCATCGTCGCCGGGTCGCTGGCAGCCTGCCTGATGACGATCCGCGAGGTGGAGCGTCAGCTGCTGAAGGCGGAAGCCACGGGGGCGGCGGTCCACTGGGCGGAGTTTCTGCAGTCGCATCTGCTCGGCCTCGACGAGATCCTCGAGGCGGGGCTGGTTACCGAGGCGGATCAGCGCATCTTCGAGTTCGCGGGCGCGGCCGGCAGCGTTCAGGACTACCAGGTCATCCGTCCCGACGGCGTGGTGGCCCTGTCCAACTGGTCCGGTGACTTCCGCGGTGCCGGCGACAGCGCGACCCTGCGCGCGGTGCTGCAGGAGAACCGCACCATCACTTCGGTGGTCGCCGAGGACTTCGGTGGCGGCGGCGCCATCATCGGCCAGGCCTATGTGCCCCTGGCATCCGGAGCCGGGACCAGGGGCGCCCTGCGGGTCGATGTCGACGTCACCAGCGAGGCCGCGCGCTATCGCCGGCTCGGCAACGGCGCCTTTGCGGTGCTGATCGCCCTGCTGCTGCCGCCCGGAGGGCTCGCCGGCCTGCTGGTCGGCCGCAACATCCTGGCCCAGCGGCGCTCCGAACGGGTGCAGCGCCAGCGCGGCCTGGTGCTCGAGGCCCTGACGCGCGGCGTCAGGCTGCAGCGCGTGCTGCTGCGCATCGCCCGCTATGTCGAAAGGCACCATCCGGGCGTCCCCTGTACCATCGTCATGCTGGATACCACCGGCGAGCAGGTCGCCGCCTGCGTCTCGCCGCAGCAAGAGTACGGCGGGCTGCGCGGCCGCCCGGTGCAGGCGCTGCCAGGCCTCATTGCCGAAAGCCTCCAGTCGGACGGCCCGCTGATGCGTCCGGCGGCGGGCGGCGGCAGCGTCTGGTCGGTGCCGATCTCGGCCACCTCCGGGCGGTTGCTGGGCTGCATCATCCTGCGTTTTCCCACCGGCTTGAAAGTCCGGGAGCCGGTGCCCGAAGGGCCGGTCATGACCCTGGCGCAGCTCGCCGGCTTCGCCGTCGAGGCGCGCCGAGCCGAGGCGGCCCTGGCCGAGATGCGCCAGCGCAACGAACTGATTCTCAACGCCGCCGCGGACGGCATCTTCGGCGTCGATGCCGAAGGGTGCATCACCTTCGCCAACCCGGCCGCCGCGCGCATCCTCGACCGGCGGCCGGCGGCCATGATCGGCGCCCTGGCCGATGTCGTGCTGCGGCCGTTCTCCACGCGCCAAGACACGACCCTGCCGGTTGCCGCCGGCCTGGCCGACGGTCAGGTCAGGCACATCGAGATGCTGGAGATCCGCGGGCCGGGCGGGCGGCCGCTGCCGATCCAGCTGGTTGTCACACCCATCGACCGCGGCTTGTCGAGTCTCTGCGCGGTGGTGGTGTTCCACGACATCTCCGCCCAGATCGCCGCGCAGCGGGACCTGTTGCACGCCAAGGATGAGGCCGAGGCGGCGAGCCGTTCCAAGTCGAGCTTCCTGGCGCACATGAGCCACGAGCTGAGAACGCCACTCAATGCCATCATCGGCTTTTCGGAAGTCATGGCCTCGGAAACGCTGGGGCCGCTGGACAATCCCCGGTACCGCGAATACGTCCGCCACATCAACAGCTCCGGCGGACACCTGCTGTCGTTGATCAACGATCTGCTCGACCTGTCGAAGATCGAGGCCGGCAAGCTGGAGCTCAGCGAGGAGGCGATCGGGCTCAAGCCGCTATTCGAGCGCTGTCGCGTCCTGGTCTCCGAAGCGGCGCATCACAAGGGGCTGGCGCTGACGCTCGACGTTCCAGAGGGGCTGCCGCTGCTGCGCTGCGACCGCCGCAAGCTGCAGCAGGTGCTGGTGAACCTGCTGTCGAACGCGGTCAAGTTCACGCCGGCCGGCGGGCAGATCGTGTTGGCGGCGAAGAGCGACGGCGCGGACGACATAAGCATCTGCGTTTCCGACGACGGCATCGGCATCGCGCCCGAGGAGCTGGAGAAGGTCATGGCGCCCTTCGGCCAGGCCCGCGAAGCGCTGGTCCGCGAGATCGAGGGCACCGGGCTCGGCCTGCCGCTGGCCAAGGCCCTGGTCGAGCTGCACGGCGGCGAGCTGGAGCTGCAGAGCAGCCTGGGCAGGGGTACCACGGTGACCGTCCGGCTGCCCGGGCGGGCGGAGCGCGCGGCGCCCGCCGAGCCGGCTGCCGCCGCGCGGATCGGCCGCATCGCCTAGCGGGCTCGACCCCCGGCGCGGGCGCTCCGCGCTGGGCTTTCGACGCGGCCGCCGGGCCGGCGGTGGGCGGCAATCTCCTCCCCGGGATATTAACCGGGTTCGCGGGCCAGCCGGCCTGCCGGGCCGACCGGCCGGCGCCCTGCGGCGGGCCTTTCGCGCTGCCGTTCCGGCGTTTCGGAGCGGGTCCCGAACGGCTTTTCCAAGTCATTGAAATACAACCACGATTCCGCCCCTTCCGGCGGTCGCGGAAGTTGTCGTGCCACGGCGGAATTGCTATAGTTCGAACAACGATTCGCGGGGGATTCCCGCAGGTTTTCCGGGGCCTTGCGCTCGCGGCGGACCTGCCGGTTGGGGTCCGGGGAAAACCCGACTGATCCAGGCTTATCTGAGGTGCTTTCGGCCCCGCCCGACAGATCCAAGGGGGCCAGACAATTTGTTGCCCGGGCGTGGGGCCTGGGCCTCTTCTCAAGGCAGTTCCCTTGTCCGATCCGTCAACGCCGTCTTCCGATTTCGACATCACGCCGGTCACCATCGAGGAGGAGATGAAGCGCTCCTACCTCGATTACGCCATGAGCGTGATCGTGGCCCGCGCGCTGCCCGACGTGCGCGACGGCCTGAAGCCCGTGCACCGGCGCATCCTCTATGCCATGAAGGAGGCCGGCTACGACTGGAACCGGCCGTTCCGCAAGTCGGCCCGCGTGGTCGGCGACGTCATGGGCCAGTACCACCCGCACGGCGACAGCGCCATCTACGACACCATGGTGCGCATGGCGCAGGATTTCTCCATGCGCCTGCCGCTGATCGACGGCCAGGGCAACTTCGGCTCCATGGACGGCGATCCGGCCGCGGCCATGCGCTACACAGAGGCGCGCCTGACCCGGGCGGCCAGCGACTCGCTGCTGCAGGACATCGACGAGGACACCGTCGATTTCCAGGACAACTACGACGAGACCACCAAGGAGCCGGTGGGCCTGCCGGCGCGCTTCCCGAACCTGCTGGTCAACGGCGCCGGCGGCATCGCCGTCGGCATGGCGACCAACATTCCGCCGCACAATCTGGGCGAGGTGATCGACGCCTGCTGCGCCTTCATCGACGACCCGGAAATCACTATCGACCGCCTGATGCAGCACGTGCCGGGGCCGGACTTCCCGACCGGCGGCCAGATCCTCGGCCGCGCCGGCATCCGCGACGCCTATCACACCGGCCGCGGCTCGCTCAGGGTGCGCAGCGCCACCGCCATCGAGGAAATCCGCAAGGACCGCTTCGCCATCGTGGTCAGCGAGATCCCCTACCAGGTCAACAAGGCGCGCATGCAGGAGCGCATCGCCGAGCTGGTGCGCGCCAAGACCATCGAGGGCATAGCCGACATCCGCGACGAGAGCGACCGCCAGGGCCTGCGCGTGGTCATCGAGCTGCGCCGCGAGGCGGAGCCGGAAGTGGTGCTGAACCAGCTGTTCCGCTTCTCGCCGCTGCAGGGCTCCTTCGGCTGCAACATGCTGGCGCTGAACGGCGGCCGACCGGAGCTGATGGACCTGAAGGCGATCATCGCCGCCTTCGTCGACTTCCGCGAGGAGGTCGTCACCCGGCGCACCGCCTTCCGCCTCTGCAAGGCCCGCGACCGTGCCCACCTCTTGGTCGGCCTCGCCATCGCGGTGGCCAACATCGATCCGGTGATCGCGCTGATCCGTGCCGCCAAGGACCCGGTGGCCGCCCGCGAGGAGCTGATGGCACGGCGCTGGCCGGCGGCGACCGTGGCGCCGCTCATCAAGCTGATCGACGAGCCCGACCGCGGCATCGCCGAGGACGGCACCTACAAGCTCTCCGAGGCCCAGGCGCGCGCCATCCTGGAGTTGCGCCTGCAGCGCTTGACCGGCCTGGAGCGCGAGAAGATCGCCCAGGAGCTGGAAGAGATCGCCGCCGAGATCAAGGAGTACCTGGCGATCCTCGCGTCGCGCGAGCGCCTGCTGGAGGTGCTGCGCGGCGAGCTCCTCGACATGAAGCAGCGCTTCGCCACGCCGCGGCGCACGCAGATTGTCGAGGCCGGCTTCGAGCAGGAAGACGAGGACCTGATCCAGCGCGAGGAAATGGTGGTCACCGTGACCCACGGCGGCTACATCAAGCGCGTGCCGCTGTCGACCTATCGCGCCCAGCGGCGCGGCGGCAAGGGTCGCGCCGGCATGACGACCCGCGAGGAGGATTTCGTCAGCCAGGTCTTCGTGTGCAACACCCACACGCCGGTGCTGTTCTTCTCTTCGCGCGGCATGGTCTACAAGCTGAAGGTCTACCGCCTGCCGATCGGCACGCCACAGGCCCGCGGCAAGGCGCTGGTCAACCTGCTGCCGCTGCAGGAAGGCGAGACCATCACCACCTTCATGTCGATGCCGGAGGACGAGACCACCTGGGACCAGATGTTCGTGGTCTTCGCCACGTCCGACGGCTACGTGCGCCGCAACAAGCTCTCCGACTTCGTGCGCGTCATGGCCAACGGCAAGATCGCCATGAAGTTCGAGGAGGGCGACGGCGAGCTGGTCGCCGTGCGACCCTGCACCGAGGACGACGATGTGCTGCTGGCCACCGCCGGCGGCAAGTGCATCCGCTTCAGCGTTTCCGACGTGCGCGTCTTCGCCGGGCGCACCTCGATCGGTGTGCGCGGCATCAGGCTGGCGAAAGACGATCGGGTGATCTCCATGTCGATCCTGCGTTCCGGCGAGGCCGAGAGCGTCGAGGAGCGCGACGCCTACCTGCGCTATGCCAGCGCCAAGCGGCGCGGCGAGAACGGCGAGAGCGAGATGGCCGCCGGCGAGTACGGCGCCGAGCTCACCCAGCAGCGCCTGCAGGAGCTGGAGGAGGCCGAGCAGTTCATCCTCTCGGTCGCTGACGACGGCTACGGCAAGCGCACCTCGGCCTACGAATACCGCCTGGCCGGGCGCGGCGGCCTGGGCATCGGCAACATGGACCTGTCACGCCCCGGCGACCGCGAGGCCGGCGTGGTGGCGGCCTTCCCGGTCGAGGCGGGCGACCAGATCATGCTGGTCACAGACGGCGGCAAGCTGATCCGCAGCCCGGTGGAGGACATCCGCATCGCCGGGCGCACCACGCGCGGTGTCATGCTGTTCCGCATCGACCGCAGCGAGCGTATTGTTTCCGTGGCGCATCTTTCCGAAGATGAGGAGGACGAGGAGACCGACGGCGACGGCAACCCGGGCGGGGGCGCACCGCCGGACCGCGCGCCCGAGGCCTCGTCCTAGGCGCGTCGTGGCAACAAGAGGGTCCAGATCATGAGCCGTCCCCTGGTCGGGGTCTATCCCGGCACCTTCGACCCCATCACCAACGGCCATCGCGACATCATCGGGCGGGCCTGCAAGGTGACCGACCGCCTGGTCATCGCGGTGGCGCGCAATGCCGGCAAGGGCCCGCTGTTCTCGATCGACGAGCGGGTCGAGATGGTGCGCGACGAACTGGGCCACCTGGCGGCCCACCACTGCGAGATCCAGGTGCGCGACTTCGACAATCTGCTGATCGACTTCTGCCACGAGGTCGGCGCCAGCCTGCTGATCCGCGGTCTGCGCGCGGTCTCCGACTTCGAGTACGAGTTCCAGATGGCGGCGATGAACGCCCGGCTCGACTCGCGGATCGAGACGGTGTTCCTCATGGCCTCGGAGCGCCAGCAGTTCATCTCCTCGCGCTTCGTCAAGGAGATCGGGCGCCTCGGCGGCGACATCTCCAGCTTCGTCAGCGTGCCGGTGGCCGAGCGCCTGCGCGACCGCTTCGACGTCGAGCAGCGCAGCGGCGACGGCGCCGGGCGGCGGCGCCAGACCTTCAAGGACGAGGACTAGGGGCGAGGACGCAAGGGGGGCAGGAACGGGGTCCAAGGGCCGCTCGGTCTTTGATTGACCCGGGGGGAAGCGGCCACTATGGTGCGCCCGCCCGCGCTTCCCGGCCTTTGCAAAGCCCGCGGCGCGCGCCATATCCTCCCCTGGGGGCCCGTAGCTCAGTTGGTAGAGCACCTGACTTTTAATCAGGTTGTCGCAGGTTCGATCCCTGCCGGGCTCACCA
>JBFGUI010000193.1:0-7593 GCA_041565695.1 Kiloniellaceae bacterium
ATCTGCAGCGAGTGGACGATGAATAGTGAAATGAGTCACGAAGCAGCCTAGTATCAATGTGATCGTGGAGAAGCGTCACTGCACCGAGTTCGACCGGAGGTGGAGGGTCTCTTGTCATCCGGTATCGTCAACGTAACAAAGTTAGTTCTGCGCGAGGCTGTTAAATGGGGCCTCGATGAGGCTGGGTCGCGTGTGTGCGGCCAAACGGCTTGGGGCGTTCTAAAGAGCGTCCTGATGCCAGTGGTCGAGGAGCTTGAACGCCGTTACCCGAAGCTGTTCCTAGTCGCCGAAGACATGGAAAAGGCGCAGGCGGACCTGACCAGCGACTCTATGCTGAGCGAACAGCTGAGCGATCAGCTCGCCGCGCTCAAGGAAGGCCACGCTGAAATCATGCAGCTGCTTGTCCGGTTCGACGACAAGCTGGCTTCCTATCGCGACCTGATCATCCGCGCTGTTCAGGAGGCCGACAAGAAAAATCAGGCCAGGCATGAGGTCATCATTTCCGAGATCGCCAACGTAAAGACTGCCATCGCGGGCTTGCCTGAGCAAATACAGCAGGCGGCGCCCGAGCCGAAACTCTCGATTGCCGAAATTTACAAACAGGCAAATGGTTACCAGATGGATGCCATGAAGTGGATTTCCGCCCGGGATCCGGACGCTGCTTCGCAGCGCTTGGAAATGGCACGAGGAATGGCAATGAAGGGCCTGAAACAGGATCCCGGCAGCGCCAAGATGATGGTGACACTTGGCTTCATTGAAAAATCCATGGCGCAGGTTTCGGAACTACGCCAGGACCCGGAAAGTGTAGCCAAGGAACTCTCTTTGGCGGCGCAGTACTTTGCGAAAGCTATAGAGTTGGACAAGACCGATCTGAATGCTATTCACGGCATGGCAAACGTTTACTATTTTGGTCACGACTATGACATGGCGATCCAACTTGAAATGGCTGTCGTCACTGCCTGGCCGAACCACGGTCCGGCACTGAACGATTTGGCTCTTGCTTTGGAAGCAAAGCTGCAACGCGGCGGACCAAGAAAGAGCATGGAGGCAACCAAGAGGGCCTTGATCAGTGTTTACCAGATGCTTGAGAAGTTGATGCCGCAGCAGCCTCAGATCTTTCCGGCAAACTACTTGGCCTATGTGCAAGACCGATTGCGGCAGCTGAGACCTTCCGGGGGCCAGGGATAAGATCGCAGTCAACGATCTCGACGGCCCTTGAGATTGAAGCATCGAAGTCTGAAGCGTCCTGACGAGAGCGGCAGGGCGTTCCCCATCGTGGTCACGCCAGCCGCCTAGAACCGGCCTTTGCTGAGACGCCTGAAACGCGATCTGACAGACTGAACTACCCCACCAGCACCTTCAACACCTCTGCATGCAGTTCCTTACTCCCCGCCGCGACCACGCGGCCGTCGGATTGCAGAGTCAGCGGCTTGCCCTGCCAGTCGGTTATGATGCCGCCAGCGGCTTCGACTACAGGAGCGGCCGGCAAGAAGTCGTAGGGCTGCAGGTTGTAGTCGACGACCGCGTCGACCAGGCCGGATGCCAACTGGGCGTAGGGATAGCAGTCGTAGCTGAAGCGCCGGTAGCGGCCGACGCACATCAGGCGGTCGAAGACCGCCGGCTCGCGCGCCAGGATGCCGTTGGCCTCATTGAGGCAGAGGAAGGCGTCGGCGAGGGCCACGCCCTTACGGCAGGTGAGGGGGGTGCCGTCGCGGTCGCTGCCGATCCCGGGGGCGCCGGCGTAGCACTCGCCCAGCGCCGGCATGCGGATCACGCCGGCGACCGGCTTGCCGCCGCGCAGGACCGCCACCAGCAGGCCGAACAGCGGCGAGCCGGAGATGAAGGACTTGGTGCCGTCGATCGGGTCGATGACCCAGAGGATGTCACGCTCCAGGCCCTCGCCGCCGTACTCCTCGCCGAAGATGCCGTGCTCCGGGAAGCGCTCGGCGATGGCCTGGCGTAGGGCGGCCTCGGTCTCGCGGTCGGCGCGGGTGACCGGGCTCTCGTCGGCCTTCAGCTCGACATCGAGGCCGCCGCGGAAGTGTCGCAGCGCCTTGTCCGCCGCGGCGGCGGTGATCTCGCGCGCCGCTTGCAGCAGCGCCGCGGTGCCGGCTTCGCTCACCTCGGGAACACTCCTCCTGGCTTTCGCGATCACACCGCCTGGGTCTCGACCGCCTCGGCGATGACCAGCTTCACCCCGGCCTCGCGCAGAAAGTCGGCGATCTCCTGCGGCGGCGCGGCGTCGGTCACCAGGCTGTCGATCACGCCGGGCGCCTCGATGCGCACCGGCGCGCGGCGCCCGAACTTGGTGGCGTCGGCGGCGATGATCGACTTCTCGGCGTGCTGGATGATCTCGCGCGAGAACTCGGCCTCCTGCAGGTCGTGCAGCATGAAGCCGGTCTCGGCGTCGATCGCCGCGGCGGAGAGCACGGCGTACTGCACCGAGAACTGGCGCACGAAGGTGATGGCCTCGCGCCCGAAGGCGCCGGCGTCGTGGGCGCGCAGCTCGCCGCCGGCCATGAAGACCCGGTTGTTGTTGCGCGTCGCCAGCATCTGGGCCACGGCCACCGAGTTGGTCACCACGAAGAGGTCGTGGTGGCCGCGCAGGGCGCGGGCCACGTAGGCGGTGGTGGAGCCGATGTCGAGGATCAGCGAGTCGCCGTTGTTGATCATGCGCGCCAGCTGCGCGGCGATCAGGCGCTTGGCATCGGGGTTCTCGTCCATGCGCTGGGCGAAGCTCGCCTCCTGCACCGCCTCGGGCAGGTAGACGCCGCCGTGCACCTTCCGCACCAGCCCGCGGTCGGCCAGCTTCTTCACGTTGCGGCGGATGGTCTCCTCCGAGACCTCGAGGCGCCGCGCCAGATCCTGAATGCGGCAGGAGCCCGAGACCTTGAGTTCGTCCAGGATCTCCATTTCGCGGTGGGTGGAATGCATGACTTCAGGACCTGTCGTAGGGGCGGAACGGGCGGCCGGGCGGCGCGGGAACCACCGCCGGCGCCCCCTTGTGGCACTATGCCAGTATTTCGCAAGCCTCGCCCTCCGGGCAACCAAAAAACCCGGAAAACCCCACAAAACCACATGAGCAACGTTGACAGATGTGGTTTATTGGCCGGAGAATATCTCGGCGCGCGGGCCGGCATCCGGCCGCGGCGCGAGCGCGGCTGAACACCGCGCTCGGGGGCAGAAAGACAAGAAAATCGGAACGGGAAGGACGGTAGGATGCGGACACATCTGAAGATGCTGATGGGGGCCGGGCTCGGCCTTGCCGTCGGGTTCGGGGCGCTCGGCCTGGGCGTCACCGGCGCTGCGCTGGCGCAGGTCGAATCCAAGGATCCCATCAAGCTGACGCTGCACGACTGGACCGGCCAGCTGGTCACCACCAAGCTGATGGGCGAGGTGCTGAAGAAGGCCGGCTACAACGTCGAGTACGTACAGGCCGACTACATCGCCCAGTTCGCGGGCTTGAAGACCGGCGACCTGCACGTCGCCATGGAGATCTGGGAGACCACCGGCCGAGAGGCCATGGACGAGGCAACCGCCACCGGCAGGGTGGAGAACCTCGGCGAGACCGGCATGCAGGCCATCGAGGAGTGGTGGTATCCCGCCTACATGAAGGAGAAGTGCCCGGGCCTGCCCGCCTGGGAGGCGCTGAACGACTGCGCCGAGGCCTTCTCGATCCCTGAGACCGCGCCGAAGGGGCGCTACCTCGGCGGGCCGGTGACCTGGGGCGGCTTCGACGACGAGCGCGCCGAGGCCCTGGAGCTGGACTACGAGGTGGTGCACGCCGGCACCGACGCGGCGCTCTTCGCCGAGCTCGAGTCCGCCTACCAGCGCAAGGCGCCGATCCTGCTGTGGGTCTATGCGCCGCACTGGGCGCCGATCAAGTTCGAGGGCGAGTGGGTCGAGTTCCCGGCCTACACGGCGGAGTGCTACAGCGATCCCTCCTGGGGCAGCAACCCGGACATGGCCTATGACTGCGGCAAGCCGCGCGGGCCGATCTGGAAGGTCTCCTGGGCCGGCGTGAAGGACAAGTGGCCTGGCGCCTACAACGCCATCAGGGCCTTCAGGATCTCCAACGAGGAGATGGGCGCCATGGTCGCGGCGGTCGACCTGGACGGCAAGGACCTCGACGCCGTGGTGGCCGACTGGATCGCCAAGAACGAGGCGACCTGGAGCAAGTGGATCGGCAAGTAGTCCGACGACCGGCTTCACGTCCGCTTATCGCCTCGCCCGGCTCGTGACCCCCCGGGCGGTTCCTCCGGCCATGAGATCTGGGGAAGGCGGCGGGGCGCCCTTGCCGGGGCGCCCCGCTGGCCGCGGGCAACAGGGACCGGGCAACGGCCTTCGCCGGTTGAGTTCGCGCGCCGGGTATCCCATCGTTCCCCCGAACAGGGGAACTTCGAGGACATGATGCAGGAAAGACCCGTCAAGCTGGCTTGCCGCGAGGTGTGGAAGCTGTTCGGCGAAGGGGGCGAACGCTTCCTCGCCGGGCGCGCCGCCGCGCCGGGGCTGGCGGAGATCCAGGCCGCCGGGCTGATCGGTGCTGTGCGCCAGGCCAACATCGAGGTCCGCGAGGGCGAGATCTTCGTCATCATGGGACTCTCCGGCTCCGGCAAGTCCACCCTGGTGCGCTGCCTGTCGCGGCTCATCGAGCCGACCGCCGGCGAGATCATCTTCGAAGGCCAGGACCTGCTGCGCGCTTCCGAGCGCGAGATGATCCGCATCCGCCGCCACAAGATGGGCATGGTGTTCCAGCACTTCGCCCTGCTGCCGCACCTGACCGTGCTGCAGAACGTGGCCTTTCCGCTTGAGGTGCAGGGCGTCGCCCGCGCTGCCCGCGAGGCGCGCGCCCGCGAGGTGATCGAGCTGGTCGGCCTGAGCGGCCGCGAGGCCTACTACCCGCGCGAGCTCTCCGGCGGCCAGCAGCAGCGCGTCGGCATTGCCCGCTCGCTGGCGGTTGAGCCGGAGATCTGGTTCCTCGACGAGCCCTTCTCGGCGCTCGACCCGCTGATCCGCCGCGAGATGCAGGACGAGTTCCTGCGCCTGCAGTCGGTGCTGCGCAAGACCATCGTCTTCATCACCCACGACTTCGACGAGGCGATCCGCCTGGCCGACCGCATCGCCATCATGAAGGACGGCGCGGTGATCCAGATCGATACGCCGGAACAACTGGTCCTGACGCCGGCCGACGCCTACGTCGCGGAGTTCACCAAGCACATCCCGCGCGCCAAGGTGCTGACCGTACGCGCGGTGATGCGCCCCGGCGCGCCTCTCGGCGAGACCGCCGGCCAGGTCGCCGCCGGCGACCGCATCGAGGCCGTCGCCGACCGGGTCGAGGCGGCCGACCGGCCCTTTGCCGTGGTCGACGAGGCGGGCGAGGTGGTCGGTGCCATCGACGGCCGCGCGGTGATCGATACCCTGGTCGGGCGCGCCCCGTCGCAAGGGGAGGGGCGCGGATGACGGAAGCACGGCTCTCCCCGCGGACCACGCCGCGGTCCTTGCCGCTGTCGCCCGGCGCGATTGCCTGGATCGTGCTCGGCCTGTCGACGGTGGTGCTGTCGCAGACCGGGCGCGACCTCTCCCGGCTGCTCGACGCGCGCTGGCTGGTGAAGACGCCGCGCGAGCTGCGCGTGCCGATGAAGAACGAGATCAGCGCCTTCATGAAATGGCTGGTGGAGGACGCCCACTTCGGCATGTTCTCCTTCACCGACCTGACCCGCGGCCTCGCCTGGCTGCTGGAGCAGCCCTATGCACTGGCCAAGGCGCTGCTGGTCAGCGGCTTCGTGCAGGGTCTCGGCAACGAGGCGGTGCAGCTCGCCCCGCCGCTCACCTGGATCGCCGTCATTTTCGTGGTCGCCGCCATCGGCCACTACGCCAAGAGCTTCGCGCTGGCTGCCTTCGTCGGTCTCTGCTTCCTCTACCTCGCGGTCTTCGGCCAGTGGGAAAGCGCCATGGTCACCCTGGCCTCGATCCTCATCGCCGTGCCGCTGGGGGTGACCGGCGGGCTGCTGCTCGGCATCGCCGCCTACCGCTGGCGCTGGTTCGACCGGGTGCTGACTCCGATCCTCGACCTCATGCAGACCGTGCCGGTCTTCGCCTACCTGGTGCCGATTCTCTTTCTCTTCGGCTTCGGGCCGGTGGCCGCCCTGGTCGCCACGGTGATCTACGCCATGCCGCCCATGGTGCGCATCACCACGCTGGCGCTGCGCGGCGTGCCGGCGGAGATCCGCGAGTTCGGCAAGATGGTCGGCTGCACCGACCGCCAGATGACCTGGCGCGTGCTGGTGCCCTCGGCCATGCCGGGGCTCATGGTCGGCGTCAACCAGGTGATCATGCTGTCGCTCAACATGGTGATCATCGCCTCGATGATCGGGGCCGGCGGGCTTGGCTATGACGTGCTGACCTCGCTGCGCCGCCTCGACATCGGCGGCGGGCTGGAGGCCGGCGTCGCCATCGTGGTGCTGGCCATCGCCCTCGACCGCCTCAGCCAGGCCTTCGCCAAGCGGCCGCCGCCGGAGCACCAGGAGACCCCGCGCACCTTCGCCCGGCGCCATCCCTATACCCTGGCCACACTGGCCGTGATCCTCGCCAGCGGCCTGCTCGGCCTGCTGCTGCCCTTCCTGCAGAGCTATCCCGCCGCCGCCCAGATCACCACCGGGCCGTTCTGGGAAGACCTGGTGCGCACCATCAACGTGAACTACTTCGAGGCGCTGGAGGCGGTGAAGACCTTCATGCTGCTGAACCTGCTGGTGCCGGTGAAGCGCTTCCTGCTGGGTGTGCCCTGGCCCTGGTTCATCCTGCTGGTAACCCTCGCCGGCTGGCAGCTCGGGCGCTGGAAGCTGGCGCTGCTGTGCTTCCTGCTGTCGTGCTTCATCCTGGTCAACGGCCTGTGGGACGACGCCATGGTGACCATCTACCTCTGCGGCGTCTCGGTGCTGATCGCCGCGGTCATCGGCATTCCCCTCGGCGTCCTGGCGGCGCAGAACGTGCGCGCCGGGCGCGTCATCGGCGGCTTCATCGACACCCTGCAGACCCTGCCGAGCTTCGTCTACCTGATTCCCGTGGTCATGCTGTTCCGGGTCGGCGACTTCTCGGCCATGATCGCCGTGGTGCTCTACGCCCTGGCGCCGGCGGTGCGCTACACCGCCCACGGCATCCGCTCCATCGACCCGCAGCTGATCGAGGCGGGCACCGTCTCCGGCTGCACCCGCTGGCAACTGCTGTGGCGCATCAAGCTGCCGCTGGCCCTGCCGGAGATCATGCTGGGCATCAACCAGACCATCATGCTGGCGCTCGCGATGCTGGTGATCACCGCCCTCGTCGGGACCCGCGATCTCGGCCAGGAGGTCTACATCGCGTTGACCAAGGCGGATACCGGGCGCGGGGTGGTGGCGGGGCTGTGCGTGGCCTTCATCGCGATCGTCGCGGACCGGCTGATCGCCGCCTGGGCGACCCGCAAGAAGCGCGAGCTCGGGCTGGCGGCCTGAGCGCTCGTGCATGATCACCGCGCCTGCTGCGACGGCCCCCGGGCTCGCCGCGTGACCGCCGCCCGCCGCGCCGCTTGCCACGCTCGTCACGTCTGTCCAGACTCGC
>JBFGUI010000194.1:0-7573 GCA_041565695.1 Kiloniellaceae bacterium
CCGAGGTCGCGGGTGCGCGCCGCCGGGTTCTCCAGCACCGTTTCGATGGCCGTCTCGAGTTCCTGGGCCGCCGCCGCCTCGCCCAGGTGGTCCAGCATCAGCGCCGCGGTCCACACGGCGGCCACCGGGTTGGCGATGCCCTGGCCGGCGATGTCCGGCGCCGAGCCGTGCACCGGCTCGAACAGCGAGGGGAACTCGCCCGGCGGGTTGAGGTTGGCCGCCGGCGCGATGCCGATGGAGCCGGCCACCGCGGGCCCCAGGTCGGAGAGGATGTCGCCGAACAGATTGGAGGCGACCACCACGTCGAACCAGTCGGGATGCTGCACGAAGTGCGCGGTCAGGATGTCGATGTGGAACTGCGCGGTCTTCACGCCGGGATAGTTCCGCGCCATGGCGGCGAAGCGCTCGTCCCAATAAGGCATGGTGTGGACGATGCCGTTCGACTTGGTGGCCGAGGTCACGTGCTTGCGCTGCCGCTTCTCGGCCAGCTCGAAGGCGTACTTCAGGATGCGGTCGGTGCCGCGGCGGGTAAAGCAGGAGAGCTGCGAGACCATTTCCTGCTCGGTGCCGCCGTAGAGCCGCCCACCAATCTCCGAGTACTCGCCCTCGACGTTCTCGCGCACCACGATGAAGTCGATGTCCTCCGGCCCGCGCCCGGCGAGCGGCGAGGTCATGCCTTTCAAGAGGCGCACCGGGCGCACGTTGGCATAGAGGTCGAGCTCGCGGCGCAGCGGGATCAAGAGACCCCACAGCGAGACGTGGTCCGGCACGCCGGGAAAGCCGACGGCGCCCAGGTAGATGGCGTCGAAGGCCTTGACCTGGGCGATGCCGTCCTCCGGCATCATGCGGCCGGTCTCGGCATAGCGCTCGCAGGACCAGTCGAAGTCCTCCCACTCCACGGCGAAATTGTGGCGCCCGGCCACGGCCTCGATGGCGCGCTGGCCTTCGGGAATGACTTCCTTGCCGATCCCGTCCCCCGGGATCACGGCGATGCGGTACTTGCGATTGGTCATGCGGAACCTCCCCCTGAACTACCTGCTCGTGAAATGCCGGGCCTTCGAATAGGGCAAAGATACCGCCGGGGCAAGGTTCGGGAGGCCGTAAAAGCAAGACCCCCGGCGGCCGGCCGGGGGTCCTGGAAACTTGGTGGAGCCGAGGGGAGTCGAACCCCTGACCTCTACAATGCCATTGTAGCGCTCTCCCAACTGAGCTACGGCCCCGTCTTGGGAACCGCCGGCGCTGCCCTTTTCGGCGCCCGGCGGCGTGATGCGGGAAATTAGGTATCCCGCCGGATCAAGGCAAGGAAAAAGTCATGCGTTCCCCGCCATCTGCCGCCCGATCCCCGCGGCGGGCCGGGAGTATCGGTCAGGAAGGGTTACCCTTGTCCTAACGCCGCCGGTTCCCGCCCCTGGCAGCCGGTTCGGCCTGCGGCCCGCACTCAGGTGTCATCGTCGTCTTTCTTGACGACAACGTCGACGTCATCGTCGTCGCCCAGGTCCGAAGTGTCCTCGATGAAGTCCTCCTCGTCGTCGTCGCCCACCGCCGCATCGGCTTCATCGTCGTCGATCTCGAAGTCGTCGTCGTCGCTGTCCTCGTCGTCTTCGACCGGCGCGGCCTTGGGCTTCTTCGGCTTGGCGGCGGGTTCCGGCTTGGGCGCGCTGCGCGTACGCCGGGACTTCAAGAGGGCCTCGGGATCGAATTCGGCGCCGCAGGATGGGCAGATGATGGGTGACTTCTGAAGGTCGTAGAACTTGGCTCCACAACCCTGGCAAATGCGCTTGGTTCCCCACTTCGGATTAGCCAACAGCGCGTCCCTCCGTCCAAAGGTCTTGCAGATCACAGGCTGGGCGTGGCAATTGCCATGATCGTGCATCGCTGTCAAAAGGTAATTGGCGGTCATCTGCGGTTTCGTAACCGCCCCGGCGCGGCCCCCCTCGAGGCCGCCGGAAACCCCGCCTGCAGGTCCCGTCGCAACCAAGGAACGCCATTCCCGTGAAACCCATGACTGCCAGGCCGAGCGAGGCGCTTTCGGGCAGCGCCCGGCTGCCCGGCGACAAATCGATCTCGCACCGGGCCCTGATGTTCGGCGCGCTGGCGGTCGGCGAGACCACCGTCGACGGCCTGCTGGAAGGCGAGGACGTGCTGCGCACCGCCGCAGCGATGCGCGCCCTGGGCGCCGAGATCACGCGCGACGACCAGGGCCGCTGGCCCGGGCGCTGGCGAATCTGGGGCCGCGGCATCGGCGCGCTGGCCGAGCCGGAGGACGTGCTCGACATGGGCAACTCCGGCACCGGCGCGCGCCTGCTGCTCGGCATCCTGGCGAGCCACCCGCTGACCGCGGTGATGACCGGCGACGCCTCGCTGCGCCGCCGCCCCATGGCCAGGGTGACCGAGCCGCTGTCCGCCTGCGGCGCCAGCTTCATCGCGCGCGAAGGCGGGCGCCTGCCGATCACCGTGATCGGCGCCCGCGACCCGCTGCCCCTGGACTACCGCCTGCCGGTGCCCTCGGCCCAGGTGAAGTCGGCGGTGCTGCTGGCCGGGCTCAATGCGCCCGGCGTGACCCGGGTGGTCGAGCGCGAGGCGACCCGCGACCACAGCGAGCGCATGCTCGGTCACTTCGGCGCCGAGATCCGCCGCCGCGACATCGACGACGAGGGCCATGCCGCCCAGGAGATCCTGCTCACCGGCCAGCCGGAGCTGACCGGCCGTCCCGTGCTGGTGCCGGCCGATCCCTCCTCGGCCGCCTTTCCGCTGGTGGCCGCCCTGCTGCTGCCGGGCTCGGAGGTGCGCCTCGCGGCCGTCGGCATGAACCCGCAGCGCAGCGGCCTGATCACCACGCTCAAGGAGATGGGCGGCGACATTGCGGTGGAGAACGCCCGCGAGGAGGGCGGCGAGCCGATCGCCGACCTGGTGGTGCGCGGCAGCCGTCTGAACGGGGTCGAGGTGCCGGCCGAGCGGGCGCCCTCGATGATCGACGAGTACCCGGTCCTGGCCATGGCCGCGGCCGCCGCCCGGGGGCGCACGGTGATGCGCGGCCTGGGCGAGCTGCGCGTCAAGGAAAGCGACCGCCTGGCCGCCGTGGCCCGCGGCCTGGCGCGCTGCGGCGTGACCGTGGAAGAGCAGCCCGAGACCCTGGTGGTCGAAGGCGCCGGCGGGCGCCCGCGCGGCGGCAATACACAGGCCATCGAGACCGAGCTCGATCACCGCATCGCCATGTCCTTCCTGGTGCTGGGCCTCGCCGCGGAGCGGCCGGTGCTGATCGACGACATGACGCCCATCGCCACTTCTTTCCCCGACTTCGTGGCGCTGATGCAGGGCCTCGGCGCGGAGATCGCCGCTTCATGATTGTCGCCCCATGATTATTGCCGTCGACGGACCGGTGGCCGCCGGCAAGGGCACCCTGGCGCGGCGCCTGGCCGCGGCCCTGGGCTGCGCCTATCTCGATACCGGCTCGATCTACCGCGCCGTGGCGGCCCGGATCCTGGCCGCCGGCGGCGATCCGGAGGACCCGGAAACCGCCGCCGCTGCCGCCCGGGAGCTGCAGCCCGGCGACCTGGAACGGGACGATCTGCGTTTCGAAACGGTGAGCCAGGCGGCCTCCAAGGTCGCGGCGATCCCCGCAGTGCGGACCGAGCTGCTGAACTTCCAGCGGGACTTCGCCACCCACCCGCCGGGCGGTGCCCGAGGGGCGGTGCTCGACGGCCGGGACATCGGCACGGTGGTCTGCCCAGACGCGGATGTGAAATTCTTCCTGACGGCCTCGGTGGAGGCGCGCGCGGCCCGCCGCCATAAAGAGTTGATCGAAAGGGGCGAGCAGAGTATATACGCCCGCGTTTTGCAGGACTTGCGCGAAAGGGATGCGCGCGACAGCCGGCGGGCGACCGCCCCCTTGAAATCCGCAGCGGACGCGGTCAGGCTCGATACGAGCGATATGGACGCCGATAAGGCCTTCGAGGTCGCCATGGCGGTCATCGCCCGGCGGCAGGCCAGCAGCTGACGGCTCGCCCCCCACGACAGGAAGGCGGGGGTAGGTTCCAGGACATTGAAGGACCGCAAGGGCAGGCTGGCCCGGCCCTTTTTGCATTGGTTCCGCAAGACGATTTCCGCCCGGGATGGTCCCGGGAAGACCGGCGGCAAACCGCCCGGCCTGGATAGTGCACGAACGAAAGGACTGACTACATGGCTGAAGCAGCCACCTCTCCCGCCGCGAAGGAAAGCTTTGCGGCCCTGCTCGATGAATCTCTCGGCACTGACGACTCCCTGGAAGGCAAGGTCCTCCGGGGCACCATCGTCGCCATCGAAGGCGACAGCGCCCTGGTCGACGTCGGCCTCAAGTCGGAAGGGCGTGTCGCCCTCAAGGAATTCGCCGACGCCGGCCAGATGCCGGAGCTGAAGCCCGGCGACGAGGTCGAGGTCTACCTGGAGCGCATGGAAAACAAGAACGGCGAGGCCATGCTGAGCCGTGAGAAGGCCAAGCGCGAGGAAGCCTGGACCCAGCTGGCCAAGGCCTTCGCCGACAATCAGCGGGTGACCGGCACCATCTTCGGCCGCGTCAAGGGTGGCTTCACCGTGGATCTCTCCGGCGCCGTGGCCTTCCTGCCCGGCAGCCAGGTCGACATCCGCCCGGTGCGCGACGTCAGCCCGCTGATGGGCACCCCGCAGCCCTTCCAGATCCTCAAGATGGACCGCTCGCGCGGCAACATCGTGGTCTCGCGCCGCGCCGTGCTGGAGGAAACCCGCGCCGAGCAGCGCTCTGAGCTGGTCGCCAACCTGAAGGAAGGCCAGGTGCTGACCGGCGTGGTGAAGAACATCACCGACTACGGCGCCTTCGTCGACCTGGGCGGCGTCGACGGCCTGCTGCATGTCACCGACATCTCCTGGAAGCGCATCAACCACCCGACCGAGGTGCTGTCCATCGGCCAGCAGGTGCAGGTCCAGGTGATCCGCTTCAACCCGGAAACCCAGCGCATCTCCCTCGGCATGAAGCAGCTCGAGGCCGATCCCTGGGAGGGCGTCGCCGCCAAGTACCCGGTCGGCACCAAGTTCACCGGCCGCGTCACCAACATCACCGACTACGGCGCCTTCGTGGAGCTGGAAGCCGGCATCGAGGGCCTGGTGCACGTCTCCGAGATGAGCTGGACCAAGAAGAACGTCCACCCGGGCAAGATCGTGTCCACCTCTCAGGAGGTCGAGGTCATGATCCTCGACGTCGACGAGCAGAAGCGGCGCATCTCCCTCGGCCTCAAGCAGTGCGGCTCCAATCCCTGGGAGGCCTTCCTGGAGAACTACCCGGTCGGCAGCGAGCTGGAAGGCGAGATCAAGAACATCACCGAGTTCGGTCTCTTCGTCGGCCTGCCCGGCGAGATCGACGGCATGGTCCATCTCTCCGACCTCGACTGGAACCTGTCCGGCGAGGAAGCCGTCAAGAGCTACAACAAGGGTGACGTCACCAAGGTCAAGGTGCTCGACGTCGACGTCGACAAGGAGCGCGTCAGCCTGGGCATCAAGCAGCTCGGCGCCGATCCTTTCGCCGGTTCCACCGAGAACCTGAAGAAGGGCGACGTGGTGACCTGCACGGTGCACCAGGTGGTCGACAACGGCATCGAGGTGCAGATCGGCGACGGCGCCATCGGCTTCATCCGCAAGGCGGAGCTGTCGCGCGACCGCAGCGAGCAGCAGCCGAGCCGCTTTGCCGTGGGCGAGAAGGTCGACGCGCGGATCACCGCCATCGACCCGAAGACCCGCAAGATCGCCCTCTCGATCAAGCAGCGCGAGATCGCCGAGGAGAAGGAAGCGGTGGCCGAGTACGGCTCCACCGAGTCCGGCGCCAGCCTGGGCGACATCCTGGGCGCCGCCATGGCCAAGGCCAAGGCGGAAAGCACCGAGGACAAAAAGGACAGCTAAGTCCCGAGAAAATCTGCGTTCCTCGAGCTGGAAACGCAGCCAGGCAAACGGCCCGCCGGGACCCCGGTGGGCCGTTTTTTCTTGGCCGGTCGCCGGAAAAGGCACGAAAACCGCCAGCTTCCGCCGTTTTCCTGCTCTCCGGTTTCATCAAAAAAACGTTTGTTCTGAAAGGCTTATCCTTGACGGCCAGGGCAAGCTCTGGCAACGTTTCCCACACTTGCGGTATGGAAAAAAATCTCAACCGGACAAGGGCAGCGCGAGCCGATCGCCAGCGGGGACAAGGCCGGGCCACAGACCCCCAGAAAATGCGAGCGAAAATCGGCGGGGATCGCGGACTGCGGGAGGTAAAAACGGGATGGGGACGTCGGCTGCGCCGTGGGCCGGCAGGGGAATTGTGTCGCTATGACAAAATCAGAACTGATCCAACACATCGCGGATCTCAATCCGCATCTCTACCACCGTGACGTGGAGCGGATCGTCACGACGATCTTCGACGAAATCAGCGAGGCGCTGTCCAGGGGGGACCGGGTGGAGCTGCGCGGTTTCGGCGCCTTCTCGGTCAAGCGCCGCGAGGCACGGATCGGCCGCAACCCGCGTACCGGTACGGCGGTCAATGTCTCGGAAAAGCACGTGCCCTTCTTCAAGACGGGCAAGCAACTGCGCGAGCGCCTCAACAACCGCTGAGCCGGCCGCCACCGACAGCACAGCAACGACAATCCTGACGGGCCGCCACAGGCCAGGGGCAGCGCCGACAGGCGGGTGGCGGGAGGGCCGCGGCGCGTCGGCACAACGGTTCCAACTTGCCGGACAATGCTCTAGAGTCGGCCGGAATCAACCGCAACCCAATCGACAGTCGCACCCGTGCACCACATCTACTGGCTCATCACCATTCTGCTGCTGGCGGTCTTCGTCACCTTCACGGTGTTCAACCTGGACCCCGTGGTGATCGATTTCTGGCCCTTCGAGTACCAGCTGCACGCGCCCTTTGCCCTGGTGGTGCTGGGCTGCCTGCTGATCGGCTTCCTGATCGGCGCCTTCCTGATGTGGCTGCGGTTCGGCGCCGCGCGGGCCCGGGCGCGGCGCGCCGAGGCGCGCGCCGCCAGCCTGGAGCGCCAGCTGGTGGACCTGAAGCGCAGCACCGGCGCCGCAGCGCAGCCGGTCACCGGCGCGCCTCAGCTGAGCGGCCCGGCCGGCGGCTACAAAGCGGTTTCCGGCGGCAACTAGGACATCCGATGCGCGTCATCTCCGCCGCGGAGGTCGAGGCGGCGCTCGACTATCCCAGCCTTGTCGAGCGCCTGCGGCAGGCCTTCCGGCGCGAGATCTCGGTGCCGCTGCGCCACCACCATGAGATCGAGATGCCGGGCGCCGGCACGGCGACCCTGCTGCTGATGCCGGCCTGGCAGGCCGGGCGCCACATCGGCGTGAAGATGGTCACCGTGTTCCCCGACAACAGCGCGCAGAGCCTGCCCGCCGTGATGGGCATCTACGTGCTGCTCGACGGCAAGACCGGCTCGCCGCGCGCCCTGATCGACGGACCGAAGCTGACGGTCAAGCGCACCGCCGCGGCCTCGGCGCTGGCCTCCGGCTATCTCTCGCGCCCGGACGCCGAGCGCCTGCTGATGGTCGGCACCGGCGCGCTGGCGCCGGAACTGATCATGGCCCACGCCGC
>JBFGUI010000195.1:0-7516 GCA_041565695.1 Kiloniellaceae bacterium
GCGCGCAACGGCCCGGAGCCCTCCAAGGCCCTACGCTGCCATTTCCCGAACGTCCATGTCGAGTTCCTGGCGGAAGCGAGCGACGCCCTTGGGGGTCACCAGCACCCTGGGCGAGCCTTGCACCCGGCGCAGCCAGCCGGCCCCGACGAGCCCCCTGAGCATCGCGGCCCCGACGGCGCCGCCAATATGGGCGGTTTCCTCGATCCAATCGGGACAGAGGCGGAGGAACCGCCTCGGCTCGGTTCTCAAGGAGTCGATATCGACATGAAGCGACGAAATCCAGGCCGCTCCTGCCGCCGTCAGCTCGGGTCCGCTCGACAGGTCGCGGATGAAGCCCTTCGTCACGGCAGCGTCGGCGAGCCGCGCACCCAATTTGCCCGCCAGATGGTCCAGGCAGGATCGCGCGTGGATCAGCCCCTGATCCCAACGCAGCGGCGCCGGGTTGCGCTGCGCCAGCGTTCCGGCCAGTCCCTCGACGGCTTCGAGAACCTCGGCCACGGCCGGATCGGCCAGGCTATAGTAGCGCCGGCGACCCCGCACGTTCACCCTGATCAGCCCCGCTTCGCTCAGCTTGGCGAGGTGCTCGCTTGCGGTGCTTGGCGCGACACCGGCAAGGGCCGAGAGCGCCCCGGCAGCGATCCAGCCGTCGTCCTTCAACGCGAACAACATGCTCGCGCGCGCCGGGTCGCCGATCAGCGCGGCCACTTCGGCGATGGAGGCGATACCAAGCATATTTCGGTTCTAACCGAAATGAAGGCCCGGCGCAATCGGGTATGTCTCGATGACGGTTCCGGAAGGGAGAAATCCATGTGGTTCAACGACATCGACATTCACCTGCGCCATGATCCGACGCCGCCGCGGTCGCAGGGGGTGGCGCCGGGGCGCCTGGCGGCGGCACGCGCCCGCTATCTCGAGCGCCAGAGATGCTTGGCTCTGGAAGCGCGACGACGCAGATTCACAGGCTGTCGCGTCGCCGCGTCGGCGCAGCTCGCCGCCCTGACGAGATCGCTCACGCGCGCCGTTCTCGCGGCCGGTGCGCGGACCTGGCAATTCGCACCGCACCGGCCCAGGTTCCGGTGATCGGGGAAAATATCCGGGGCGGCGTCAGGGTCGCGATGCGCCGAGCGCATCGTCGGCCACGGCGCGCAGGGGCAGGACGTCGCTTTCGCTGGTGATGATGGCCGAGGGGTCGACGCGCAGGCAGGCGCCGGCGAAGCGGCCTTCGGCGGTGAAGGTGCAGAGCTGCACGTTCATGCCGCCGATCCTGGGCAGGGGGAACAGCTCCTGATAGACCTGGTCGCGCGCGCCGAACTTGCCGTCGGTCTCGCTGACCAGCTCGTTGTTGCGGTCGTAGATCGCGATGTTGGCGCCGCAGCGCCCCACGATGGGCTTGACGACGTATCCTTTCCCGGCGAGGTCGTCGCCCAGCTCGAACTGGCTGTTCAGCAGGTAGGGATGGTTGGGGTAGAGCATCCACAAGACCGGCAGGATGGCCTTGTTGGAGGGGATCAGGGTCCACAGCGGCTCGTAGACCATGACCTCGGGGCGCAGCAGCACGTCGACGATGCGCGGCGCGCTGACCGCGCGGTCGATGGTCTGGCCGAGGCGCAGCTTCTCGTCGTCGTCGGAGATCTGGTCGCGGATCTGGTCGAGCGCCGTCTCCCAGGCCCAGGTCTTCCACACCCAGTCGATCGGCTCGCCGTCCGCGTCGGTGACCACGGCGCCCTCACCCCACTGCAGGCCGCTGACGCCGCGCACCACCTTGCAGGCGATGCCCGCCGCCTCGATGGCGCGGCGCATGAAGCGGGCGTGGTAGGTCTCCTCCGGGTCGTCGTCGCGCATGATGTGCAGCGGCCCTTCGACCTCGGCCTCCTTCCAGGCCTCGACCAGGTCCCCGAACAGCTCGGCGCCGGGATCGCGCCCGTCGGCGCAGCCGAAGTGCTGCGCCCAGAGCCCCTGCACCTTGCCCGCCTCCATGTGGCAGGAGGCGGAATCGCAGTTGTACTCGTAGACCTTGAGGCCGCGCTCCGACAGGGCGAAGTCGAAGCGGCCGGTGATCATCTCGTTGCGCCGGTTGTCCCAGGACTGGTGGATGCGCGGCCACAGCGCCGGCGGCAGGTTGAAGCGGCGCAGCAGCCTGTCGTCGCGCAGCACGTAGTTGGTGGCGTGCATGAACATGGCATGCAGCTCGTTGGTCGCCCGCTTGACCTCCTTCAGCGCCGTGTCGCCGATGCAGAAGTACTTGAGGAGGTCGGCGTCCTCGGTGGCCAGGCGGCAACCCTCCATCATGTCGATGAAGGCCTCCTCGTCGGGCTGAGAGCGGTCGAGCCAGTCCTGCTGGGCCTGCCACTCCTTGCCGTTGACCTCGCGCAGCTCGATGTTGAAGAGCTGCGGGTCGGGATCGACGATGACTTCGGCATGCGCCGCATCCGCGGTCTGGATCATCCAACCCAGGATGCCGGCATCGGCGTCGGTGGTATCGATCCAGTAGCCGCCCTCGGCATCGATGCGGGTGGCCAGCTCGCGCGACCAGCCCTGGCCTTCCGGCCAGACCTTGTCCTCCACGTTCTGCTCGACGAAGCGGATGCGGTCGGGGAAGACCTCGGTCACCACGGCGACGTGGCCGGTGACGTCGTAGGTGCCGCCCTCGTTCCAGATCAGCAGGCAGCCGGGCTCCGGGTGGCGCCGCGCGCCGTTGGCGAAGGACTTGAGCGGCAGGCGCCGGCCGTCGGCCACCACCTTCACGTCGCGCAGGCGGAAGATGTCGTAGGCCATGGCGATGTCGTCGAAGACGTAGCCGCGGTTGACGTAGAGCCAGCGCCGGGCCAGCTCGACGCACTGCCACTTGTAGCCCATGAAGTGGCCGTCCAGGTAGCTGCGGTAGGCCTCGCGGTTGGGCAGGTCCTCCTTGGTGGCCGAGTCGTAGTGGGACGAATAGACCCCGACCCCGCCGGGCGCCGTGCCCAGCAGAGTGCCGAACCTGGCCCTGTGCAGTTTGTCGACCGTACTCATGCCGCAGACCAACCCATCTGTCCTATTCATCAGCCGCCGTGCCGGGAGGATTCCCTCACCGGCGGGTTGCGGTTCCTAGCCGATCTTAGGGGCTCCGGCTAGCGGAAATCTACAGGGGGCAGCCCTGCGATTCCGGTAAGCCTCCCACTCCAAAAAGGGGCATCCGCGGGGCTCCGCCCCACTTAAATCCCGGCCGCGCGGGGTCGCCGACCGTGCTAGACTTCTCCGCCATCGCAAGGCGGCCCTGTCGTTCTCCGGTTCGGCCAGACCCTCAGCAGGAGAAGGGCCGCGCGATGTTTGGGGGGACGACCGCCGGTGACACCTCTTCGAGGAGTGGAACCATGTGGCGCAAACTCAGCTGCTTCCTGACCCTCTGCCTGTCCGCTGCGGCCTGCAGCAACACCTATGTCCTGAGCGACAGCGTGATCCAAGCCGGTATCGGCCCGGCCCTGCCTGGCACGTTCGTCGAGCTGGACGCCTGCGGTGCCTGCGTGTTCGGCGAGCCGGACCAGGTCTTCGCCGTGCCGCCGAACTTCGCGCAGATCAACTTCTACCGCCTCAACAGCCCCGACGGCGGTTACTACCACAAGCCCGGCAACTGCGACTGCTTCGTCGGTGAGGTGTGGATGTACTTCAACTCCAACAAACAGCCCTACCCCAACGGCAATCCCGAGCATGTGATCGTCTCCGGCGGCGGCTTCGACACGCCGAGTTCCAGCAGCTATGGCGCGACGGTGCCGACGAACCAGGAGGACTGCGAACGCTACTACCGGGCGACGCGCATCTGGCTGAAGGAGGAAGGCAGCGATACCTGGGTCCAACAGAAGAAAGAGATCGCCACGGGGAGTTGGTCGCCCGCCGGACCCGGCAGCTGCCAGGTCTCCACCGGCACCAACATGAGCCACAACCCCTCGACCACCAATCAGGCACGCCGGCTGCGCGTCGCGGTGAAGATACTGGTGCGGGAGACGGCCCAGAAGGCCGCCGTCGAAACCAGCCTGCCACCGCCCCAATAAAGGGTCGGCAAATCTTGCGCCGCTACTTTCGAGCGAGTGGGTCGGGCCGCTCCTGCTCGACAGCCAGGAGAGCCCCGCGCCGCGAGCCGCAGCTGCGCCTCATGAAGCCGAACTGAGCGCCGGCTTCAGTTGTTGCCCGACGCGGGGTCGCACCCGGCCTGTCCCTCGACCGGCGCCGCAACCGGGATGTCGAAGTGCAGCACCTCCTGGCGGCGGCCGAGCCTGCTGTAGAGCGCCACCGGCGCCGCGTCGTCCTTCTCGGCCTGGATGAAGACCACCCAGGCGCCGCGCGCCGCGGCGAGGCGCCGGACCTCCTCGATCAGTGCCGTGGCAATGCCCCGGCGGCGCTGCGCCTGCGCCACCGCGAGGTCGTAGATGTAGATCTCGCGCCGCGCCTGCTCGAACTTGTCGAAGACATAGGCGGCGAGCCCGCCGACGACGTTTCCTTGCTTCAGCGCCGCCAGGGCGATGAAGTGATCGCCGCCCAGCAGCCGCGCCATGTAGGCGTCGTCCGGCCGCTTGGCGCCGTAGGTCTGCGGCTCTTCGAAAACCTCGCCGAAGAGGTCCAGCAGCTGCGCCATCAGGCCGAGGTCGTCGGGGCCGAGCTGATGGAGCGTGACGTCAGAGGGGTCGGTCGACATTTTGCGCTCGCTGCACATGGCTTGCTGTGGAAAGGGTGTCACCCCCACCCTACCCTCCCCCATCGAAGGGGGAGGGAAACAAAACCGCGCCCTCGCCTGTTGCCCCTCCCCCCTGATGGGGGAAGGCAGGGATGTGGGTGAAGACCGCAGGTCTCCTATCTGGGTTTCCGTCAAACAGGACATCTGCGCGAAGGTGGGTAATCACCGCTTCAAGCGGTGCCATCTCGGATCATCGCGCAAGTCGCGCGCGGACGACCCGGCCCGCAGCGCGCGGCCCTGCCGCGCTGCGGGACGAAGCCGTCCCGAGCACGCCACCTAACTCAGAAACAAAGCCGTTACGCCTCGGACGCTGTACGTTCGCCGGCGGCGGTCAGCCGGCGTCTTCGTACTTGAACGAGACTTTCACCTTGGCCCGGTAGGCGGCCACCTTTCCCTCGGAGATCTGCAGGTCCAGTTCCGCCACCTCGGCGATCCTCAGTTCCCGCAAACTCTTGCCGGCTCTCTGGACGGCAGCCGCCGCGGCCTTCTCCCAGGACTCGGTGCTGGTTCCGACAAGCTCGATCACCTTGTAGACGCTCTCGGCCATGTCCCTGTCCTTTCTGATTTTTGGTTCCAATGCTCGATCCTAGCAAGCTTCACAGGGCAATTGCCAATGCTTGCCCGCCAAGGCGTCTCGGCGCGGCCCCATCCAGCGGATGCCGCAACGCGATATCCACGCTAACATCGGGCAATCCACCGCCATACCGAGGGAGCCCGCCCATGACCCTGCGTATCGTCCGCCTCGGCACGCCGCGCCAGCCGCAGGAAGGCCTCCGCATCGGCACGGTGCGGCGCCCGCCGCGCGGCGTGAAGAAGACGCACTACGCCGCCGACGACTGGTACGACGTCTGGTACCCGGAGCTGTCGCCCAGCGCGGCACTGGTGGCCCAGGCCCTGAAGGCCGAGACCGCGGCCGAGTGGTCCGCCTTCGTGCGCGCCTTCAGGAAGGAGATGAAAGAACCGGCGGCCGCCCGCACGCTGGACCTGCTGGCCGCGCTGTCGCAGGGCGCCGACTTCTCGCTCGGCTGCTACTGCGAAAACGAGGCGCGCTGCCACCGCGCCGTGCTGCGCGAGCTGCTGGCCGAGCGCGGCGCGAAGATCGCCTGAGGCGGCGCGGCCGCCGGGCTCAGACCGGGCTCACAGCGCCGCGACGACGGCGATCTCCACGTTGAACTGCGGCGCGGCGAGCTTCGCCTCCACGCAGGCGCGCGCCGGCGTGTTGCCCGGCGCGACCCAGGCGTCCCACACCGCGTTCATCTCGTTGAAGGTCGCCATATCGGTGATCCAGAGGGTCGCCGACAGGAGCTTCGTCTTGTCCGTGCCGGCCTCGGCCAGCAGCTCGTCGATGCGCGCCAGAATGTCCATGGTCTGCTCGGTCACCGAGTCGCCCGGCGCGCCCTGCGCCACCTGGCCCGCCAGGAACACGAGGTTGCCGTGGACCACGGCCTGGGACATGCGCGGGCCCACCTCGATGCGCTTGATGTCGGTCATGGGAGATCCTTCTCGCGGGTGGAGACAAAAGGCTCAGCCCGCAGGTGATACGCCGGCGGGAGCGGGCCGTCGAGCGTAAACCGGCGCCCGGCGGCCCGCCCGTTCGTCACGACCGGCTGAACGTCCAGGACACGACCAGCTTGGCGGGCCGGCCCAGCAGCTGATCCGGCACGTCCCTTTCGAAAGAGCCGGAGGCCGTCCGGCAGTCGCCGCAGGAAGCCTGCACAGGTTCCTTGGCGACGTCGTCGAACCTCAGCATGCGGACCGCCTCCGTGCTGCCGGTCTTGATCTGCGGGTTGCGCGAGGTGACCGTCTTCGTCACCTTCGCGAGGCCCGGGAACGGCAGGGTGAGCAGCAGCGAGCCGGTCTGGTAGTCGATCTCCGCCGAGGCGATCGTGCCCGACAGCTTGGCACCGGAAGGATCCGTGAGATCGCCCGTGCCGCTGACGGCGGTGTCGTAGGCGCAGCGCTCCTCCGTCGCGAAACTGCAGGCGGCATCGAAGTAGGCCTCGTGCGCGTTCTCCTTGATCGCAAAGCTGCCCTGCTGCATCGCCGCCTGGAAGATCTGGTAGCGCGCGTCAGGCATGGCGGAGACCTTTGCGATATTCGCCTGGGCCGACTGCATCTCGGGCGCGTTCATGTCGATGCCCTGCGACATCTTGACGCTCTCGCGCGTGATGCAGGCCTCGTCGTCGCCGCAGATCTTCATGATCTGCTCGACCTGCGCCATCATCGACTGCATGTCGCCCGCCGCCTGCGTCGCCGCCGCCATACGCCCGGCCTCGCGCGCCTGCTCGGCCGCGTCGGGCTTGTGCATCGCCGCAAAGCCGGCCGGCTTCTGCGCGGTCAGGGTCGCGGTCACCGTGTAACGGTTCTCCAGCGTCCAGGTCACGTTCTTCTCGTTGGACGCGGGGCGCTCGACCCCCGCCCCCTTCAGTTCGTAGGTCACGGTCACGGTCGCGGTGCCGTTGGCCGGCGTCGCCGGCACCTCCGCCCCGCTCTGCGTGGAAACCAGGCACAACGCCGCCGCGGCGGCGCAGGTCAGAACGCCTCCAAAACGCCCAAACATGGTGTGAGACCTCCAGGTCAAACGATCCAGGGCCGCCGGCGCGGCGCCTGCCGTGGAGGTGGTGCACCCCACGAAGCTGCGCGCATCGTCCGCCGGGCCCTGCCGGCCGCACTACAGCACCGGCCGAGGCGCTTGGCGAGTGCCTTCTTGTGGCTGCCTCTTAATTCCCCCGCCCCTCTGTCCCGGGCCCCTCTGTCCCGGGCCCCTCTGTCCCGGGCGCCCTGTCCCCCGCCCCTCTGTCCCGGACC
>JBFGUI010000196.1:0-7399 GCA_041565695.1 Kiloniellaceae bacterium
GCGCCGGCTCCGGCGTCGGCGCCTCGGCCACCTCGGGCTCCGGCTCCGGCGCCTGCTCCGGTGCCTGGTTGACCGGCTCCGGCTCGGGCTCGGGTTCCGGCACCGGCGCGTCGGTGTTCTCCTCCGGCAGGGTGACCAGCTGCACCGGAATCGACTGGAAGTCGTCCAGCGGGTCGCGCAGCGCGGGCAGCCCGAACACCAGGGCGAGGATCACCCCGAGGTGCAGAAGCGCGGAAAGGAGACTTGCCTTACCCATGATGGCGTTGCGCTGTTCTTTCTCTGCCGTTACGGCAGCCGGCTCACTGCTGGGGCTTGGGCGCCGCTTTTTTCTCGTCCTCGGCCGCCGCGGTCTCGCCGCCCTTGGGCAGCTCGGCGATGAGGGCGACGCGCTGGAAGCCGGCCGAGTTCACCGTGCCCATGACCTGCATGATGCGGCCGTAGGCGATCATGCGGTCGCCGCGCAGGAAGATGCGGGTATCGGGCTTGCTCTCGGTGATGGCGCGCAGCCGCGGCACCAGCTGGCTCAGCTCGACTTCGGAGTCCTGGATATAGATCTGCCCCTCGGCGTTGACGGTGATGACCAGCGGCTCGTCCGGATCGGCGATCGACTGGGCCTGGGTCTTGGGCAGATCGACCGGCACGCCGACGGTCAAGAGCGGCGCGGTCACCATGAACACGATCAGCAGCACCAGCATGACATCGACGAAGGGCGTCACGTTGATCTCGCTGAGCGGGCGGTAGCGCTGCTTGGCGATGCGGCGTCCGGCGCCGATGAGGGAGGCGGCCATGGGATCAGCTCTTCTCGTCGAGCTTGCGCGACAGGATCGCGCCGAACTCGCCGGCGAAGGCCTCCAGGCGCCCGGCGTAGCGGCCGAGGTCGTTGGACAGCTTGTTGTAGCCGATCACCGCCGGGATCGCGGCGACCAGGCCGAGCGCCGTGGCGAACAGCGCCTCGGCGATGCCCGGCGCCACCACGGCAAGGCTGGTGTTCTTAGCCGCGGCGATCGAGGTGAAGGCGTTCATGATGCCCCAGACCGTGCCGAACAGGCCGATGAAGGGCGCCGCCGAGCCGACCGAGGCGAGGAAGGTCATGTGCCGCTCCAGGCGCTCCATCTCGCGGCCCATGGCGATCTCCATGACCCGCTCGATGCGCTGCTGCAGGCTGGTCTTGATCTCGGCGGAGTGTGCCAGGCCGCGCGCCGAGGAGCGGCGCCACTCACGCATCGCCGAGACGAAGATCGAGGCCATGGGATCGGGCGGCCGGTTGTCCAGCCGGTCGTAGAGGTCGTCGAGCGAGCCGCCGGACCAGAAGGCCTCCTCGAACTGGCCGGCGCGTTCCTTGAGGCGGCGCAGGCGCAGCACCTTCTCGAAGATGACCGCCCAGCTCCAGAAGGACGCCATCAGCAGCAGGATCATGACCACCTGCACGACGATGTCGGCCTCCAGGAAGAGTCCCCAGACCGACATGGTCGGATCCACCGACCCGTCCAGCAGCTGAGAATTAACGGCGTCCTGTTCCATGGGTTACCCCTGCTCCAAAGGCTGTACGAAGGGTTGAAGGGCGGCGCGCACCGGCGCCGGAATGCGCGCGGGGCGGCCGTCGCCGCGCACCGAGGCGATGTCGACGGCGAGGCGCACCAGCTCCTCGCCGGCCCGCCAGATGCCCTGCACAATGCTCATGCGCGCGCCGCGCAGCGCGGTGAGGCGCGACCGCACCTCGACCAGATCGTCGAGCCGCGCCGGGCGCAGGTAGTCGACCGCGCAGTGGCGCACGGCGAAGACCACGCCGTGGTCGTCACGCAGCCGGCTCTGCTCGATGCCGGCCAGGCGCAGGACCTCGGTGCGGGCGCGCTCGGCGAACTGCAGGTAGCGGGCGTAATAGACGATGCCGCCGGCATCGGTGTCCTCGTAGTAGATGCGCAGCGGCAGGCGATGCTCGCCCTCCGCCATGCGGCCGGAAAGCTCGCTCAAGCGGCGCCCTCCCCGTTGCCGGTGTCGAAGTCCGCGCTGCCGCCGAGCAGATCGAGCTGCTCCAGGCTGCGCGGCACCTCCAGGCCCAGATAGGCAAAGCCGCCCCGGGTCAGCACCCGGCCGCGCGGCGTGCGCTGCACCAGGCCCTGCTGGATCAGGTAGGGCTCGATGACCTCCTCCAGGACGTCGCGCTGTTCGGAGAGCGCGGCCGCCATGGTCTCCACCCCCACCGGCCCGCCGCCGTAGTTGTCGGCGATGCAGCGCATGTAGCGCCGGTCCATGGCATCGAGGCCGCGTTCGTCGACGTCCATGCGCTTCAGCGCGCTGTCGGCCTGCACGGCGGCGACCTCCTCGACCCCGGCGACGGCGGCGAAGTCGCGCACCCGGCGCAGCAGGCGCCCGGCGACCCGCGGCGTGCCGCGCGAGCGCCGCGCGATCTCCGCCGCGCCTTCCGACGTCAGCTTCATGTCGAGCACGCGCGCGCCGCGGCTGACGATGAGCTCCAGCTCCTCCGGCTCGTAGAACTGCAGGCGCAGCGGAATGCCGAAGCGCTCCCTCAGCGGTGTGGTGATGAGGCCGGAACGGGTGGTCGCGCCGACCAGGGTGAAGGGCGGCAGGTCGATGCGCACCGAGCGCGCCGCCGGCCCCTCGCCGATGATGAGGTCGAGGTGGAAATCCTCCATCGCCGGATAGAGCACTTCCTCCACCGCCGGGGAGAGGCGGTGGATCTCGTCGATGAACAGCACGTCGCGCGGCTGCAGGTTGGTCAGGATCGCCGCCAGGTCGCCGGCCCGCGCGATGACCGGACCGGAGGTGGCGCGGAAGCCGACGCCCATTTCGCGGGCGACGATCTGCGCCAGAGTGGTCTTGCCGAGCCCGGGCGGGCCGAAGAACAGCACATGGTCCAGGGCGTCGCCGCGCCCGCGCGCCGCCTCGATGAAGACTCGCAGGTTCTCGCGCACCGCGCGCTGGCCGATGAAGTCGTCGAGCTGCGCGGGGCGCAGCGAGATCTCGCTTGTGTCCTCCTCGCGGAAGTCGGTGGTGACGACGCGGTCCCCCGCGCGATCTGGGGCGGATCGCTCGCTCATGATGCCAGCTCCTTGAGGCCGGCCTTGATCAGCGATTCGACCGAGGCCTTGGCGCCGAGGTCTCCGCTCGCCTTGGCCACCGCGGCAAAGGCCTCGGCGCGGCGGTAGCCCAGGTTGACCAGGGCGGAGACCGCGTCCTCGGAGACCTCGCCGCCCGCCTTGGCGCCGTTGACCGTGGCCGCCGGCCCGAAGGCCATGGCGCCGGCCTTGTCCTTCAGCTCGCTGGCGATGCGCCCGGCCAGCTTGGGGCCGACGCCGTTGGCCCGCGTCAGCGCGGCCTTGTCCTGGGCGGCGATGGCGCGCACCAGATCGGCCGGCGGCAGCACCGAGAGAATGGCCAGCGCCATCTTGGCGCCGACGCCCTGCACCGAGTTCAGCAGGCGGAACCAGTCGCGCTCGGCGGTCTCGGCGAAGCCGAAGAGGTGGATGTGGTCCTCGCGCACGTGGGTTTCGATCCACAGGGTGGCGCCGCCGCCCTGCGGCGGCAGCAGGCCGAGCGTGCGCCCGGAACAGAACACCAGGTAGCCGACCCCGCCGACGTCGAGGATCACCCAGTCGTCGCCGGTCGAATCGACGATTCCGGTCAGCTTGCCGATCACCGGCGGCCTCCCGTCGCCTTGCGGCGCCCGGCGGCCAGCGGGTCTTCCACCCCGGCGGCCCACTGCCGGCCGGTGGAGACATGGTGGGCGTGGCAGACCGCCACCGCCAGCGCATCGGCGGCGTCGGGTGCGGCCGGATCGCAGCCCGGCAGCAGGCGGGCGATCATCATCGCCACCTGGTCCTTGTCGGCATGGCCGGTGCCGACCACCGCCTTCTTGACGATCATCGGCAGGTACTCGGCCACGGGCAGACCCGACAGCGCCGGGGTCAGCAGCGCGATGCCGCGGGCCATGCCCAGCTTCAGCGTCGAGGAGGGGTTCTTGTTGGCCAGGGTTACCTCGACCGCCGCAGTCGCCGGCTTGTGGGCAGCGACGACCTCCGCGAGGCCACGGTGCAGCTGCAGCAGGCGTTCGGCGAGGTCGGCCTTGCCGTCGGAAACGACGACGCCGTTGGCGACATGGCGGAGGTGATTGCCTTCCGCGTCGATGACGCCCCAACCGGTGTGGCGCAAACCCGGATCAAGTCCAAGCACTCGCATCAAAATCGCTTTACTTCCCCCAATCTCCGCCCCGGCGGCCCTGCGCTCAGGCTTGGGCCGCGGGTCGTGCCGTGACAGCCGTGCCGTCGCTTACCCCGCGCGCTCGGCTAGGCCGTCAGGCGGGCCATGACGTCGTCGCTGATTTCGAAGTTCGCCGAGACCCGCTGCACGTCGTCGCTCTCGTCGAGCACATCGAGCAGCTTCAGCATGGTCTGGGCCTTTTCCTCGTCGATCGCCACGCTGTTCTGCGGCCGCCAGGTCAACTCCGCCTCGCGCGGGTCGCCGAAACGCTCGGTGAGGGCGTCGCGCACCGTGGAGAAGTCGTCGGGATCGCAGGTGATCTCATGCTGCTCCGAGGAGCTTTCCGCGTTGCTCGCGCCGGCCTCCACCGCCGCCTCGAAGACCGCCTCCGGCGAGGCGATATCGGCCGGGTAGGTGATCACGCCCACGCGGTCGAACATAAAGGAGACCGAATTGGTCTCGCCCAGGGTGCCACCGTGCTTGCTGAAGGCGGCGCGCACCTCCGAGGCCGTGCGGTTGCGGTTGTCGGTCAGCGCCTCGACGATGACCGCCACGCCGCCGGGGCCGTAGCCCTCGTAGCGGACCTCCTCGTAGTTGGTGTCCTCCTCGCCGCCGGCCACCCGCTTGATGGCCCGCTCGATGTTGTCCTTGGGCATGTTGGCTGCGCGGGCCGCCTGGATGGCGGCGCGCAGGGCCGGGTTCTTGTCCGGTTCGGGCAGGCCCGACTTGGCGGCCACCACGATCTCCCGGGTCAAGCGTGCGAACTGCTTGGCGCGCTTCTTATCCTGCGCGCCCTTACGGTACATGATGTTCTTAAATTGTGAATGGCCCGCCATAACTCGACGATCCTGATCCTACATAGTGGGACAATAAGATGAACAGCCTACCATATTTAGAGCAAAAGCGGGGCACTCCAGCGCAACGGATAAGCCCCCAATATGGCGACATTAGGGCGGCTTCTAGCAGGCTTGACGGCCGATCTAAAGCCCTTCCGGGCAGCGGGCCGGGCCCGGCCGACTCGGCGGCGCCAGATATGCGCCGCCCCGGTTAACGCCAAATTAACGCCGGCACGGCATTCTCAAGGCTCGCTTCACCCCTTTTCGCGAAGGACAGAGCCAAGATGCCGCGGCCCTTGAACATCATCGAACTGGCCATCACCGAGGACGTGTCGAACGACGCGGCCGAGGTCGCCCGGCGCCTGGACGAGGCCGCCGATGTCGTCGAGGACTTCGCCACGCAGAGCGCCCTCGGCGCCCTGGAGAACCTGCTGGCCGCCGCCGGGGCCCCCGGCAAGGACAAGCTCGACGCGGTGCGCCAACTGGCCGCCGAGATGAGCGACCAGACCGAGATCCTGCATTCCGAGATCGAGCGCTTCCTCGCCGTCTCCGCCGGGCAGCGCCCCAACTGATCTAGATTTCCGGAAGGCTCTCCGCCAGCCGCCCGCCGATCCTGACCGGCGCCGCGCGCCGCGCCAGACCCGTCGCGTCGTCGGTCTCCACGAAGACTCCGCAGAGCGTCCCCTCGCCCTTTGCGGCCGATAGCCGCTCACCCCGCACCTTTTTCACGAAGCGCTCGATCGGCACGGTCTTGTCCATGCCGATCACCGAGTCGTAGTCGCCGCACATGCCGGCGTCGCTCTGGTAGGCGCTGCCGCCGAGCAGGATCATGGTGTCGGCCGTCGGCACATGGGTATGGGTGCCGACGAAGAGCGAGACCCGGCCGTCGACGACGTGGCCGGCGGCCATCTTCTCCGAGGTCGCCTCGGCGTGGAAATCCAGTACCACGGCATCGACCGTGGCGCCTAGGCGGTGCTGGGCCAGCAGGCCGTTCATGCAGGCGAAGGCGTCGTCCAGGTCCTCCATGAAGAGCTGGCCCATGACATTGAGCACCAGCACTTTCTTGCCGCGGCGCGCCGCGAAGACGCCGGCGCCGCGGCCCGGCGTGCCGGGTGGGTAGTTCTGCGGGCGCAGCAGGCGCGGCTCGCCGTCGATGTAGGACATTACCTCGCGCTGGTCCCAGGAGTGGTTGCCGCCGGTGATCACGTCGACCCCGCTGTCGAACAGCTGGCGGCAGATCTTCTCGGTGATGCCGAAGCCCGAGGCGGCGTTCTCGCCGTTGGCGACCACGAAGTCGATGTCGAGTCGCTGGCGCAGGCCCGGCAGGTGGGCGGTGATGGCGTCGCGCCCAGGGCGGCCCACGATGTCGCCGCAGAACAGAAGTCGCATAACGGGAAGGCTTCCTTTTTACTTGTCTGCCGGTTTCAGGGCGCCGGCCGCAGCAGGCCGCGCTCGGTCACCACCAGATCGAGCCGCTGGTCCGTGGCTTCGCGCGGCACCGCAGCGACCTGCTGGGCCGAGAAGGCCAGCCCGACGGCGAGGATATCGCCCGCCCGGCGCAGAAGGGCAAGGCTGCGGTCGTAGAAACCGCCACCGTAGCCCAGGCGGTAGCCCGCCGCGTCGAAGGCCAGCAGCGGCACCAGCAGCAGCTGCGGGGAGAGCTCCGCGGCCTCCGCCGCCGGCTCCTGCGTGCCGAAGCCGGCCGGCAGCAGGCGATCGCCCGGCTGCCAGGCGCGGAAGGCCAGCGGCCGGCCGGCGCCGCGGATGGCCGGCAGGGCGAGCCGGTGGCCGTGCGCGGCCAGGGCCGTCATCAGCGGGCGCGGATCCAGTTCCTCGCCCATCGGCCAGTAGCCGGAAACCACGCGGCCCGCGGCGATCGGCACCTCTGTCAGGAAATGGTCGCGCACCGCCGCGGCGGCGCCACGGTCCCGCGCGGCTGCTGCTGCGCGCGCGGCCCTGGCGGCCGTCCTCAGCGCCCGCTTTGCGTCCTGAACAGCAGAGGCGGCAGGATCAGCGGGCAAGGGAGGGGGCTCTTCGGCTGGAGGAGAAAAGGCGAGGCGGCGCCGCGAAAGCCGTTGGTATTATGGAATCCTCTGTGGCCTGCCAAGCAGGTGGGCGCCATATACCGGGACCAGGGTCCCGGCAGGGACAGCTCCCTAGAGGTTCGGTATTGGCCCCAGGGATTGCTATACCTGACGCACCCCGCAGCGCCGCCAAGCGCTGAACCTTCTCCCCTATCTAGGCGCCCTCGATCCGCGCGGCAATAGCCTCGATGCGCTGGGCGCAGGCCTCCAGGGCCCGGGAGGCCTGCTCGTCGCTGCCGCCGGCGGCGGCGCCGCGGCCGC
>JBFGUI010000197.1:0-7389 GCA_041565695.1 Kiloniellaceae bacterium
AACCAGATCCAGCATGTGCGCTCTCTGCTGCGGGTTGAGATCGTATAAAGCGGTGGACCTGCCGCAACGCGGCAGGCAACTCGGGCGCCGCCGGGCCTTCAATTCCGGCCGGCGCCCGTCTCTTTCCGAAAAGCGGGACGTGGTGGGGCGGTTCAGCCGCCGTAGGGCGGCTTGTGCCAGCCCTTGGGCGAGATGGTAAAGATCTCGTAGCCCGTGGCGGTGACGCCTATGGAATGCTCGAACTGGGCCGAGAGCTTCATATCGCGGGTGACCGCGGTCCAGCCGTCCTGCAGGATCTTCACCTCGGGGCGGCCGGCGTTGATCATCGGCTCGATGGTGAAGAACATGCCCTCGCGCAGCGGCACGCCGGTGCCCGGGCGTCCGTAGTGCAGCACGCTGGGCGCGTCGTGGAACACCTGGCCCAGGCCGTGGCCGCAGAAGTCGGTGACCACGGAGAAGCGCTGCTTCTCGGCGAAGGACTGGATGGCGTGGCCGATGTCGCCCAGCGTGGCGCCCGGCTTCACCGCCTCGATGCCGCGCATCATGGCCTCGTAGGTCACCTCGACCAGGCGGCGCGCCTTGATCTTGGGTTCGCCGACGAAAAACATGCGGCTGGTGTCGCCGTGCCAGCCGTCGACGATCACGGTGACGTCGATGTTGATGATGTCGCCATTTTCCAGCCGCTTGTCGTCGCTGGGGATGCCGTGGCAGACCACGTGGTTGACCGAGGTGCAGATCGACTTCGGGAAGCCGCGGTAGTTCAGCGGCGCCGGGACCGCGCCGGCGGCTTCGATATAGTCGTGGCAGAGCTGGTTCAGGTATTCGGTGGTGACCCCGGGCTTCACCTCCGGGGTAATCATGTCCAGGGTCTCCGCGGCCAGCTGGCCGGCGCGGCGCATGCCTTCGAACCCGGCTTCGTCATGAATGACGTAACCGCCCTCCGAGGGGCTGACGCGCTCCGCAGTGTACCCTTGCTTCATGGACTTCCATCCTCTGACCCGTGGCTGGCCCTTTATTTAGGGAGTCTAGCCCGGATTGCCAAGAATTGCACATCCCGGCCGGCGGCCGGTCCGCCGGCCCCGGGGCGGCCACGGCCGCAGGAAACCTCACATTTCCAGGGCCAGGGGCCGATCCAGGGCGATGCCCCGGGGGCTGAGGGCGCAGCCGTAGGCCAGCACCTCGACTCCCGCCGCCTGGGCTTCGCTCAGGGCGGCGGCGTAGGCCGGGTCGATGTCGGCGGCCGCCGCCACGGCGTCGCAGTCGCCGCGCTGGACCAGGAAGAACAGCACGGCCCGGGCTCCCTGGCGGGCGACCGCGGCGAGCTCGGCCAGGTGCTTGGCGCCGCGCGCGGTGACCGCATCGGGGAACTCGGCCAGCCGCCCGCCGCGCCGCAGGGTGACGCTCTTGACCTCCAGGTAGCAGGGCGGCCGGGACGCCTCCGCGTCCGGCTCGAGCAGGAAGTCGACCCGGCTGCCGCTGCCGTAGGCCACCTCCGCCCGGCGCCGGGCATAGCTCGCCAGCTCGGCGATGCGCCCGTCCTCCAGGGCCTCGGCGACCAGCGCGTTGGCGCGCCCGGTGTGGATCCCGACCAGGGCGGCGCCCTTCTCACCCCCTTCTTGACCGGGGACCTCGACCAGCTCCCAGGAATACTTCAGCTTGCGCGCCGGATTGTTGGCGGGCGACAGCCAGACCGTGGCGCCCGGCTCCGCCAGGCCCATCATCGAGCCCGGGTTGGCGCAGTGCGCGACGACCTCGCCGCCGTCCTCCAGCGCCACGTCCGCGAGGAAGCGCTTGTAGCGGCGCAGCAGGCGGCCCCGCACCAGGGGATCTGGAAATTGCATCGATTTACCCTACCTTCCCAAGGCAAGCGGGCTGCGGATCAGCGCCGCCGGCGGCTCGAACGACGCAGGCTTGCAACTTGACGTCGGGACCGCCACTCTGCAATGCAATACAGGGTTTCCGCCCTGCCGTCCGACCGCCGCCCTGCCGAGGACCCGCTCATGACCGCCTTTTCCCCGCTTTCCACGATCACGGCCCTCGCCGCTGCGGCGCTGCTGCTGGTCGCCTGCGCCGGCGAGCCGACGACGCCGGTCGGCGAGGGCAAGGGCCTGGAAACCGGAACCGCGCTGCCGCCGCCTGCGCCGGGCGAGCCGAGCCGGGAAGGCGACCTCTCAGTCACGCCGGTCGCGCCGGCGCCGCTGCCCGAAGGGGCCGGCGAACAGGCGCCGGCGGGGGGCGAGGCGGTGGTGATCCAGGGCCCCGACGGCACGAGCTGGACCGTGTCGGCGCCGCGCGACGAGGCGGCCTACCAGGCCGACGTCGACGACTGCTACCGCTACGCGCTGGGCCAGACCCGCCGCGACGCGCAGATCATCGACGACCGAAACGCCGGCATCGACACCCTGACCAGCGCCTCGCGCTATTCCGGCCTGCGCCAGCGCGTCGACGAGTACGATCTGCGCAACCGGCGCGCCTCGCTGATGTCCTCCTGCATGGAGGCCAAGGGCTATGTCCGCGCCGACACCGTGCTGCCGCGCCTGGAATGGTGAGCGCGCCACGCCCGGAGGCCAGGCAGGGCAGGCGATGACCGATAGTGCCAAGCCTGGCAACGGAACGGCCGGGCCGCCAAAGACGGTCACGGCCTGCCTGCTGATCATCGGCAACGAAATCCTCTCCGGCCGCACCCAGGACAAGAACCTCGCCTTCATCGGCCAGGGCCTGAACGATCTCGGCATCCGGCTGATGGAGGTCCGGGTCATCCCGGACAGCGAGGCGGTTATCGTCGAGACGCTGAACGCGGTGCGGCGGCGCTTCGACTACGTCTTCACCACCGGGGGCATCGGCCCGACCCACGACGACATCACGGCCGACTGTGTCGCCAAGGCCTTCGGCCGGCCGCTGATCGTCAACCCAGAGGCGCGGGCCATTCTCGAGGCGCACTACGAGCCGGGGCAGCTGACCGAGGCGCGTCTGCGCATGGCCCGCACGCCGGAGGGCGCGAGGCTGATCGAGAACCCGGTCAGCAAGGCGCCGGGCTTTCAGGTCGAGAACGTCTTCGTCATGGCCGGCATCCCGGCGATCATGCAGGCCATGTTCGCCAGCCTGCGCCACCGCCTCGTCGGCGGCACGCCGCTCAAGTCCCGCACGGTGCAGGTGGAATTGGGCGAAAGCTTCGTGGCCGAGGGGCTGGCGGCCGTGCAGCAGCGCTTTCCCGCGGTCGAGATCGGCAGCTATCCGTTCAACCGCAGCGGCGTCTTCGGCACCCGCCTGGTGCTGAGGGCGACCGACCCTGTGGTCCTCGCGGCGGCCGCCGAGGCTGTCGAGGCCATGCTCGCCGGCATCGGCGCAAAGCACAGCTGGGAGGCCGAGCCTGCGCCGGACGGCGCCGGGAGCGAACAACGGGCGGAGCGTGCCTAGGCAGCCCCGGCACCGGTCCCGGCGCCGGCCGGCGCGGCTGCGAGAGCCGTGACCGATGAGCTCGCCGGGCTGGAGCTGCTGCCGCTGGTGTTCTTCACGGCGCTGGTGGTCTATGCCCTGGCGATGGGCGGCGCCGGCGCGGCGCGGCGCCTGATCCGCTTCGCCGCGCTGGCGGCGGCCGCCGTCTGCCTCGCCGTTTGGGGCGCCGCCGCGCTGTCCTACGACGACTGGGGCGCGCCGCTGATCGACAGCTTTTATGCCACCGCCCTCATCGAACGCCAGCTCGGCGCGCCGCGCAGCGGCTGGCTGCTGCTGGCCCTGGCGGCGCTGCCCCTGGGCTTTGCCCTGCGCGAACTGTGGCGGCGCAGGTCGCGGCAATAGAACGGGAGAGGAGCGATCATGACCGAGCAGGGCGGGGATCCAGTCGAGCTGATCATCGAGGGCCGCCGGCGCGACATCGGCGGCTTCGAGGTACGCCGCATCCTGCCCTTCGCCAAGCGCCGCATGGTCGGGCCCTTCATCTTCCTCGACGAGATGGGGCCGGCGGAGCTGCCGGCGGGACAGGGCATCGACGTGCGCCCGCACCCGCACATCGGCCTCTCCACCGTGACCTACCTCTTTGCGGGCGAGATCATGCACCGGGACAGCCTGGGCGTGGTGCAGGCGATCCGCCCGGGCGCGGTCAACTGGATGACGGCGGGGCGCGGCATCGTCCATTCGGAGCGCAGCGGCGCGGAAGCGCGCGCCGCGGCCAGCCCGCTGCACGGCCTGCAGTCGTGGATCGCCCTGCCGCTGGCGCAGGAGGAGCGCGCGCCGGATTTCAGCCACCACCCGGAACAGGACCTGCCGCAGGTGGCCGGCGACGGCGTCTCCCTGCGCCTCATCGCCGGCAGGGCCTACGGCGAGACTTCACCGGTGCCGGTGTTCTCCGACCTCTTCTATCTCGATGCGGTGCTTAAGGCCGGCGCCGTTTTCCGCCTGCCGGAGGAGCACCCGGAGCGGGCGGTCTATGTCGTCGACGGCGCGGTCAGCCTGGGCGGCAGGCGCGTCGAGCCCGGCAGCATGGCGGTGGTGAAGCCCGGCGGCGCGCCGGCGGTGACGGCCGGCCCGGCCAGCCGGGTCATGCTGCTGGGCGGCGCGCCCCTGGAGGGCGAGCGGCACATCTGGTGGAACTTCGTCGCCTCGACGAAGGAACGCATCGAACAGGCCAAGGCCGCCTGGCGCGCAGGACGTTTCGACCCCGTCCCCGGCGACGACGAAGTCATCCCCCTGCCGGAAGACTAAACCTTCTCCGACTGGCTCGGACGGTCGGCGCAAGCTACGCCCGCAGCGCCCAGGCGACCGACGTTCGGTGCTGGGGAGGAGGAAGGCAGGACCCGGCCTACTGGATCGCGGAGTCGCGGCGGATCTGGTCGAGTCGGATGTCGTGCTCTTCCTTGCTCATCTTGCCTTCCTTGTAGGCCTTCTCGACTCTTGCCTTCTCGTTGCTCAGATGCACTTCGTAGCCGGTCGCCGTGCCTCCGGCACCGAGCGCGCCGCCGACGGCATAGGCGCAGCCGCCCAGCAGGAGCATCGAGGAGAGCAAAACAGCAGCAGTTGCGAATCGCATGGTCTCACCTCCGGCGCACACTATGCCACAGAGTCGGGGCAGCTGCGAAGGGGCAGTACTGTGTCGTGGGCGCGCGGCTTTCGCGTTTGCACAAGCCTGCCGCAGCGCAGTGGTCTCGATGGAAGGCATGGTGCCCGCTGCCGGACTCGAACCGGCACGGCCTTGCGGCCCCGAGATTTTAAGTCTCGTATGTCTACCACTTCCATCAAGCGGGCTTTTTGAGGCTGCCTTCCTTGTGCCCCAGGCGCTCTGCCGAGGCAAGGGGCCGGCCGATTTCCGGATTCCGGCCATTGAACCGCGGCGCGCCCGGCCGCGACCCACAGGGGACGACAGGCTGATCCCCGGTGCCGGGCAGCAGGGCCGACCACTTCCCGATTGCGGCCATCCTTGCGGGCACCGGACGGCTTCAGGCGGACCGATCCGGGCTCTCCCACCCGTCCAGCCGGTCCGTCGCCCGCCCCGCGGGCCGCGGCCGGTTCCACCCCCGGCAGGCGGTCCGCGGGGCACCGCGCCCTTTCTCCCTTGGGTCTGCCACCGGCAACGCCGCCTTCCGTTGCCGCCCGGCTTCTTCTATGAAGAAGAGGCGGGGTGAGGCGCGAAGGGAGCGACGGCGATGGGCGGCAGACTGGCAGGCAAGGTGGCGATGGTGGTGGGCGCGGGCTCGTCCGGGCCCGGCTGGGGCAACGGCAAAGCGACGGCGGTGCTCTTCGCGCGCGAGGGGGCGCAGCTGTTCTGCGTCGACATCAACCTCGCAGCCGCCGAGGAGACGGCGGGGATCATCCGCGGCGAGGGCGGCACGGCAGAGGCCTGCCGCGCGGACGTCGCCAGGGCCGGCGAGGTCGAGGCCATGGTGGCACGCTGCCTGGAGGTCTTCGGGCGCGTCGACGTGCTGGACAACAACGTCGGCATCGTCGAGGTCGGCGGGCCGGTGGAGACCAGCGAGGAAGGCTGGGACCGGGTCATCGACGTGAACCTCAAATCCATGTTCCTCACCTGCAAGCACGTGCTGCCGGTGATGCAGCGCCAGGGCGGCGGCGTCATCGTCAACATCGCCTCGATCGCCGGCATCCGCGATACCGGCGTGCCCTACATCTCCTATTCGACCAGCAAGGGGGCGGTCATTCCCTTCACCCGCTCGATCGCGCTGCAGTACGCGAAGCAGGGCATCCGCGCCAATGCCATCCTGCCGGGCCTGATGAACACGCCGATGATCGTCGAGCCGCTGAAGGACGCCTATGCCCAGGGCGACGTCGAGGAGATGATCCGCAAGCGCGACGCCCAGTGCCCGACCGGCAGGATGGGCGACGCCTGGGACGTGGCCTACGCCGCGCTGTTCCTGGCCTGCGACGAATCGAAGTACATCACCGGCACCCAGCTGGTCGTCGACGGCGGCATCACCGCGAAGTTTTCGTGAGTCTTTGCCCTCTCCCTTCCGGGCAGCTGTCTCGTGAAATCCAGCTCTAAGCATCACTGTCGCCCCGGGGCTTGACCCCGGGGCCCATTGGCATTTGCAGGTGGATGTGCCTAACCCCGCTAGATTCGAACGAACGGCCAGGGCATTGGGTCCCGGCATCAAGTGCCGGGACGACAGCCTTGGGTCTGGCAAGCGAAGTGCCTTACCGTCAGGTGGTGGTATCGGTGACCGCTTTCTTACGCCTCTTCGTCGCGGCGAGGTTCAGCAGTTCCACGATCAGCGAGAAGGCGATGGCGAAGTAGAGGTAGCCGCGCGGCACGTGGAACTGCAGAGCGTCGGCCACCAGGGCGACGCCGATCAGCAGCAGGAACGAAAGCGCCAGCATCTTGGTGGTGGGATGGCGGCGGATGAAGTTGCTGATCGGGGTGGCGGCGAAGACCATCACCGCGATGGCGATGACCACGGCGGCGACCATGATCGGCAGCTGGTCGGTCATGCCGACGGCGGTGATGACCGAGTCGAGCGAGAACACCAGGTCGATCGCCAGGATCTGCGCGATGGCCATGGCAAAGGAGGTAACGGCCCCGCCGCCGCCCTTGCCCTCGGCCTCGCCTTCGACCGTGTGGTGGATCTCCGAGGTCGCCTTGGCGAGCAGGAAGAGGCCGCCGACCATCAGGATGATGTCGCGCCAGGATACCGTGTGATCGAACACCTCGAAGAGCGGTGCCGTCAGCTTGGTCAGCCAGACCAGCCCGGCGAGCAGCGCGATGCGCCCGAACAGCGCCAGGGCGAGGCCGAGACGCTGGGCCAGGATGCGCCGGTGCTCCGCCACCCGATCGGTTATGATCGACAGGAAGATGATATTGTCGATGCCGAGCACGATTTCGAGGAAAGTAAGGGTCAGCAGGCTGGCCCAGATGTTGGGATCGGCGATCCATTCGAGCATGAT
>JBFGUI010000198.1:0-7364 GCA_041565695.1 Kiloniellaceae bacterium
ACTGGCTGTTCTTCAGGAAGGGCATCGGCGCCTCCAGCCAGTTCGAGGCCGGCGGCTTCATCCGCAGCCGCGCCGGCGTCGAGCACCCCGATCTGCAGTACCATTTTCTTCCGATCGCGTTGAACTACGACGGCTCAAACCCGGCCAGCGGCCACGGCTTCCAGGCCCACGTCGGCCCGATGCGCTCGCAGAGCCGCGGCACGGTCACGCTGAAGTCGGCCGACCCCAAAGAGGCGCCGCGCATCCTCTTCAACTACCTCTCCCAGGAAGCCGACCGGCAGGAGTTCCGCGCCGCCGTGCGCCTGACCCGCGAGGTCTTCGCCCAGCAGGCCTTCGACCCCTTCCGCGGCCCCGAGCTGGCGCCGGGCCCCGAGGTGCAGTCGGACGCGGAGATCGACGCCTTCGTGCGCGAACACGTCGAGAGCGCCTACCATCCCTCCTGCAGCTGCAAGATGGGAACCGATCAGATGTCTGTCGTCGACGGCGCCGGCAAGGTGCACGGCCTCGAAGCCCTGCGCGTGGTCGACGCCTCAATCATGCCCTCCATCGTCAGCGGCAACCTCAACGCCCCGACCATCATGCTGGCCGAGAAGCTCGCCGACACCATCCGCGGCCGCGAACCCCTGCCCCCCTCCGACGCCCCGGTGTGGATCGCCCCGCAGTGGGAGATGCAGCAGCGGTAGGAGAGCCCCTCACCCGGCCGCTGACGCGGCCACCCTCTCCCCAAGAGGGCGAGGGTCACACAACAAACCCTCGCCCCGCCGGGGAGAGGGTTACGCAGTCTTGGCGAGCGTCCGCGAGCTTAGACGGAGTTGGGTGAGGGGGCGGTCCTTCGACATGCGCTCATGGCGGAACTCGACCCTCTTTCTTCGTCATGCCCGGGCTTGTCCCGGGCATCCATTCCTCCACAGCGCTGAATGGTGCAAGCTGGGCAATGGACCCTCGGGTCAACCCCAAGGGTGACAGTTGTAGATTGCCGGCTCCGATAAGCGAGAGTGGCGACGTCGGTTCAAATTCGGGCAGAGACGAAGGAGCTCCCCATGGCCTACCCATTCAATCCGCCCGGCGTCTGGTCGCCGGGAACCCGCGCCTTCTCGCAAGCCGCCATCGCCGGCGAGGGGGTGACGCTGCACGTTTCCGGGCAGGTCTCCTGGGACGCCGACAGCAACGTCGTCGGCGTGGGCGACATCGAGGCGCAGACCGTGCAGGTCTTCGAGAACATCAAGACCATCGTCGAGACCGCCGGCGGCACGCTGGAAGACATCGTGGCCCTGACCCTCTACTTCCTCGACCGCGCCCACCTGCCGGCGATCCAGGAGGTGCGCCGCCGCTATCTCCAGGTGCCCGGCGCGCCGACCAGCACGGCGATCCAGGTGGCCGGCCTGGTCGACCCCGAACTGCTGGTTGAAATCACGCCCGTCGCCCTCATCCCGCACGGCCGCTTCCGCCCGCCGCCGGGCTGAGGCCGGAATTTTTTCACCGCCCGGTGAAACCTTTCGGACCACCCCTGCGTAACTGGGGGTATCCAAGTTCCAATCGGGAGGTCCAAACCATGCTGAAGAAGATTGCTCTCGCCACCGCCCTGCTCGGCTTCATGGCCACGCCGGCGCTGGCGGCCCACTGCCCCAAGGACGCCGCGGCCATCGAGGCGGCGCTCGCCAAGGTGACGAATCTCAGTGACGCCGACAAGGCCGCGATTTCGGCGCTGAAGGACGAGGGCATGGCCCTGCACAACGCCGGCGACCACCGCGCCTCCGAGGCCAAGCTGGCCGAGGCCATGCGAATGATCCTGACGGGCATGTAAGAAAAGCCCCCTCACCTTCCCGCTGACGCGGGTCCCTCCCTCTCCCCGCAAGCGGGGCGAGGGCATAACAAAAAACCCTCGCCCCCTTGGGGAGAGGGCTGCGCAGCCTTGGCGAGGGAACCGAGCCTAGGCGGAGCCGGGTGAGGGGGGCCTACTCCTCGATCAGTCTCTCCAGCGTCGGCAGGCGGTCGGCTTCCTCCGGCGGCTTGTCCCAGCGGATGCGGTGGATGCGCGGAAAGCGCAGCGCCACGCCCGACTTGTGGCGCCTGGAGCGGTGCACCGCGTCGAAGGCGACCTCCAGCACCAGGCCGGGCCGGACCGCGCGCACCGGGCCGTAGCGCTCCACCGTGTTGGCGCGCACCCACTTGTCGAGCTGCAGCAGTTCCTGGTCGGTGAAGCCGAAGTAGGCCTTGCCGACCGGCACCAGCTCCTCCCCCGCTTCTCCTTTGCGCCAGGTGCCGAAGGTGTAGTCGGAGTAGAGCGAGGAGCGCTTGCCGTGGCCGCGCTGGGCGTACATCAGCACGGTGTCGAGGGTCAGCGCGTCGCGCTTCCACTTGAACCAGGGCCCCTTGGGCCGGCCGGCGAGGTAGGGGCTGTCGCCGCGCTTCAGCATCAGGCCCTCGATGGACTTCTCGCGCGCCGCGGCGCGCAGTGCCTGCAGCTCGTCCCAGAGTGAAAAATCCAGGAGCGGCGAGAGGTCGATGCGCGCCGGCGCTTCTTCGGCGTGCCAGGCCTCCAGCCGCTCGCGCCGCGCATCAAAGGGCAGATCGCGCAGGTCCTCCTCGCCGTGGAACAGGATGTCGTAGACCCGCAGGTGGGCCGGGAAGTCCTGCTGCATCTTCGCCGTCACCCGCTTGCGGTTGAGGCGCTGCTGCAGGTCGTTGAAGGGCGCGATCTCGCCGTCGCGCGCCACCAGCAACTCACCGTCGAGTACCGCGTCGAAGTCGACGCTTGCCATCAGGTCGGGAAAGGCCGCGGTGATGTCGTCGCCGGAGCGCGAGAAGAGGCGCGCCTCGCCGCCGCCGGCGGCGAGCTGCACGCGGATGCCGTCCCACTTCCACTCGGCGCGAAAGTCGGCCGGGTCGAGCTTCTCGAGCTCGCCCTCTTCCAGCGGGTTGGCCAGCATCAGCGGGCGGAAGGCGCGGCGCAGGTCGATCGCCGGCCGTGCCGCCTCGCCCGCCAGCCAGGCGAAGAGCGGCGCGAAGGGCGGCGTCAGGCCGTGCCAGACCTCCTCGATCTCTTCCAGCGTCACCTCGCCCATCTCGGCCAGGGCGGTCTTGGCGAGCCGTGCCGAGACGCCGACGCGCAGGCCGCCGGTGATCAGCTTCAAGAGCGCCCAGCGCCCGGTCGGATCGAGGGTGTCGAGCCAGTCCTCGACCAGGCGCTGCGCCTCCACCCGCCCGGCGCGGGTCAGCCGCGCCACCACCGCGCCCAGTTCCGGCGCGCCGTCGTCCGCCGCATCGGCCGGCCAGATGAGGGCGACGGTCTCCGCCATGTCGCCGACGTAGTCGTAGGACCAGCGGAACAGCGTCGGGTCGACGCGGGCCTCGACCAGGCCGCGGATCATCGCCGGCTTGGCGCCGGGAAAGTCGAGCCGCCCGGTGAGCGCCGCCAGCGCCCAGCCGCGGTCCGGGTCCGGCGCGGTGGCGAAGTAATCCGCGAGCAGCGTCAGTTTCGCCTTGCGGCCGGCCGTGTAGGACAGGCGGTCGAGCAGCTCGGCGAAGCGCCTCATGCCCCCAGCTCCTCGACCGCCGCCTCCTGCTCCGCCTCGCCGCGGCCGATCAGCGCCAGCGCGCGGCCCCTGAGGCCGATCGCGTTGGCGTAGTGGACCAGGGCCTCCTCGCTGCCGTGGGTCACCCAGACCTCCGGCGCGCCGACCTCCGCGATGGTCCGGGTGAGCTCCTCCCAGTCGGCGTGGTCGGAGAGGATCAGCGGCAGCTCGGCGCCGCGCTGGCGCGCCCGGGCGCGCACCCGCATCCAGCCGGAGGCCATGGCGGTGAGCGGCTCCGGCAGGCGCCGCGACCAGCGGTCGGCCAGGGCCGAGGGCGGCGCCAGCACGATCTCGCCGGCCAGCTCCCGCTTGGCCGCGCCGGTGGCCGGCCTGAGTTCGCCGAGCTCGACGCCGAAGTCGCGGTAGAGGTCGCAGAGCCCCTGCAGCGCACCGTGGATCCAGATCGGCCGCTCGTAGCCGGCCCGGCGCAAGAGCGCGATGACCCGCTGCGCCTTGCCCAGGGCATAGGCGCCGACCAGCAGGGCGCGCTCCGGGAACTGCGCCTGCGCGGTCAGGATCTTGGCGACCTCCTGCTCGGCGGCCGGGTGGCGGAACACCGGCAGGCCGAAGGTCGCCTCGGTGACGAAGACGTCGCAGGGCACCACCTCGAAGGGCGCGCAGGTGGGATCGGCGCGGCGCTTGTAGTCGCCGGAGACGACGACGCGGCAGCCCTGCCACTCGAGCACCGCCTGGGCCGAGCCCAGCACGTGGCCGGCCGGGCGGAAGGTGACCGCGACGCCGCCGATGGACCGCGTCTCGCCGTAAGGCAGTTCATCCAGCGACGTCCCGGCGTCCTTGCCGTAGCGCTTGCGCATGATGGCGAGCGTTTCCGGCGTCGCCAGCACGGCGCGGTTGCCGGGGCGCGCGTGGTCGGCGTGGCCGTGGGTCACCACGGCGCGGCCCACCGGGCGGTGCGGGTCGACGTAGAAGTCGCCGGGCAGGCAGTAGAGGCCGCGCGGCGTCACCTTCAGCCAGGTCTCGGGTTTGGCGGGGATCATGGGTTCTTCAGCTCTTCCCGTCCACCAGGACGCGCTCGAGGAAATTCCCCATGTCGCGGTTCGACTGCGCGCGCACCGCGTCGTTGCGGCCGATGAGGTAGCCTTCGCCGGCGACGCAGAGCCCGAGGATCACCTTGCGCCAGAACACGCTGGACATCGGCAGCCAGAGCCAGCGGTCGCGCACCGTGCCGTCGGGCTCGACCACCAGCCAGCAGTCGGCGAGGTTGCGGCCGATCTCGCGCTCGGCGCCGAAGCGGCCGTCCCACTGGTGCACGGCCTCCGGGTAAGCGACCATCTCGACGGCGCCGCCGCCGTCCTCGAGCTGTTGCTTGACGCGCCCGCAGCGCGCCGGGTCGACGATGGCGTCGCGCCCGCCGTAGAGCATCAGCAGCGGCGCGCCGGTCGCCCGGTTGTCCTGGAACTCGGCGATGCAGGGGGCGTAGAAGGCGACGTGGGCGGCAAAGCGCGGGCCCTCGGGCAGAAAGCGCTCGGCGACCTGTTCGTAGGCGGCGTAGGTCGCCACCATGCCGCCGTAGGAAAAGCCGATGAGGGCGACGCGGTCGCCGTCGATTTCCGGCCGCGCCGCGAGATAGCGCAGGCCCGCGTAGGCGTCGGCCAGGAACATGGCCTCGGTGATCTCCAGCAGGCGCTCGACGAAGCTGGTGGCCTTGTCGCGGCGCGCGGCGAAGACGTCGATCACCAGCACCGCCGTGCCCTGCGCCGCGAACTGGCGCGCGTAGGTCAGCTCGCGCACCGACTGCACGCCGGAGGCGCCGTGCAGGATGACCAGCGCCGGCACCGGGGCGTCCGCCGAGGCGCCGCTCGGCAGGAAGAGCTGCCCCACCGCCTCGGTCGGTGGTGCCGCCGCGTCGCCGTTGCCCACGTCGTGGAGGCCGAAGGGGCTCTGGCTGGCAAAGGTGACGCGCTGGCCCTGCGGCGCCGCTGCCGCGGCCTGCTCCGGCCAGGGCAGCACCAGGTCCGGCGCCGCCGCGGCCGGCGCGGCAAACACCAGCAGCAGCAGGCCCGCCAGGAGGCCCCGCTTCGCTTTCGCCGAAGGCGCGGCTATGCTGCGATCAATCCTCGGTTTCAAAGACGGCAAGGGCATGGGCGACGGTTTCACTCTCCACGAACGCCTGGCGGCGGATTGTATCACGCTGGCCGACTGGCCGCTCTGCCGGGTGCTGCTGATGAACGACGCCAGCTATCCCTGGCTGATCCTGGTGCCGTGCCGCGCGGGCCTGAGCGAGTTCCACGACCTGGTCGAGGCGGACCGCGCGCCGCTCATGGCCGAGATCGACCGCGCCTCCCGCGCCCTCAAATCTAGCTTCCGGGCCGACAAGATCAACGTGGGCGCGCTGGGCAACATGGTCCCCCAGCTGCACATCCACGTCATCGCCCGCTTCCGGGACGACCCCGCCTGGCCCGGCCCGGTCTGGGGCCGGCGGCCGCCGGTCCCCTACGCGCCAGCAGCCTTGCAGGAGCGGATCGAGGCGCTGAAGGCGGCTTTCGGGGATGGTTGAGCGCCGCGCCGCGTAATCCCTTGGCAGGCGGGTGCAAGCGCTTGCAGCCTGGGGGGCTGCGAGCCCTTCCGGACTCCCCGGCCGGCTGCGGGTCGAGCGGGCGGCTTCCGCCGCTGTGCGGTCTGTGAAAAGATACCGGGCAGGAACTGGACAAGCGTTTAAAGCAGGGAGGAAAGACATGCGCGGATTCATCAAGGCGACCGCCGGCGGGCTGGTGCTGCTGGCGATGACGGCGGCGCCGCTGGCCGCCCAGACCGGCGACGACAAGCTGAAGTCCCTGCTGCAGGAACTCGACGCCCTGATCAAGAAGGGCGAGACGCAGAACCTGGCCGATCCCTGGTACCTGCAGGACCTGCGCGCGCTGGCCGACCGCTATGGCCAGACCTGGCCGGTGGTGATCCTGGACCACAAGTTCGATTCCCGCGACTCCCTGCCCCGGGCGCCCTGGGAGGTCCGCCGCGGCCAGATCCGCATGGACTGGTCGCGCGGCCTGCGCTCGCGCGTCGAGATCTCCAGTGCGGCCAAGGCCAAGAGCGACGAGGACGTCGCCAAGGAGATCATCGGCGGCATCCTGAGCCAGGCGCTCGGCGGCCAGCAGACAAAGAGCGCCGATCCGACCGAGCCGGCCCTGGCGCTGGCGCCGATCGCCGTCAGCAACGCCTTCCAGATGACCGCCGAGATCACCGGCCGCGCCCTGCCCGGCGCCGAAAAGGGCGGCCTCGAGCTCGGCGTCTACCAGTCGGGCAACGCCGGCTACCGCCTGCTGCTGGTGCCCAGGGCCGAGGGTGGCGCCAAGGTCACCCTGCTGGCCGTCTCCGCGCGGGGCACCACCCGCGTCGTCGACAGCGCCGCGACCACGGCGAACCTGGGCGACGATACGCCGGTCAAGGTCACCCTGGCGCGGCGGCCGAGCGGCCTGATGTCGGCGGCGGTCGGCGATCAGGAACTCTTCGCCACCAGCGACCAGAGCTTCCGCGACACCTTCGGCGGCGCCCTCATCGCCAACCGAGGCGGCGACTACGCGGTCAGGTGGATGACCATCCGCGGCACCCCGTAGGATCCGAGGCGGGCCCGCGGTCGGCCGCTACGCTTTGCCGCGGCTTTGGGCGAAACCGACGAGGGGGCGAAACAGACCAGGGAACGAAATGGGAATACTTGCCAAGTTCCTCGGCACTCTCCTGCTGGCCGGGCCGCTGCTCCTGGCCGCCGCCTCCGGCGCCGCCGCGCAGGGCGAGCGCAAGGTCGACCTCGAGCTCTGCCTTGCCGTCGAC
>JBFGUI010000199.1:0-7325 GCA_041565695.1 Kiloniellaceae bacterium
GCCCGTCCTGGTGGTGACCGGCGACGGCGAGATGTTCATGGGCCTGGGCAGCTTCGCGGTCCTGGCGCAGCAGGCCCCCAAGAACCTCACCCTCACCGTGCTAGACAACGGCCGCTACGGCGAGACCGGCGGCCAGGAGACGCCCTCGGCCGGCCGCGCCGACCTGGCCGTCATCGCAAGAGGCTGCGGCGTGGCCGACACCGCCACCCACACCACGCTGGCCGAGGTCGAAGATCTGGCCGCGCACGCGCATCGCCTCGGAGAGGGACCGCGTGTCGCGATCCTGAAGGTCGCCGCCGGCGAAGACCCGCGCGTCATTCCGGTCCGCGACGGAGCCTACAACAAGGCGCGCCTACGCGTCGCGCTGGGGCTGAGCGCCGACTAGTCCCGGTAGAGCACCAGGTCGATCTCAACCAGGGCGTCGCGGGCCAGCGCCGTCACGCCCACCGTGGTGCGCCCGGGCAGGCGGGCATCGTCGGGGAAGTATTCGCTATAGACGGCGTTCATGCCGGGATAGTCGCGCTTGAAGTCGGTCAGGTAGACCCGCGCGAAGACGGTATCGGCGAGATCGAAGCCCGCATGGGCGACGATGCGCTGCAGGTTCTTGAACACCAGGTGGGTCTGCGCCGCGATGCCGTCGGGCAGCGGCGCCTCCAGGTCGTCGGGGTCGGCCGGCAGCTGGCCGGTGACGTAGAGGAAGGGGCCCGCCTCGACGGCGTGGCTGTACTTCGCCGTGGGCGGGGCCGGTGCCGCATCGGGCGCATTGAGATATGTCGGAGGCATGAGCCTTGTTCTCCCTCTGCTTTGTCGCGCGCCATCCTAGGCGGCGCGCTGCTGCGCCGCGCTGCGCAGGTTGGCCAGCACCAGACGCAGCACCTCGGGATTGCCGGCGACGGGATAGACCACGTAGGCGGGATAGTGGAAGGCCGGCGCCTGGGGCACCAGGCGCAGCCGGCCCTCGGCCAGGGGCTGCTGCACAAGTCGTCGCGGCAGGTAGGCCGAGGCGCGGTTCTGCAGCAGGTATTTGAGGCCCAGCGAGCCGATCTCCATGTAGAGGCCGGGGGTGACCAGGTCGGGGAAGTTCAGGCTGTGGTCGACCTGAAACTCCGGCCCCCAGTCGATATAGATGTAGTTGGGCCCGAGCCGGCTACCGGGCGCCGCCGACGGCTTCTCCTCGCTGGAGACCAGGACCAGCTCCTCCTCGAACAGCATCTCCAGCTCGAAGCCGGGGCGGCTCTGCGGCGTGTACATCACGCCGATGTCAAGGGTGCCCTCCACCAGGCGCTGCATCAGCGCCGAGGAGATGCCGGAGAGAGTGCGGATGGCGATCTCCGGCGCCTCCCGCCGCATGCGCGCCAGCCAGTCCGTCAGGAAGCCGTCCCACAGGCTGTACTGCCCGCCCACGGTGAGCGCCGCCTGGCAGCCCGCCGGCAGCGACACCTCGAGACGCGCCTGCTCCCAGACCCGCAGCAGGGCGACGGCGTGCTTGTGGAACTGGGCGCCCGCGGTGGTCAGCGCGGCCCCGGCCTTGCTGCGCTCGAACAACGCCTTGCCGAGGCGCTCCTCCAGGGTGCGGATGCGGGTGCTGACCGTGGACTGGGTGACATGCACCCGCCTGGCCGCCTCGACGAAGCTGCCGCTGTCGACCACGGCGAGGAAAGTGCGGGCAAGATCGATATCCATGGGTCCCCGGCAGCCCCTTCGTTAGCCATGAATGCGCGGCCGCGCCAAGGGGCAGGCTCATTATTGATATTGTCGATATTAACATGCAATAAAATTCGCTTGTTAGATGGATTGCTTGCGCGCATGTTTTTTCCACCGGCGAATCGTCGCCGGCTCAAGGAGTCATTTCGAATGGCAGTCAGCAAATCGAACAAACCGGCGAGCGCCGCGAAGCCCGGCTCGCACGCGACCGCTCAGGTGAAGGCCGCCCCCGGCAAGGGCGCCGGCCTCGGCAAGTCGGCCACTCCGAAGAAGTAGGCCATTCCGAACCATCAGGCTTCTAGCGCCAGGTACTGGGACCCCCCACCCAGACCGGCCGGATGAAATCGCCATGACGATCACCACCCAGCTGATCCAGAGCGTTCTCCTCGCGGTTCTTGTGACCGGCCTGCTACAGGCGGTCTCCCTCACCGGGCTCCCCCGCCCGGCAGGAACGCGGGCCATGCGTCCCTAGAAGCCAAACAGCTCCCGGCGGTCGCAAAGGCCCGCGGGACAAGGGCAGCAACGAAGGGGCAGCCGGTAAAAACCGACTGCCCCTGCTCTCGTTGACGCAGCCGGCAGAGACGTCGGACAGCGGTCAGATGGTGCAGCCTATTTCGCCGAGACGGCGGCTGAGCAGCGCGTTTTCCCGATAGTCGATCGGCAGCGCGATCAGGGAAGGGCCGGCGTGGGCGAGCGCGGAGTCGATCGCCTTCGCAAGGTCGGTCGCCCGGTCGACGTACTGGCCGTGCCAGCCGAAGCTGCTGGCCAGTTCCAGCCAGTCAGGATTGCCGAACGTCAGATCGGTGTGCTGTCCGAACTCGTCATCCTGCTTCCAGGAGATCAGCCCGTAGCCGCGATCCTCCCAGACCATGAGGGTGATGTCGGCATCGAGACGCCGGGCCGTCTCCATCTCCTGGACATTCATGAGGAAATCGCCGTCGCCGGCGATGCCGAAGATCTTGCGGTCCGGATGCACGAGGTGGGCGGCGATGGCCCCCGGCAGTGGCATGCCCATGGCGCAGAAGCCGTTGGGGATCAGGCAGGTATTGGGTTCGTTGCACTGGTAGTAGCGGCCGATCCACATCTTGTGCGCACCGACACCGGACAGCAGGATGTCCGACGGCCCCAGCGCCCGGCGCACGTCCCAGAGCACTTTTTGCGGCCGGATGCTGCCCTCGGTGCGATCATCGGCATGGGCGGCGATCTCCGCCTGCATCCGGCGCCGGGTCTCCGCCTGCTTTTCCAGAGCGAAGCCGGGCACCCCGGTACGGGCCACCCTCTCGTTCAGCATCCAGAGACTGTGCGCCAGATCGCCCACGCATTCGACCTGGGGGTGGTACTGGGCATCGACTTCCGCAGGCAGGAAGTCGATGTGCAGGACCTGCTTGTCGCCTTGTGGATTCCACAGCCGCGGCGGGTACTCGACGAGGTCGTAGCCCAGGGTAACGACCAGGTCGGCAGCCTCGATGGCGAGTGCCGCGTAGTCGCGCTGCTGCAGACCGATGGTGAAGAGGCAGTAGTCGGCGTCCCGATCGACACAGCCCTTGGCCATGAAGGTCGACAGCACACCGATGCCGGTCGCCTCGCAGAAGGCTCTGAGCTGCCGGCTGGCGCGCCTTCGGATCGCTCCGTTGCCGGCCAGAATGATCGGCGACTTCGCCGCCCGGATGAGCTCGAAAGCCCGATCCATGGTCTTGTCGTCAGGTCCGGGCCGCCGATAACGGCGCGGCGTCATGGGTGACGACGTCGCGGCCAGCTTGGCGATATCCTCGGCCAGTTCCAAATGTATCGCCCCGGGCTTTTCGCTGCGCGCCAGGCGCACGGCCTTGCGCACCACCTCCGGAATGCTGTCGGGATCACGGATGGCTTGTGCCCACTTGGTGATCGGTTCGTACATCTCCACCACGTTCATCACCTGGTGGCTCTCCTTGTGCTGGCGCGGCATGCCACCCTGTCCGGTGAGCACGAGCAGCGGCACCCGATCCATGTTGGCGTCGGCGACACCGGTGACGAGGTTGGCGGCACCGGGACCAAGCGTCCCCAGGCAGACCGCCGGAGTGCCGGTCAGGCGGCCGAAGGCCTCCGCCATGAAGGCGGCGCCCTGCTCATGCCGCGTCAGCACGAAGCGGATCGGCGAGTCCTCAAGAGACATCATGAGATCGGCGTTCTCCTCTCCGGGCACGCCAAACACGTGTGTGATGCCTTCCTTTTCGAGGCATCGCACCAAAAGATCGGATGCTTTCATTTTTTCTCCCTTGCCGGCCGCTACATCCAGCGCGCGATCATGCTGTGCTGCACGCTGGCCTGGGCGGCCACGCGGTAGTAGGCTATGAGTTCACGCAGCGGCGCCGTAAGCCTTTCGAAACCGGAGATGAAGGCGACCACGACGCCGATCGTGGTCTCTCCCTCGATCACCATGACGCCACCGATCAGCAGCACGCTGAGCGGCGCGAGGCCGCTCAGGAGGTTGTTGACGGCCTTCAAGCCGAACTTGAGCACGAAGATCCGCATCCGGTTGGTGTAGATGCGGTCCAGCTGGTCCGGCAGATCCTGCTCCTCGAGGCCGCCGGTGTCGGCTGGCAGCGAGGCCAGCTTGTCGCCGAGGGCGCGCATCAGCGTCACGCGCTCCTCTATCAGCCGATTGATGAAGCGCTGGAACACCGGCAGCAGGATGATCTGCGGCACCACAAAGACCAGGGTGACGAGAGCCACAAGCGGCTCGACGACCACCATGTAACCGCCGATCGCCAGCAGCATCGCGATGTTGGTGCAGGGCTGAGAAAGCCCTTCGCCGACAAAGCCGCCCAGCTTGTCGACCTCGGCGCCGATCACCGAGACGGCCTGGCCGGCCTCGCCGTCCGCCTTGCTGTTTTTACTGCCGGCCTGGCGACACTCGTAGATTCGCGAAAGGTGTTCCCGGTTGTAGCGGATAGCGCTTTCGCTGAGCCAGCCCTGGTAGATGCGCAAGGCGTACTTGGTGAGGCCCTGCACCAGGAGAACGAGAAAATAGGCGCCGGCCAGCATCCACAGCAGATCGATATGACCGCCGTCCACGACATCATTGACGATGCGCCGCTGCAGCTCGAGCGGAATGGCCGTCAGTCCGGCAGTGGCGATGGCGAGCAGGCAGATGCAAAGCTGGTGCCAGCCGGACATGCGCCAGATGTAGCGCCACAGCGAGGCCGCCGGTGAGTCGTCGCCGCTGCGCTCAATCTTGCGGGGCGGAAGTGCGAAGTCTGTCATGCCTGACCTTTGAAACGAATGCAGACGGGACGGTCGACCTGTCGGAGAAGCACCCAGTCAAGCCGCAAAGCACGAAGCTGTCCATTCACGCCTAGCTGATCTGCTCCTCACAAAGGCCAAAGGCGACCGCAGCCGCCAACACGCACATGACAGCAAAAACCGCCAGTACGGCTGCTGCGCCGGCCAGCTCCGCCAGCAGTCCGAAGAGGCCGCCGGCGAGGAGCAGCAGGCCGATGATCGAGTTCGACAAGGCGGTATAGGCGGCCCGGTCGTCACGCGCGGCCATGTCGACGATGTGGGTCGAGCGGCCGAGGCGCACGCCCTGGTAGGCGATCATCAAGACGAAGAGCAGCAGCGGGGCGAGAACGCCGCCCTGCAGCCAGGCTGGCGCCGCGAAGCCGAGCAGCGCGCTGGCCGCCAGCATCGCAGCGGCAACCAGGGCCGAAAGCATCAGCACCTTACGGCTGGATTTGTCGGAGAGGCGGCCCCAGACATAGCCGCCGAGCATGCCCGCAAGCGCCGAGGCGACCACGAAGAAGCCGAGCTGCCCCAACTGCCGCGCGCCGCTTTCACCGGCCAGCGCCAGCAGGTAGGGCGGTGCCAGCGCCGTGGCCGTCAGCAGGCCGCGGGCGGCGATAAAGCGCGCCAGCTGCGCATCGCGCCACAGCAGGGCGACCTGCGCGCGCGCCACCGTGATGGGATCCCCGCCCCCCTCGGTGGCGCCGGGCTGCTCGGCGAGGGTGATGAAGACCGCCGCCGCCAGAAGCCACAGTCCGGCGCCGACCATCAGGGCGCCGGCGATGGTGGCGACCGAGCGGTCGAGGAATCCGAGGCTGAGCAGCAGGCCGAAGGCGAGCACCAGCGCGGCGGCGATGGAACTGGCGGTTCCGGTCGCCGTGCCGCGGGTCGCCTTGGAGACGGTCTTGCCGAGCACATCCTTGTAGCTCACCGAACAGGCGGCGCGGGCGCAGGCGAAGACCGCCAGCAGCAGCAGGATCGCCCCGCCGGCCGCCGCGCCGTCCAGCGTCAGCGCCGCGCCCGCCATGCCCAGCAGGCAGAGGCCCTGCACCAGGCTGCCGCCGGCCCAGACCCACTTGCGCTGCGGCAGACCGCGGATCGTCGCCGCGATGAACAGCTGCGGCAGCAGCGCACCGGCCTCGCGCAGCGGCACCAGCAGGCCGATCATGTAGGCCGGCGCGCCCAGCGCGGTCAGCAGCCAGGACAGCACCAGCTTGGGGTCGACCAGGCCGTCGCCGGTCTTGGTCGCCGCCAGGCTGACCACGTGCCGGGTGAAGTTCTGCGGCTGCGCGTCGCAGGCTTCCTCGGGAATGTCGCGGCAGACGCGGCCGTCGTCCTCGCTCGTCAGCAGTTCGTAGACAGCCTGCTGGGTGCTCTCGATGCGCAAGTCGCAGTCCTCGATGTTCTCGTGTGATTGCCCGAAGTGTTTGATTTCCCCCGCTCTTGCCGGCGGCAGGGCGGCCCCAGAGTTAGAACTATGGGCGGCCGGCGCCAAAGCAAGCGACTTGTCCGTGCCGCCCCGCCTTTGTATGCTTCTTCTTCCGGCTTATGAAAATTTAGACAGAAAAAACATAATTCCGTAAGTTGCATGAGGGAAGACGAGGAACCAGCCCATGCAGGACTTCGGGGCAGCCTTCAGCCAGGCTTTCGCCCTCATTCTGTCCGGCGACGCCGATCTCATGGAGATCATCGCCCTGTCGCTCAGGGTCACCATCGCCGCGGTGGCCATCGCCTGCGCCATCGGCCTGCCGCTGGGCGCGGTGCTGGCGGTCGGCCGCTTTCCCGGCCGCACCGCCGCGACGGTCTTCATCAACGCCCTGATGGGCCTGCCGCCGGTGGTCGTCGGCCTCGGCGTCTACCTGCTGCTGTCCAGCGCCGGGCCGCTGGGCGTGCTGCAGCTGCTCTACACCCCGACGGCGATGATCATCGCCCAGACCATTCTCGTGACCCCGATCGTCGCCGCGCTGACCCGCCAGGTCATCGAGGACCTGCACGGGGAATACGACGAGCTGCTGCGCGCCATGGGCGCCCAGCGCCTGAACGTCGTCGCCACGCTGCTGTGGGATGCCCGCTACTCGCTGCTCACCGCCGCGCTGGCCGGGCTCGGCCGGGCGCTGGCCGAGGTCGGCGCGGTGATCATCGTCGGCGGCAACATCAATCACGTGACCCGGGTGATGACCACCACCATCGCGCTGGAGACCTCCAAGGGGAACCTCTCTCTGGCGCTGGGGCTCGGCATCATCCTGGTCGGCCTGTCGGTCGTGGTGAACGGCCTGGTCATGGGACTGCGCAGCAGCGCGGCGCGCCTCGCCTATGCATGACGTGCTGCGCCCGGGAATGCTGCCGCAGGTCGCCGCGGC
>JBFGUI010000200.1:0-7219 GCA_041565695.1 Kiloniellaceae bacterium
CACTGGAAGGAAGCCGGCGCCCCCCTGAAGGGCAGGGTCGCACTGGCCGCCTTCGACTTCGCGGAGGGAACCCTCACCCTGACCGAGGCCGGTTCGAAGAAACGCGCCTCGCTTCATCTGCTCAAGGGCGCGGTGGCCCTGGCGGACCACGATCCCGGTGGCCTGGAAGTGCTTCAGGCGGATGCGGCAAACTTCGCCGCGGCGCTCACCGCGCGCAACCACACGCTCAAGCGCGCGCTGACCGACCCGCGCATCTTCAGCGGCATCGGCAACGCCTATTCCGACGAGATCCTGCACCGGGCGCGGCTGTCCCCCGTCGCCATGACGCAGAAGCTGACGCCGGAGGAAACTGAGCGGCTGTACCACGCGACGCGGGACTGCCTGATCGACTGGACCGCGCAGCTGCGCGCGGAGGCTGAAGGCAGGTTCCCCGAAAAGGTCACCGCCTTCCGCAAGGGCATGGCCGTGCACGGACGCTACGGCGCGCCCTGTCCCGCCTGCGGCACGAAGGTGCAGCGCATCCGCCACGCCGACAATGAGACCAACTACTGCCCGCGCTGCCAGACCGGCGGCAGGCTGCTCGCCGACCGCGGGCTCTCGGCCCTCCTCAAGAAGGACTGGCCGAAGTCGATCGATGAGCTGGAGCAGTTGCGCAGTCGTGGCTAGGCCTTACCTTCGGCGACCTCGTCGACCAGCTTGCGGATCTGCGCCGGCAGGAAGGGCTTCTCGATGCAGGGCCGGCCGCTCTCCTTGAGGAAGCGGTCGGTGGTCTCGTTCAGCAGGTCGCCGGTCACGAAGATCATGCGCTCCAGCAGGTGGGGCCGGCTGTCCTTCAGCGCGTCGTAGAGGCCGGGGCCGTCCAGGTGCGGCATGCGCAGGTCGCAGATGATGACGTCGTAGTCCTGCTTGGCCAGCCGGCTGAGGGCGTTGAGCCCGCTGCTGGCGACCTCGACGCTGTGCCCGCTGGCCTCCAGGATCTCGACCAGGAAGCTGGTGATGTCCGGCTCGTCGTCGATCACCAGCACAAGCCGTCCGGTGCCGCCCTGCGGTTCCGGGCCGGGATCGGGGGCCGGCGCCGCCGGCGCCTCGCTGGCGGGCAGCAGCACGGTGAAGAGGGCGCCGCCGCCCTCCGCCTCGTCGACGGCGATGCTGCCGCCGTGGGCGGTGACCATGCCGTGGCAGACCGACAGGCCTATGCCGGTGCCCTGGCCGACCGCCTTGGTGGTGAAGAAGGGATCGAAGATGCGGCTGCGGATCTCGGCGGGCACGCCCGGGCCGTTGTCGCGCACCGTGATGCGCACCTGCCGGCTTGCCTCCAGGTAGGCTGTCGCGATCGTCAGGCGGCGTGGCAGCGGCTGGTCCATCATCGCCTGCTGGGCATTGATGAAGAGATTGAGCAGGACGTGGCTCAACTGGTCGGAGTCGCCGGACACCGGCGGCAGCTGCGGCGCCAGCGCGCGGGTCACAGAGATGTCGGCAGTGCTCAGCTGGTGGGTCACCAGATCGAGCACGTCCAGCACCAGGTCGTTGATTTGGATCGCCCGGCGGTCGGCGGGGCGCTGCCGCGCCATGGACAGGAAGGTCTTGACGATCTTGGCGCAGCGGTCGGCGGCGATGCGCACCTTCACCGCGCGCTCGGCGATCTCGCTGTCGCCGGCCAGGCTCTCCAGCAGGGCGGCCTGGCCGATCACCACCGAGAGCGGGTTGTTGAGCTCGTGGGAGACACCCGCCAGCAGGCCGCCGAGGGCGGTCATCTTCTCGTTCTGATAGCTCTTCTCGCGCTGGCGCTGCAGCTCCTCTTCGGTGCGGACGCGGTCGGTGACGTTGTTGTAGGTCGACACGATGCAGCCGTCGGGCAGGCGCTGCTGGCGGATCTCGAGCACGTGGCCGTCGGGCAGGCGGCGCTGGGTGACGCCGGCTTGCGCGTTGCCGAGCACGGCCAGGCGGTGCTGCACGAAGGCTTCCTCGCCGCCGGCCGCGGCGATTTCGTCGGCGTCGTACTCGCCGTTGGCGAGGCCGTGGCGGATGTATTCCGAAAGGTGGGTGCCCGGGCGGCCGAGCTCCTCCGGCAGGTCGAAGATGTCGAGGTAACCCTGGTTGACCAGCAGCACGGTCATGTCCGGCGCCGTGACGGTCACGCCCTGAGCGATGTTGGCCAGCACGCCCTTCAGCTGCGAGGTGCGCTCGGCCAGGGCCTGCTCCAGGCGACTTTCGTGGTCGCGCAGCGACATCTCCGCCTTCTTGCGCTCTGTGATGTCGGTGCGCACGCTGACGAAGCCGCCGGAGCGGGTGTGCTGCTCCTTCACGAGGTCCCAGCGCCCGTCGGGCCAGGCATCTTCGCTGATGGTGGAACGGATGTGCATGCGGTCGGCGATGAATTGGTCGACGAAAGTGGCGCGGTCGTGCCGCACGCGCGGGTCGGTCACGGCGTTATTGGCGACGCTGGCCTCGACCAGCTCGCGCATCGGCCGGCCGATGATCTCGTCCTGGCCCGGCAGGAAGGGAAAGCTCTCGTGGAAGCGCCGGTTGGTCAGCACCACGCGCTGTTCCGAGTCATAGAGGATGAAGCTGTCGGAGAGGTTGTCGATGGCCTCGCGCAGCATCAGCTCCGTGCGCCGCATCTGCACCTGCTCGGTGACGTCGCTGAGCGACACCAGCACGGCGGGCGCGCCCTGCCAGTGAATGCGCTTTTCCGAGGTTTCGACCCAGAAGGGCTCGCCCCTGCGCGTCAGGCAGCGCAGCACGCGCGCCGGGCCCGGGGTCTCGCCCTTCAGAAGGCGGCTGTGGCGGCGCAGCGCGCGGCTGTGCAGTTCGATCGGCAGGAAGGGCAGCAGGCTGGGCTCGCGCAGCAGCTCGGCGCCGCTGTCGAAGCCGACGCGCCGGGCGCAGGCCGCATTGGCGTAGAGCGCCTTGAAGTGGCGGTGAACCAGGACCCCGTTGCCGATGCCCTCGACCAGTACCTGGAAGTCGTTCCCGGTTCCGGGAGCGGTCGCTTCGCCGGCCGCCGGGGAATCGGGGCGGGGACGGCCCGCGGCATCCTGGTCCTGCGCCTCGGCGCCGCGGTGGATCACCAGCCACTGCCGCTGGCGCCCGCTGCCGTCGTAGAGGGCACGCAGCTCCACAAGAGCGTCGGCGGTCGCCGAAGGTGCGCTGGTGATCTCGGCAAGGCGGCAGCCGGCGATCTGGCCGGCGTCGCGGCCGGTCGCGGCGGCGAAGGCGCGGTTGGCGGCGAGCAGGCGCGGCGCGCTCGCCCCGGCCGCCGTCGCAATCGCCAGAGGACCGTCCAGTCCCTGCAAGGCCGCCAAAATCCGCCGGGGATTGGCGGCTTGCGGACGCGTTGGCTTCGACATCTCTGCGACCTGATTGAACCAGACCTCATCTTGGGGCAGCAGGTGGCCCGGAGTCGACTCCGCCCTGCGCCGACCGGCCGCCGGGCGGAAGACGGGCCGGAGCCTGCCGGGCCATTGTTTCAGTCGCATGTGACGTCGCGGTGAAATTGGTTTCGATTGTTCATCACCACGACCTACGCGCCTCCGGCTCCCAGGGGGCTGCGATCGCCGGCGAAACTCTTGAAACAACAAACCTTTTGCCGGCTGCCCTCGGCCCGGTAGGTTCGCCTGCCGGGCGATTGCGCCGTCATGTACTTGTCACCCGGTTGTCATGGGCGCAGCATAGGGCTGCTCTAAGGTGCGCGGCACCTGTTGAGCCAAGACGAAGGCCGCCGACGCGGCACAGGGCAGCAAAGGAGAGGCAGCAGACATGCAGAACAAGGACGACTATCGCTCCAAGGGCGCCGCTTTCGAGGCCTCCGAGGACACCCCCCTGAACCAGAACCTCGACCGGGTTTTCGGCCTGGTCGCCGAACGGCGCTACGACCGCCGCGGCGTGATGAAAGGGGCGCTTTCCATGGCAGCCCTGGCCGCCGCCGCGCCGCTCGCCGCGATCGGTGCCGGACGGGCCGCCCAGGCGGCGGTGCGCGGCCGCTATGTCTGGGAAGAGATCTCCCACGGCATCGACGAGACGCACCACGTGGCGCCGGGCCACAGCGCCGAGGTGCTGATCCGCTGGGGTGACCCGGTTTTTGCTGACTCGCCGGCCTTCGATCCGATGAAACAGACCGCCGCCGCCCAGGCCCGCCAGTTCGGCTACAACAACGACTTCCTCGGCTATGTCGGCCTGCCCTTCGGCTCCGACAATCCCGAGCACGGCCTGCTCTGCGTGAACCATGAGTACACCAGCGAAGAGGTCATGTTCCCGGGGCTCGGCCGGCAGGACAAGAAGGACTTCGCCGACATGACCGCCGAACTGGTCGGCATCGAAATGGCCGCCCACGGCGGCTCCGTCGTCGAGGTGAAGCGCGAGAACGGCAAGTGGCGCGTCGTCACCGATGGTCAGTACAATCGTCGCATCACCGCCGATACGACGGAGATGGAGATCACCGGGCCGGCCGCCGGCCACGACCGCATGAAGACCTCGGCCGACGCGAGCGGCACCGCCTGCTTCGGCACCTTCAACAACTGCGCCGGCGGCATCACGCCCTGGGGCACCTACCTGATGGCCGAGGAGAACTTCCACGGCTACTTCGGCGGCACGCTGGCCGAAGGCCACGCGGAGGAGCGCAATCACAAGCGCTACGGCGTTCCCGGCGGCTGGTACGCCTGGTCCCGCTTCGACAAGCGCTTCGACGTCAGCGCCGAGCCCAACGAGGCCAACCGCTTCGGCTGGGTCGTCGAGGTCGACATTCTCGACCCGACCTCCAAGCCGAAGAAGCGCACCGCCCTCGGCCGCTGCAAGCACGAGGGCGCCGAGCCCATCGTCAACGCGGACGGCCGCGTCGTGGTCTACACCGGCGACGACCAGCGCTTCGACTACCTCTACCGCTTCGTCTCCGAGGGGCGTTACACCCCGGGCGATCGCGCCGCGAACATGGACCTGCTGGAGAACGGCACCCTCTCGGTGGCGCGCTTCAACGAGGACGGCTCGCTGGACTGGCTGCCGCTGGTGCACGGCGAGGGACCGCTGACCGCGGAGAACGGGTTCCACAGCCAGGCCGACGTCATGATCGAGACGCGCGTTGCTGCCGACCTGCTGGGCGCCACGCCGATGGACCGGCCCGAGGACGTGGAGCCGAGTCCGATCACCAACAAGGTCTACGTGATGCTGACCAACAACTCCCGGCGCAAGGCCGACGCCGTCGACGGCCCTAACCCCCGCGGGCCGAACCACTTCGGCCAGGTGGCCGAGCTGACGCCGCCGGGCGGCGACCACACCGCCGCAACCTTCACCTGGGACCTGCTGGTCGTTGGCGGCAACCCGCGCGACCCTGAATCCGGCGCGAAGTACCACGAAGCGACGTCGGAGAACGGCTGGTTCGGCTCGCCGGACAACTGCGCCGTCGATCCGCGCGGACGGCTCTGGGTGTCGACCGACCAGGGTTCGGGCTGGTCGAAGACCGGCACTGCCGACGGACTCTACGGGGTGGAGACCGAAGGTGTCCTGCGGGGTTACAGCAAGATGTTCTTCCGCACGCCGGTCGGCGCCGAACTCTGCGGCCCGCGCTTCACCGCCGACAACCGGACGCTCTTCGTGGCAGTGCAGCACCCGGCGACCGACGGGACCAAGGATTTCCCGGGCTTCGAACGGGACTCGACCTTCGAGGACCCGGCGACCCGCTGGCCGGACTTCAAGCCGGGCATGCCGCCGCGGCCCTCCGTGCTGGTGATCCAGAAAGAAAACGGCGGCGAGATCGGCACCTGAGCCGTCGCCGGCCTCGAACAGTCCCCAATCCTCGAGAGGGGCGGCCCGGTCGGCCGCCCCCTTTTTTCCGGCTCTTCCGCGCGGGACCTCGGCCCACAGAACCCGCAGAACGCCGCCGTTTTTGCGGCGGTGTGATTTTCCCCACAGAGCGAGATTGCAACCTCGGGCAGGCTCCTGAGCCAGAACCGACACACCAGGGAGCGCCCGCTCCCGCCAAGGGGGATCACCATGTCAGTGGAGCAGGAAGGCGCAGCGCGGGAGACTGGGCAGGAGCACGGGCTTCGGCTGTCGCGCGGCATCCCATGCGACTTCTTTCCGACCGACCTGCCGCAAGACGGCCGCGCACGCCGCCCGGTGGGCCTCGATCCGCTGGCCCTCGGCCCGATGCGGCTCAGCCGGCCCTCCGGATCGCCTGGTGGCGGGGGCCAGGGCAACCGGGCTCTGCGCCCACGCGACCTGCTGGCGGACTCCCTGGGCGAGACCCTGAAGAGCCGCGAAACGGCCGCACCTGCGGTCGCGGCGGTGGCCCGCCGCTCCGGCGGCCTGTCGCGCAGCGGCGTGGACTGCTTCCGGCGCGGCCGCGAAAAGGCCGCGGCGGGTGACCACCAGGGCGCGGTCGGCGCGTTCTCCGCAGCGCTGGCCTGCGATCCCTGCAACGGCCAGTACTACCTGGAGCGCGCCTACAGTTACCGCGCGCTCGGCTATACCTACCTCGCCATCGACGACTTCCTGCGCGCCGGCGAGCGCGGCGCCGACCGGGCGCAGGCGCTGAACGGCATGGGCATGGTGCGCCGGGAGAAGGGCGATCTGACCGGCGCCCTGGCCGACTTCGATGCCGCCATCCGCCATGATGCCGGCTTTGCCGCGGCCTACTCGAACCGCGGCCTCTGCCACCTCGACCGCTATGAAGACGTCAAGGCGGTCGCCGACTTCACCCGCGCTCTCGATCTCGGCGGCGCGCAGGTGGTGACCCTGTTCCACCGTGCCGCCGCCTTTGCCCGCCTGAAGCGCTTCGGCGAGGCCGAAGCGGATCTGACTGAGGCCGCGCGCTTCGCGCCGGAGGAACCCGCCATCCTCAACCGCCGTGGCATTGCCCGCGAGGCCCTGGGCAAGCTGACCGAGGCTCTGGAAGACTTCGACCGCACCGTTGCCGCCGATCCGACCTTCGCGCCGGTCTTCGCAAACCGCGCGCGCCTGCTGCAGCGGCTCGGGGATCACCGCGGCGCCATCGGCGACTTTAGCCGCGAGCTGGAGTTCGATCCGGGGTCCTGGCAGGCCCATGCCCGGCGCGGCCAGTGCTACAGCCGGCTGGGTCTGCTGCGCTATGCGGTCCTCGATTTCAACGCGGCGCTGACCCGGGGCGACGGCCGGGCGGCGCTCTACGCCGACCGGGCCGCCTGCTACGGCGAGATCAAGGACTACGCCAGGGCCATCGCCGATTGCGACCGGGCCCTGCAGCTCG
>JBFGUI010000201.1:0-7202 GCA_041565695.1 Kiloniellaceae bacterium
AAAGGCCGCGTCGATGACGCGGCCTTCCCTATCCGGTTTCTGCTCTAGGCTCGACAGCCTGCAGGAACGGTTTCTCAGTCGTCCCGGTGGGTGCGTTCCATACGCTCGTGACGCTCCTGCGATTCGATCGACAGGGTGGCGATCGGCCGCGCCTCGAGGCGGCGCAGGGCGATCGGCTCGCCGGTCTCCTCGCAGTAGCCGTAGGACTCGTCCTCGATGCGCCGGAGCGCCGCGTCGATCTTGGAGATCAGCTTGCGCTCGCGGTCGCGGGTTCTGAGCTCCAGCGAGCGGTCGGTTTCGAGCGAGGCCCGGTCGGCGATGTCCGGCTCGTGCAAAGAGACCTCCTGCAGATGCTGCAAGGTCTCGCCCGATTCGCGCTGCAGTTCCGCCTTCCAGGCCAGCAGCTTCTGGCGGAAGTACTCGCGCATCTTCGGGTTCATGAACTTCTCGCTCTCTTTGGGGCGGTAGTTCTTGGGCAACTTCACAGTCATTCCTGGTCCCGCAAATGACTAACCAAAACGCGCCGGGAGTATATGGAATTTGCCTAGCCCGGCAAGTCCTTGGAATCTTCAAATTTTCTTGCGCCGATTCCGGTACTTTTCAAGCCCCCGGGGCCCACTTTCCAAGGTTGTCCCGGTGGCGCCTCAGCGCCCCCGCTTGGCCAACTCTACCGCCGCCCGGATCTCGATTTCGTTAATGATTTGAGCAAGTTTCGGGTCGCCGACCGCCTCCTGGCACTGGCTCAGCTGGGCCGCGAGCTGCTCCAGCTGGGTCAGCGGCACCTCGCCCAGCATGATCGCCAGACGCAGCTCCTCGAGCCGGTCCAGAAGGTCCTCGGCGCGGCGCCGGGCGCGGGCACGACCTTCGGTCGAGTCGCCGACCTCCTGGACCGCGAGGAGGGCATTCAAGGCCTGCACGGGGCCGGCCCCGGCCGGGGCCGGCGCCGGCTCCGGCGGGCCGGCCAGCGCGCGGGCGAAACCGCCGCCGCCGCTCGCCGCGGCGCGTCCGCTGCGGCGCGAAGAAGAGGTCTTGGGGCCGGAAATACGATCGATCTTCATACAGAGTCCGGTACAGCAAAGGTCTCGAAAGACACTGAGCCTGCGCGGTTAATAACGCGTTAAACCTCTGAAAATGCGGCAGAAATTTCCTATCCCCAAAGGCCACTTTTTGCCGCCCCACGGGCCCCGCCGGCGCCCGCGGCGGCCGCGAGGCCCCTCAAAACCCGCGGTTTCCGCCGTTTCGTGCCGGGGATGAACTTGGCACGCAATTCGCATTGAAAGGCAGGAGTCAAACCCCATCGGGAAGGCCTCCATGCCCAAAGTGCGTTCCTCTACCGCCCTCCGCCAGCCGCAAAGGCCGCGTTTCGGCGCCCTGATCAAGGCCCTGCCGGCCCTGCTGCTGGCGCTCGGCCTGGGCCTCGGTCAGGGCCTCTCCGGCACCGCCGCCCTTGTCCAGAGCCAGTCGCGGATCAAGGACGTGGCGGACTTCGAGGGCGTGCGTGACAACATGCTGGTCGGCTATGGCCTGGTGGTCGGCCTCAACGGCACCGGCGACAACCTGGACAGCGCCGTATTCACCCGTGAGAGCCTGATCGGCATGCTGCAGCGCCTCGGCATCAACGCGCGCAGCGAGGACCTGGACACCGACAACGTCGCCGCGGTGATGATCACCGCCGACCTGCCCCCCTTCTCCCGCCAGGGCACCCGCATCGACGTCCAGGTCTCCGCCCTGGGCGATTCCGAGAGCCTCCTGGGCGGCACCCTCTTGGTCACCCCGCTGCTCGGCGCCGACGGCGAGGTCTATGCCGTGGCCCAGGGCCAGGTGGCGGTGGCCGGCTTCAGCGCCGCGGGCAACGCCGAGACCGTGGTCAAGGGCGTGCCGACCTCCGGGCGCATCGCCAACGGCGCCATCATCGAGCGCGAGCTGGGCTTCGAGCTGGAGCAGCTGCGCTCGGTCAAGCTGTCGCTGCGCAACCCGGACCTGACCACCGCCCGGCGCATCGCCAACGCCATCAACGGCTTCACCGGCGAGCCCTCGGCGCGCCCGACCGACCCGACCACGGTGCAGATCTCCCTGCCCGCCCGCTACAACGGCGATGTGGTGGCGCTGATGACCGACATCGAGCAGCTGCGCGTGCGCACCGACCAGCCGGCCCGCGTGGTGATCGACGAGGCCTCGGGGATCATCGTGATGGGCGAGAACGTGCGCATCTCCACCGTCGCCATCGCCCAGGGCAACCTGACGATCCGCATCACCGAGACGCCGCAGGTCAGCCAGCCCAACGCCTTCTCCAATACCGGCGACACCGAGGTGGTGGACCGCACCGAGATCCAGGTCGACGAGGACGGCGACGAGCGCCTCGCCGTGGTCCCTGCCGGCGTCAGCCTGCAGGAACTGGTCAACGGCCTCAACGCGCTGGGCATCGGCCCGCGCGACATGATCTCGATCCTCCAGGCGATCAAGGCCGCCGGCGCCCTGCAGGCCGAGATCGAGGTGCTCTGACCATGATCGAAGCCGCCACCAGCAACGCGCCCCTGACCCCGGCCCTGGCCCGCTTCCAGGCGACGCCGCCGCAAGCGGCCGTGTCGATCCAGCAGGCCAAGCGGGCTGCCGAGGAGTTCGAGGCCCTGTTCATCTCCGAAATGCTGGCCCCGGTCTTCGAGAGCGTCGACACCGGCGGCCTGTTCGGCGGCGGCCAGGGTGAAAAGATCTACCGCTCCATGATGGTCCAGGAATACGGCAAGGCCATCGCCAAGGCGGGTGGCATCGGCATCGCGGATTCGGTGCAACGTGAAATCCTCAAGATGCAGGAGAACCAGCAATGACCGAGAACCAGCCCCAAGCGGCCCCGCCGACTCCGGAGGAGCTGCGTCAGGTTATTCACATCATCGAGGACCTGACGGCAGTGATGAGCCGCGAGGTCGAGCTGCTGCGCGCCATGCGGGTGCGCGACTTCGGCGAGCTGCAGGATCACAAGCTGGGCCTGGTGCAGGCCTATGAGAAGCAGACCGAGGGCATGCGCTCCAACCCGGCCTTCGTCGAGGCGATCGATCCGCTGATGCGCGAGGAGCTGAGCGACGTGATGGAGCGCATGCACGCGGTGATGAGCGAGAACGAGATGGCGATCAAAGCCGCGCGCAGCGCCAACCAGCGCGTCGCCACGGCCATCGTCAAGGCGGTGGAGGAGCAGCAGAGCGAGAACTCCGGCTATTCCAGCCGCGGCACCGCCAACCGGGGCGCCGCCAAGCCGCCGGTCTCGGTCCAGGTCGACCAGCACCTCTAAGGCAATACCCGGCGCACCGGCCCCACAGCGAGACAGCCACCATGTCGCTCTCCATCGCCCTCTACAACGCTCTCAGCGGCCTGCAGGTCAACCAGACCGCCCTGCAGGTCACCTCGAGCAATGTGGCGAACGTCAACACGCCCGACTACGCCCGCAAGATCCACGACCAGCAGAACCGGATCCTGGGTGGCCTGGGCGCCGGCGTGGAGACGGCGCAGATCGTGCGCCGCATCGACCAGTTCCTGCGCCGCGACCTGATGGAAGAGACCACGGTGCTCGGCAACGCCGCGGTCCGCGCCGAGTACCTCAATCGCATGCAGGCGCTGTTCGGCTCGCTGGGCAACAACAACGCGCTGGGCAACTCGATCACCGACCTGAGCGTCGCGCTGGAGAACGTGGCCAACAGCCCCGAGGTCGCCGCCCACCGCTTCGACGCGGTCAACGAGGCCATGGAGATGGCCCAGTACTTCAACAACATGGGCACTCAGGTGCAGCAGATGCGCACCCAGGCCGATGCCGAGATCGGCGCCGCAGTCGACATCATCAACGCCGAGCTGGAGATCATCGCCGACCTCAACGCACAGATCTCCAACAGCCTGGTCAAGGGCCAGCCGATCGGCGACCTGGAAGACCGCCGCGACGTCGCGGTGAAGACCATCTCGGAGTACATGGACCTGCAGGAGTTCAAGGACTCCACCGGCCAGATCCGCCTGTTCACCGCGTCGGGCCGTTCGCTGGTCTCCGGCGCCTCCTACTCCACCCTTTCCTTCACGGTCACGCCCTTCATGACCGCCGCCGAGACCTATCCGGGGACGATCAGCGGCCTCTACCTGAACGGCCCGACCAACGACATCACCACGGAGATCACCACCGGCAAGCTGGGTGGCCTCATCGAGATGCGCGACAGCAGCCTGCCGGCGCTGACCAACCAGCTCGACCAGCTGGCCGGCCAGATGCGCGACCAGGTCAACCGGGCCCACAACCGCGGCGCCAACACGCCTTTCGGCCTCGGCACGGCCGGCGCTGATCCGGCCACTATGTACGGTTCGCGCGAGATCACCACGCCGACCGACCCGCTGACGCTGGGCTCTTCGGTCTCCTTCGCGATCCTCGATGCCAGCGGCAACTCGGTCATCGCGCCGCTGACCATCGGCGCCGGCGCCACCACGCCCGACGCGATCATCACCGCCATGGATGCCTTCCTCAATACGGCGCCGGGCTATGGCGTGGCGGCCTGGAATGCCAACCGCATGGAGATCAAGATGGAGCCGGGCTACCGCCTGGCCATTCTCGACAACGGACCGACCGCGGATCTGGGCGACGCCACCATCACTTTCGACGCTGACGGCGACACGGTGAACGAGACCTACTTGGGCTTCTCGAACTTCTTCGGCCTCAACGACCTCTTCGAGACCCCGCAGCTGGCCGGCGGCGGCTTCGCCATGACCAACCAGGGCAGCGACCTGGGCATCTCCGGCACCATTCAGGTGCGCCAGTCGATCATCGACGACCCCTCGTACCTTTCGCGCGGCATGCTGCGCGGCACGCCGCCGGCCCTCACCCTGGGTGCCGGCGACAACGAGATCGCCCAGCAGCTGGCCGACGCCTTCGGCGAGAACTTCAGCTACGCCAGCATCGCCAACGGCCCCTCGGCCACGAGCACCACCTTCTCCGGCTATGCCGGCGTGATCCTGTCGTTCAATGCCTCGCAGACCGCCGCGGCCGATGACACCTTCAACTTCCAGACCTTCTTCTTCGAGGACATGCAGGCCAAGTTCCAGGCCGAGGCCGGCGTCAACCTCGACGAGGAGCTGGCCAACATGACGATTTTCCAGAACGCCTACAACGCCTCGGCGCGGCTGGTACAGGCCGCCGACGAGATGTTCGACACCCTGTTCAACTTGGCTTCGGGCTAAGGAGAGCGCGATGTTCCGGGTAGCCAACTACGCCCAGCACCTGCTGACCCTGTCCTACACCATGCGGACCCAGGGCAGCGTCGCGGAGCGCCAGATCGAGATCGCCAGCGGCAAGCGGGCGCAGCAGTATTCCGCCATCGCCAGCGATTCCAGCCAGCTGGTGAACATCGAGCGCGCCGTCGCCCGCACCGAGCAGTTCACCCGCAACATCGACCAGGCGCTGACCCGCCTGGGCATCATGGAGTCCTCCGTCGCCACCCTGGTGCAGCGCGCCACCGAGGTGCTGGCCATCATGAGCTCGGCGATCTCCGGCGAGAACATCAACGACGTGCCGCTGCAGGAATTCGCGGCGACCTTCCTGGCTGAGGCCGAGTCCCTGCTCAACACGCAGCACGAGGACCGCTACCTCTTCGCCGGCTCGCGCACCGACAGCCCGGCCGTCGACCTGAGCGACCCGCTCTATACCCCGCAGGCCGGTCTGCCGGGCGTCTTCACGGCCGACTTCGACTACTTCCAGGGTGACACCCTGCAGCTTTCGGTGCGCGCCGACGAGACCTTCGAGACGGTCTACGGCATCACCGCCGACGAGACCGCCTTCGAGGAGATGCTGCGCGCCCTGTCCTACATGGACTACGCCGGCGCCAACCTGGACGTCCCGGTCCTGGAACAGGCCTACACGATGATGAACTCGGCGGTCGACGGCCTCAGCGACATCCGCGGCCGCATCGGCGCCAGCTCGAAGGTGCTGGAGGCCACCAAGGACGGCCACCAGGACTACCTGACCTATTCGACCAACCTGGTGTCCACCCTGGAAGACGTGGACGTGGCCGAGGCCACCACCCGCCTCGCCCAGGACGAGGTTCAGCTCAAGGCCTCCTACCTCTCGCTGTCGAGGATCTCGGAGCTGAGCCTCCTGCAGTATTTGAGATAAATGCCGGAAATAGCGATTTCGTAACCAGATAGCGGCAATAATCAGCCGCCAAGAGTAAGGAGTTCACTATGCCCCGCGAGTCACAGGCAGCCAGGACGGCCGCACCAGCCTCCCCAGGCGGGTTCGCCTCTGCGCCACCGCCCGATGGGGACCAGAAGACGACCGTCAAGACGCGCTTCGGCGTCATCGAGTTCGATCTCGGTCAGTCGTTAACCTTCCCGAAAGGGATCCCGGGCTTCGTCGGCTACCAGTCCTTCGGGCTGGCGATGATCCCGAGCGAGACCCAGTCCAGCTTCATGCTGCTGCAGGCGCTGGACCCGGACGACCTTTCCTTCATCGTGCTGCCCTACGAGCCGGCGGCGGACCTGATCGACGCCAAGGACATCGAGTCGGCCCTGCAGACGCTGGCCGTCGCCCCGGAGAACTGCGCGATCATGCTGATCGCCACCTTCCGGCGCATGGGCAACAGCTTCGAGACTTCGGTCAACATGCGCGCGCCGATCTTCATCGACACGGCCAGTCGCAATGCCTGGCAGTACATCCTGCCGAACGACCGCTACGAGGTCCGTCACACCCTCTAGCTGCGCCTCTCCGGCGAGAACCGGGGCCGCTCCGCAAAACGGAGCGGCCCCTTTTCTTCGCCCATCCGGCCCCGCTTGACAGACTTGGACGCTTGTCCTAACTTCTGCCGATCGATTTGGACAAACGTCCTAGAGGGGCGCCCCGGGCCGGCGCCGCCGGTCACGCACCCGATGGCCCCGGAGCCGACGGCATGAGCGAGAAGACAACCCGCGAGCAGATCGTCGAGGCGGCCGACCGGCTGTTCTACCGGCAGGGCTATGAGCACACCTCCTTCGCCGACATCGCCGGGGTGGTGCAGATCTCGCGCGGCAACTTCTACTATCACTTCAAGACCAAGGACGAGATCCTCGACGCGGTCATCGACGCGCGCCTGGCCAAGACCCGGCAGATGCTGGAGCGCTGGGAGATCGAGGGCGACAGCCCGGAAGACCGCATCCGCAGCTTCATCCATATCCTCGTCGCCAACCGGGCGGACATCAAACGCTACGGC
>JBFGUI010000202.1:0-7145 GCA_041565695.1 Kiloniellaceae bacterium
CGCGCCAGCGCCCGGGCCGGATGACCTCGGCCTCGGCGAGCACGCCGGTGGGGCGGGTGACTTCGCTCATGCCTTGGCCTCCGAGAGACGCACCCGCGGGTCGAGCACGCAGTAGAGCATGTCGACGATGAAGTTGATGATGATGAACATCAGCACCGTCAGCATGAGGTAGGCGACCACCACCGGCCGGTCGAGCAGGTTGATCGAGTCGATCAAGAGCTTGCCCATGCCTGGCCAGGCGAAGACCGTCTCGGTCACCACGGCGAAGGCGATCATGCTGCCGAGCTCGAGGCCCAGGATGGTGACCACCGGGATCATGATGTTCTTGGCGATGTGCACCAGCACGATGCGCTGCGGCGCGAGGCCCTTGGCGCGGGCGAACTTCACGTAGTCCTGCAGCACCGCCTCGCGGGTGCCGGCGCGCGCCAGGCGGATCACCAGCGAGGTCTTGAACAGCGCCAGGTTGACCGCCGGCAGCAGCATGTGCGACAGGCCGTCGAGAGTGAGGAAGGACCAGGCCACGCCGAAGACTTCCACGGTGTCGCCGCGGCCGCCCGAGGGCAGCACCTTGAAGATTACCGCGAAGAGCAGGATCAGCATCATGCCCTGCCAGAAGTTGGGCAGGGAAAAGCCCATTATGGAGCCGGTCATGATGGTCTTGCCGGCGATGGAGTTGGGCTTCAGGCCGGCGATCATGCCGAGCGGCACGCCGAGGAAGACGGCGAAGACCAGGGCCAGCATGGCCAGCTCCATGGTCGCCGGCAGCTTCGACAGGATGAGGCCCAGAGCGTCGGTCGAATAAACGAAACTGCGGCCGAGATCACCCTGCAGCGCGTTGCCGACGAAGATGAAGAACTGCTCCCACAGCGGCTTGTCGAGCCCGAGCCGCGCGATGGCCGCCTCCATCTCCGCCTGGTCGGCGTCGGGGCTGATCATGATGTCGATCGGGCTGCCGATCGCGTAGACGCCGACGAAGACCAGCACCGCCATGGCGGCGACGACGAAGAGGGACTGTCCCAGGCGGCGCAGTAAGTAGACGAGCATCGGCTATGCCCTGCCGCTGTCAGCGGTTCCTCGAACCTCGGGTAGGGGCCGGCATGGAGGCGGTGCCGTGGCACCGCCCCCGACCGGTGAAACGGACCGTCAGCTGGCCGGCTTGATGCCCAGGGCCAGTGTGTACTGATCGGTACGCGGCTCGTAGGTGATGCCCTTGCGGAAGGCCCAGGGCGTCACTTCGAAGTGCAGCGGCAGGATGCCGTAGTCGGCCATCACCACGCCGCTGGCCTGCTGCAGGATCTTCTCGCGCTTGTCGTCGTCGACCGTGGCCAGGGCCTGGTCGATGAGGGCGTCGAGATCCGGGTTGGCGTAGCGCCCGCGGTTGGTGCCGCCGTAGCCCTTGTCCTTGTTCGGCGTGGCCACCAGCGCGCGCAGCGGCGAGGACATTTCACCGGTGCCCGAGCCCCAGCCGGCCAGGTACATGGAGAACTCGTACTGGTTGCGCCGCTTGAAGAAGGTGCTGGCGGTGACCGCGTCGACCTGGGTCTTGATGCCGACGCGGGTCAGCATCTGGGCGACCGCCTGGGCCACCTGGGCGTCGTTGATGTAGCGGTCGTTCGGCGAGCCGATGGTCAGGCCGAAGCCGTTGGGAAAGCCCGCTTCGGCGAGCAGCTTCTTGGCGGCATCCGGATTGTATTCCTCGGCCTTGGCGCCCGGGGTCGCCCCGAACATGCCCGGCGGCAGCAGCTCGCCCGCCGCCACGGCCACGCCACCCATGATGCGCTCGACGATGGCCTCGCGGTTGATCGCCATGGAGACGGCCTTGCGCACCCGCACGTCCTTGAAGGGGTTCTTGTCGGTGCCGGTGATGCCCGGGCTCGGCTCCGCCTCGTGGTCGAGGTGCAGATAGATCACCCGGTTGGACAGGCCCTGGGCGACCTGGAAGCCTTCCTGCTTGATGCGCTCGAGGTCCTGCAGCGGCGGCTTGTCGATGATGTCGACGTCGCCGGCCAGGAGGGCGGCCACGCGGGGGCCGTCGCTGGTGATCGGCCGGAAGGTGACCGTGGCCCAGTCGGCCTTGCCGCCCCAGTAGTCGTCATTGCGCTCGAAGACGATCTTGTCGCCGCGTGTGAACTCCTTGAACTTGTACATGCCGGTGCCGATGGCGGCGGCGCCCGTGTTGAAGGCCTCGGTCTTCGGATAGTCGCCGGTGCCGGTGCAGCCTTCACGGCCGAAGCCGATGTCTCCGGTCGCGCCGTTGGCGGTGGCGGAGAGCACGCCCCAGGTCGAGACCTCGACCGGCAGCAGCGGGTAGGGCCCCTCGGTCTTGATGACCAGGGTGTGCGGGTCCTTGATCTGCATGTCGGCGATGGCCTTGGTGTAGACCGTGAAGGACGACGGGCTGTTCTCCACATTGGGAATGCGGCAGACCGTGTAGACCACGTCCTTGGCGGTGAAGGGCGAGCCGTCGTGGAACTTCACGCCTTCGCGCAGCTTGAATTCCCAGGTGGTGTCGTCGACCGGCCGCCACGACGTCGCCAGGCCCGGCTGCAGCCGCTGCTTGGCGTCCTGCAGCACCAGCGATTCGAAGATGTGGCGCCGCATGGCGTTGTTCGGGCCGAGGTTGTGGTAGTGCGGGTCGAGGGCGGAGGGCTCGGCGGAGACGCCGATGGTCAGCTCCTGCGCGGTGACCGGCGAGGCCAGGACAGCGGCCAGCGAGACCGCGCACAGCAGTGTGCTCTTTCGCATGAGTTCGTTCCCCGTAAGACGTTGATGCGCCTGTTCATGTCTTCCGGGATGCGCCGCTGGCCCCCGGAAATCGTTTGCTGGACCCTTCCATCACTCGACGGCGGGACCTTGTCGGGTATAATGCGAGTGTCTAGTGGGGCTGTCAAAGTTAAATGGCCTTTGGCGGCTCCACGGCATTCGCATAGGCAAAACCTGCCGTTGCGGTCATAGAGATTATAACATTTTGTTATGAGTTATGCCCTCGATCCGCAAGGCGATCCCGAAGGACGCCGGCTGCCCACGCCGCGCATGATGGAGGCTTTCCACGCGGTGATGGAAGCCGGCTCGGTCAGCGCGGCGGCCCGCATGCTGGGCGTGTCGCAGCCGGCGGTGAGCCGCCTGCTGAAGCAGTTCGAGGAAGAGCTCGGCTTTTCCCTGTTTCACCGCGCCAAGGGCAAGCTGACGCCGACGCCGGAGGCCCATCGCCTCTCCATCGACGTCGGCAGCGCGCTGGAAGGCATCGACCGGGTGCGGCGCTCCGCCGAGGACGTGCGCCGCCACGGCACCGGGCGTCTGCGGCTCGGCGTCACGCCGATGCTTTACGAGGCGGTGCTGCACGATCTGCTGCGCAGCTTTCTGCCGCAACACCCGCGTCTCATGCTGACGGTGGAAACCGGCCTCACCGAGATGATGGTCGACTGGCTGCTGCGCGACCAGGTGGAACTGGCCTTCGCCTCGATGCTGGAGAGCCACCCGGGCATCGACGCCATTCCGCTGATCGAGACCCATTCGGTCGTGCTCATGCCGCCGGGCCACCGCCTCGCCGCGCAGCGCGCCGTCGGCGTCGAGGACCTGGCCGAGGTGCCGCTGATCACCATGACCCGGCGCTATCCCTCGCGTCACCGCATCGAGCAGATGTTCCGCCGCGCCGGCGTGCCCATGCGCCTGCGCGCGGAGACCAACCTTTCGGGCACGATCTGCGATCTGGTGCGCATGGGCGAAGGGGTCGCCATCCTCAACGCGCTGTCCTGGGGCGGCGCCGGGCGCGGCGATCTGGAGGCGCGCCCGCTGACGCCGCGCCTGATCAACCGCTACGGCGTGCTGCACCTGGCCGACCGCGGCTTTTCCGCGCCGGCCGAGCGGCTCATCGCGGCGATCCGCAGCCACCTGGCCCAGGTCATGGCCAACGTCTACCTGGAAGCGCCATGAACGGCGCATCGGCCAAGGCACCGCGTATTGCCGTCGGCGGCCTCGCGCTGGAATCGGTCTCCTTCCTGCCGCAGGAAACCGGCCTCGCCGACTTCGAGCGCGAGGCACGCCGCGGCCCCGCCCTGCTCGAGGGCCTGGCCGGGACGGCGACCGTCGCCGGCGGCTTCCTCGAGGTGCTGCAGGCGGCCGGGGCGGAGATCGTGCCGCTGGTCTACACGGACTGCTCGGCCGCGGGGCATGCCGCCGACGCGGCCTTCGAGCACTACCGCGACGAACTGCTCGACGGCCTGCGCGCGGCCGCGCCGCTAGACGGCGTGCTGCTGTACCTGCACGGGGCCATGACCACGCCCAGCCGGCCGGACCCGGAAGGCGAGCTGCTCCAGACCCTGCGGGACGCGCTCGGCCCCGATCTGCCGGTCGTGGTGGCCTTCGACCTGCACGCCAACCTCTCGCCGCGCAGCGCCGGGCTCTGCACCGCGGTCTTCGGCTTCCACTTCTCGCCCCATGTCGACATGGCGGAGACCGGCGCCAGGGCGGCGCGCTGCCTGCTGGCCAAGCTGGAAGGGCGCCAGAACCCCTGCGTCGCGCTGGTCAAGCCGCCGCTGGTGCTGCCCTCGATCTTCACCGCGACGGGTCTCGCTCCCTTGTCGGAGATCGTCGCCGAGTCCCTCGACCTGCCGCAGCGGGTGCCCAGGATCATCGACGCCTCGGTGTTCTGCGGCTTTGCCTATGGCGATACGCCGGACCTGGGGTTCTCCGTTGCGGTGGTGGCCGATGGCGACGCCGACCTCGCTGCGGCGGAAGCCGAGCGCCTGGCCGCGCGCATCTGGGCTGAGCGCGAAGCCCTGCTGCACGAGGATCTGGTCGAGGATCTCGACAGCGGCCTGGCTCGGGCCCGGCGCATCGCCCGACAGGAGGCGCGGCCGGTGGTGCTGCTGGAGCACGCCGACCGGCTCAACGATTCGACCTGGGCCCTGCAGCGCCTGGTCGCCGCGTCCGAGGGGCTCGCGGTGCATTGTCCCTATCTCTGGGACCCGGAGACCGCGGCGGCGGCGGCAGCGGCGGGCGCCGGCGCCAGGATCGCCGTGAGACTTGCCGGCAAGTCCTCGCAGCGCGCCGGCGGTCCGCTGGAAGCAGAGGCCGAGGTGCTCTGGGCAGGCAACAAGGTCTTCACCGGCACCGGGCCGATGCGCCGGGGCCGGCGCATCGATCTGGGGCCGAGCGCGCTGCTGCGTTTCGGCAGGGTCACGGTCAGCGTGATCTCCAACTCGACCTCGGCCATCGACCTGGACGCCCTGGAACAGTTCGGCGTCGACTTCGCGGCACAGGACATCCTGCTGCTGCGCTCAAAGACCCATTTCCGCGCGGTCTACGAGCCGCTGGCCGCGGCCATCGTGATCATCGACACGCCCGACTGGGGCACGGCCGATCTGAAGCGGCTGCCCTACCGCCACGCGCCGGCCGGAATCTTTCCGCTGGCGCGCGATGCGCAGTGGCGCGGCGCAGCGCAAGACAAGAACCTTTTGCAACAGCAGGCAGGGCAGGGAGACGATTGATGCCATCGCCGGTCGTACCGAACGAGTACCCCATCGAACTGACGGCCCCGGACATCACGCCTCACAAGGCAGGCAATACCGGGATCGACTACATCACCCGCTTCGACACCGGCCGGCCGGGGCCGCACGTGATGATCACCGCGGTGGTGCACGGCAACGAGCTCTGCGGCGCGATCGCGCTGGACTGGCTGTTCCGCCATGACATCGCGCCGAAACGCGGGGTCGTCTCGCTCGGCTTCATGAATGTCGAGGCCTACCACAGTTTCGATCCGCAGCGGGCGACCGCCTCGCGTTACGTGGACGAGGACTTCAACCGCCTCTGGACCGCCGAGGTGCTCGACGATGCGGAGCGGGACTCGGCCGAGCTGCGCCGCGCCCGCGCGGTGCGCCCCTACCTCGAAAAGGTCGACTTCCTGCTCGACATCCATTCCATGCAGCAGAAGACGCCGCCGCTGATGATGGCCGGGCCGCTGCCCAAGGGCCGCCGCCTCGCCAAGGCGGTCGGCCTGCCGGAGGTCGTGGTCACCGACGCGGGGCACGCCGCCGGCCGGCGCATGCGCGACTACGAGGGCTTTGCCGATCCCGACAGTCCGAAGAACGCGCTGCTGGTCGAGTGCGGTCAGCACTGGGAGGCCGCTGCCGGGCCGCTGGCGATCCAGTCCGCGCTGCGCTTCCTGCTGGTGCACGACATGGTGGAGGCCGACTGGGCGGCCGGGGAACTGGATGGCCTCGAACTGCCGGAGCAGCGTTTCATCGAAGTCAGCGGGCCGGTCACCATCGAGACCCAGGACTTCCGCTTCGTCGAGGACTACCGCGGCCTGGAGGTGATCCCGAAGGTCGGCAGCGTGATCGCCTACGACGGCGGCAAGCCGGTGACCACCCCCTACGACGACTGCGTGCTGATCATGCCTTCGCGGCGCCTAAACCCGGGCGCCTCGGCCGTACGTCTCGGCCGTTTCGTGACAGCCGACTGACGCAGGCGTGATCTCTGGGCTTCTGGCGCCCTGCGGCGCGGCGGGGTAAGGGAAGGCATGCTGGATGCGCGCCTCAGAAAGCTGATCGATCCGCCGCTCGACCGCCTCGGGCAGCGGATCGCCCATTTCGGAATCACTGCCAACAGCATCACCTGGGCCGGCTTCTTCGTCGGCATGGGGGCCTGGGCGATGCTGGCGCTGGGCAGCTACGGCTGGGCGCTGGCGCTCATCCTGCTGAACCGCCTGGCCGACGGTCTCGACGGCGCGGTGGCGCGCCACGGACGCATCAGCGACCTGGGCGGCTATCTCGATATCGTGCTCGACTTCCTGTTCTATGCCGGCGTGGTGTTCTTCTTCGCCGTGGGCCGCCCCGGGGACGCGCTGCCGGCGGCCTTCCTGATCTTCAGCTTCGTCGGCACCGGCGCGTCCTTCCTCGCCTTCGCCGCTCTCGCCGCCAAGCGCGGCATCACCACGGCGGCGCGCGGGCCGAAATCGATCTACTACCTGGGCGGCCTCACCGAGGGCAGTGAGACCATCGCGCTGTTCGTCGCCATCTGCCTCCAGCCGGACCTGTTTTCCTGGTTTGCCTGGATTTTCGGTGGGCTCTGCTGGCTGACCACGGCGGTGCGCATCTTCATGGCGGTGGAGACTTTTCGTCGCTGAACCGGCCGTCATTCCCGCC
>JBFGUI010000203.1:0-7123 GCA_041565695.1 Kiloniellaceae bacterium
CGACCCGGTCCAGGGTCTCGCGGGCCAGGGCGCGGGCCTCGGCGCGGCCCATGGCGCCGTGAATCAGGGCGGTCTCCGCCACCTGGTCGCCGATGGTCTGGACCGGGTTGAGGGCGGTCATGGGCTCCTGGAACACCATGGCGAGGCGGCGCCCGCGGACCTTGCAGAGGGCGCCTTCCGGCAGCGCCAGCAGGTCGCGGCCCTCGAAGCGCAGCTGCCCCGTGACCCGCGCCGCGCCCGGCAGCAATCCCATGATCGCCAGGGCGGTCATCGACTTGCCGCAGCCGGACTCGCCGACGATGCCGAGGCTGCCGCCCGCTGCCAGGTCGAAGCCGACGTCTTCGAGGATCGGCGCCGGGCCCTCCGGCGTCTCCAGGGTGACGCAGAGATCCCTGACGGAGAGCAGGCTCATCGCTGCCTCCTGAGGCGCGGATCGAGCAGGTCGCGCAGCCCGTCGCCCAGCAGGTTGAGGCCGAGCACCGTGATCATGATCGCCAGGCCGGGGAAAATGGCCAGAAGCGGCGCCTGGAACATCAGGGTCTGCGCCTCGTTCAGCATCTTGCCCCAGGAAGGGGCCGGCGGCTGGGTGCCGAGACCGAGGTAGCTGAGGCCCGCCTCGGCGAGGATCGCAAGCGCGAACTGAATGGTCATCTGCACGATCAGGAGGCTGGCGATGTTGGGCAGGATGTGTTCGGCGGTGATGCGGGTCCGGCCCTTGCCGGCGACCCGCGCGGCCAGCACGAAGTCGCGCTTCCATAAGGAGAGCGAGGCCCCGCGCGTCAGCCGCGCGAAGACCGGGATATTGAAGATACCGATGGCGATGATCGAGTTGATGGCGCCGGGGCCGAGGATGGCGGTGATCATCACCGCCGACAGCAACGCCGGAAAAGCGAAGGTGAAGTCGTTGAAGCGCATCACCACTTCCTCGATCAGGCCGCGCCGCGCCGCGGCCAGCGCTCCCAGCGGCACGCCGATCCCGGCGCCGATGCCGACGGCAACCAGGGAGACCACGATGGAGTTGACGGCACCGGCCATGAGCCGCGACAGCACGTCGCGGCCGTACTGGTCGGTGCCCAGCCAGTGCGCCGCCGAAGGTCCCTGCAGGCGGGTGGGGATGTCCATCACGTCCACCGCATAGGGCGTCCAGACGAGGGATAGCAGCGCGACGAACACCAGCACAGCGGTGATCGCCGCGCCGATCAGGAACCCGGCGCTATGCCGCCCGCGGCTCCAGTACTCGCGCCAGAGGGCGGCTGCCGGATCAGTCGACATGGCGGCCTCCGCGCAGGCGCGGGTCGAGTGCCGCATAGGCAAGGTCGACCACGAAGTTCACCACGATGACGCTGGCAGCCAGCAGGATCACCAGGTCCTTGACCACGATGAGATCGCGCTGGGCGATGGCCTGGAAGATCAGGCGCCCGAGCCCCGGCAGGTAGAAGACGTTCTCGATGATGATGGTGCCGGCCAGCAGGAAGGAGAACTGCAGGCCCATGATGGTGACCACCGGGATGAGGGCATTGCGCACCGCATGGCGCCACAGCGCAGCGCGCCGTGTCAGGCCCTTGGCACGGGCCGTGCGCACATAGTCCTCGCCCAGCGTCTCCAGCACCGACGAGCGGGTGACCCGCGCCAGGATCGCGGCCTGCGGCAGGGCCAGCGCGACGGCCGGCAGAAGCAGCGTCTTCAGCGCCGGCCAGAAGCCGGCCTCCCAGCCGGCGAAGCCGCCGGCCGGGAGCACCCGCCAGTGCACCGCGAAGAGCAGGATCAGCAGGATGGCAAACCAGAAGTTGGGAACCGCGATGCCGAGCTGGGTGAAGCCCATGACGCCGACATCGGCGGCCCGGTTGCGCCGCGCCGCCGCGAGCACGCCGAGCGGAATGGCGATGGCCGTGGAAAGACAGATGGCGATCAGCGCCAGCGGCAGCGACAGACCGATGCGCTCGCCGATCAGCTCCCAGACCGGCACGCCATAGGTATAGCTGGTGCCGAGGTTGCCCGTGATCAAACCGCCGAGCCAGACCAGGTAGCGTTCCAGCGCCGGGCGGTCGAGTCCCATCTCCTGGCGCAGGGCCGCCAGGGTGTCCTCGCGCGCATTGACGCCCAGCATGATGGCCGCCGGGTCGCCCGGCAGCACCTCCATGACCAGGAAGACCACCAGGCTGGCCACCAGCAGGGTGACGACGAAGGCGACGAGCCGGTGGAAGATGAAGACGGCCATGACGCGCTAGCGCGCAGTTCCGCGAAGCCCTATTTCCAATAGACCTCGGTCAGGTCGTTGGCCTGCACGGGGCTGTTCTCCCAGAGCCCCATGACCTCGCGCTTCCACACACCGTGCTTGGCGAGCTGGAACAGGAAGACGTTGACCGAGTCCTCGGCCAGCTTCTTCTGCGCCTCGGCCAGGATGCCGTAGCGGGCGGCCTCGTCGACGGTCGCATCCAGCTTGGCCATCAGCGCCTTGAAGCCGGCGTCCTGATAGGCGAAGTAGTAGTCGTCGCGGGCATAGATGCCGATGTCCATCGGTTCAGTATGCGAGACGATGGTGAGGTCGTAGTCCTTGCCCTTGAAGACCTGCTCCAGCCACTGCGCCCATTCGACCTGGGTAATCTCGGTCTTGACCCCGACCGCGGCCAGCTGCGCGGCGACGATCTCCCCGCCGCGGCGCGCGTAGCTCGGCGGCGGCAGCTTGAGACTGAGGGTCAGGCCGTCGGCGAAGCCGGCCTCGGCCAGCAGCGCCAGCGCCTTCTCCCGGTCATAGGGATAGCGCGCCGTCAGATCGACATAGGCCGGGTGGTGCGGCGCGAAGTGGGTGCCGATCGGCGTGCCGTAGCCGAACATGGCGCCGTCGACCACGGCCTTGCGGTCGACGGCGTGGGCCAGCGCGCGGCGCACGCGGATGTCCTTCAGCGGCCCGCGTGCGTTGTTCATGGCGAGAATGGTCTCGCCCTCGGTGGAGCCGATCACCACGGTGTAGCGCGAGTCGACCTCGAACTGTCCCAAAGCCTCTGGCGCCGGGAAGTTGGCGAAGGCATCGACGTCGCCGGCCAGCATCGCCGCCGTCGCTGCCGCGGGATCGGGAATGATCTTGATGGTGGCCGAGGCGAGCTTCGCGGGCGTGCCCCAATAGTCGGGATTGCGCAGCAGCTCGATGCGGTCACCCTTGACCCAGCGGGCGAACCGGAAGGGGCCGGTCCCGATGGGGTTGTTCTTGTTTTCCGCCGCGCTCTCCGGCGCCACGATGACGGCGTCGCCCCAGCCGAGGTTGAACAGGAAGTTGCCGGCCGCGCTCTTCAGCGTGATGACCACGGTCTGCGCGTCCGGCGTCTCCACCGAAGCGATCGGCGCGAAGAGGCCCTTCTGGGCGTTGGTGCTGTCCTCGGCCATGGCGCGGTCGAGGGAGAACTTCACGTCAGCGGAATCGAAGGTCGTGCCGTCGTGAAACTTCACGCCCTGGTGCAGCCTGAAGGTATAGGTCAGGCCATCGTCGCTAACGGTCCAGCTCTCCGCCAGCGCCGGCTTGACCGCGCCGTTGCGGTCGATGCGGGTCAGGCCTTCGAAGATGTTGGCGTAGACCACCTCGTCGACGGCCGCGGCAGCGTGGCCGGTGGGATCGAGGTGCGGCGGCTCCAGCACCATGCCGAGCACCAGGGTATCTTTCGCAGCCCAGGCGGCGGAAGCCCCGAGCAGCGTTCCGACGATCACCAGACCCGCGGCTAGGCCGCGCGCGACAAGCCGATTCCCGAGGGAAAGTTTCATGGGTCCGCTCCGCCTCCGTGCTGTTTGTGCGGTCCGGGGCGCAGACCGGCCGCGATTTGGGCTTTGGCAGGAGTTTAGCGGGGACCCGCCTCGCCCAAAAGTGCCAAAGTCGCCGCCGCCATGACCTTGGCCGAGGCGACCATGTCGTCGATGCCGACGTATTCGTCCGGCTGATGCGCCAGATCGAGAATTCCCGGCCCGTAGGCGATGCAGTCCTCCAGCTGGCCGACGCGCACGATGTGCTTCTGGTCGTAGGTGCCGGGCGAGACGACCTGCTCGGCGGGCCTGCCGAGCACTTCTTCGATGGCGGCCGAGACCGCGCGCACCACCGGCGCTCCGGGATCCGTCATGGTCGGCTGGAAGGCCAGCACCTCGCGCAGGTCGTAGTCGAAGCCGGCGCGCTTGCGCTTCAGGCCGTCGAGCAGGGCGACGATCTCGCGCTTCACCTCTTCCGGGTCTTCCTCGATCAGATAGCGGCGGTCGAGCACCAGGCGGCAGGAGTCCGGCACCAGCGGCGCCGGCAGGCCCTTGCGGTCCTCCTCCAGGCCGCCGTGGATCGAGTTGATGTTGAGGGTCGACTGGCGGGCGCCCTCGGGCACCACGGGCATCTCGGTGCGCTTGGCCGCCAGCGCCGGATAGAGCTTGCCTTCAAGCTCTTGCAGAAAGGCGCCCATGTGACGCACGGCGCAGTCGCCGAGAAAGGGCATGGAGCCGTGGGCGATATGCCCCTTGGTCTCGATCGCGGCCCACCAGACGCCGCGGTGGCCGATACAGACGCGGTCGACGTTCAAGGGCTCGGGGATGATCACGTGGTCGACCCTCGGCCTGGAGAAGAAACCCTGCCTGGCCAGGTAGCCGACACCGGCATAGCCGCCGGATTCCTCGTCGACGGTGCCGGAAATCTCCAGCGCGCCCGGCAGATCGCCGTGTTCCTCGATGAGCGCCTCGACGGCGATCACCGCCGCGGCGAGGCCGCCCTTCATGTCGCAGGCGCCGCGCCCGTAGACCTTGCCGTCGCGCACCAGGCCTGCGAAGGGCTCGACGCTCCAGCCCTGGCCCACGGCGACGACGTCGATATGGCCGTTGAAGTGGATGCAGGGGCCGGGCCGCTCGCCCTCCCGGCGCGCCACCACGTTGGTGCGCGGATAGCGCTCGCTGTCGCCCGGTGCCCCTTCGCCGCGGTGATAGCCGACCGCAAAGCCGCGTGCCTGCAAACGCGCGCCGAGGAACTCGGCGCAGGGCGTATAGGCCTCGCCCGGCGGGTTCACCGTGGGAAAGCGGATCAGGTCGCGGGTCAGCGCGACGAGATCGTCGCGCTTGGCCTCGATACGGGCAAAGAGGGCGTCGTGCATGGCTTCAGAAAACACCCCTCGAGCGCCGCCCGCCAAGCGAAAACTTGCGGATCAGGCGCCTTCCTGCGCCCTGAGCACTTCGTAGCAGGCGCCCATGGTGTGGTAGTCGGTCTTGCCGGCCGGCGATTTCAGGTCGTCGTATTTGCGGTTGTCGCGCGTCAGGATGCGGAACCAGGCGCCGTGATCGTGATCGACCATGTGGTCCCAGCTGTACTGCCAGATGCGCGCGTACCACGCGCCGTAGCGCGGCGCGCCGGTGGCCAGCTGCAGCAGCCGGGCTGCCGCGAAGCTCTCCGCCTGCACCCAGAAGTACTTGTCGCCGTCGCAGATGCCGCCCTCCGGATCGAAGCCGTAGCACAGGCCGCCATGCTCTGCGTCCCAGGCGGCCTCGACGGCCCGGTCGAACAGCCGCTGCGCGACCTCAAGGTGCCAGGGCGCCGGCGCGTGGCGGTCGAGGATCAGCAGCAGCTTGGCCCACTCGGTCTGGTGGCCCGGCTGGAAGCCCCAGGGGCGAAAGAGGTGCTTCGGGTCGTCGCGGTTGTAGTCCCAGTCGACGGTCCAGTCGGGGTGATAGTGTTCCCAGACGAGGCCGCCGGCGAGCGCCGCCTGGCGCCGCGTGATGTTGTCGGCGATGAGCGCCGCGCGCTCCAGGTAGCGCGCCTCGCCCGTCGCCTCGTAGGCCCAGAGCAGCGCCTCGCAGGCATGCATGTTGGCGTTCTGGCCGCGGTAGGGACTGACGTTGGCGAAATCGGCCGATGCCTCGTCGCGGTAGAGGCCGTGCTCCGCATCCCAGAAGTGCGTCTCCATAACGTGCCAGGCCTGCTCCAGGCTCTGGCGGCCTTGCGGCAGCCCGGCCAGCAGCGCGGTGGCGCCGGCGAGCAGGACGAAGGCCAGGCCGTAGCCGTGGTTGGTGGCGTCCTGCACGCCTTCGCCATCCAGGACCCAGGCATAGCCGCCCGAAGGCTGGCGGTGGCGTTCCTCCAGGAAGGCGAGGCCGTGCAGGGTCCAGGCAAGGTGCTCCGCTTCGCCGAAGCGGCGCGCCGCCATGGCGTAGTTGAAGACGAAGCGCGTGCTCGACACGAGATGCCGTGTCGCGGCGTCGTAGACGCTGCCGTCGTCGCGGAAATGGTGGAAGAAGCCGCCGGCAGGGTCGAAGGCATGCGGCCGGTAGAACGCCAGGGTCTGCCGGATGTGATCTTCCAGGAATTTCGGGTCCGCGAAATCGACGCTCACCGGCCCTCCAACCGCCCAGGTCCTGCCTCGCAGCCAGCTTGGCGCGCGCTGGGGTCACGGACAAGCCTCACACCGCGTCCTTATCGCGGTTGAGGGAAAGCTGCCAGTGACGCTGCAGCCGCCAGAAGAAGTCCCAGGGGAGCAGTCTTGCCAGGTGGCGGCGCCAGCCGAAGAGCGGCGGGGCCGCCGGCGCGAGAGAGACCAGCCGCACCGCCTTTACCGAGGGGCGCAGGCCATCGGCCGGCGTCTCGACGGCCTGCACGCGGTCGTCGGCCAGGGTGAGCCGCAGGCTGACCGCCTGCGGGCCGCGGCGCGGGTCGTAGAGCCAGAGCCGCACCCGCTCGACCCCGTCACGTCCCAGGTTCAGTTCGTCCTCCAGGCGAAAGGCGACGACGATGTCGGTCGCCGGATGGTCCGCCTCGGCGTCGCGGATCAGTTCCAGCAGGCAGGCCTCATCGGCCGCCAGGCGGCGGCGCAGCTCGGCCAGGGTGCCCTTGGTCTGCAGGGCGACCCAGCGCCCGCCGCCGGCCACCGGCGGGTTCAGCTCCAGGGTCACGGCGACCTCGTCGAACAGGCCACTGGCGCTCAGCTCCTGCTGCAGGGCGCGGCTCAGCTCGGCCTGCGGCGCCCAGGTGTCGGCAATGCGGCTGGCAACGGCGCGCCACAGCAGGGCCTCGGCGGCGTTGTCGCGCAGCAGGGCCGCGGCGCGCGCCAGGAGGTAGGGCCGGATCCGCGCCCAGCGCGGGTCCCCGGCCCCCCGGCGCGGCAACGGCAGGCGGGCGGCG
>JBFGUI010000204.1:0-7121 GCA_041565695.1 Kiloniellaceae bacterium
ATACGGTGTCCAGCGACAACACTGTGTGACCTACCTTTAAGCCACGAATAATCCACTCGGCCCCGGATCTCCCCCTCCGGGGCCGATTTTTTTTTGCTGTGCTTCGGGAAAATAGGCGGCACGCGGCCGCAGAGTGTTCTAGCTGCGTCCGCAGCCGATCGGGCTGCCCGTGATCGTCGGCCCGGCGCCCAGGGGCGGCGGAATGAGAAAGCCGCGCGAGGCGCCGGTGATCGGGATCACGCCGTCTGGCATCAGCGGCAGCAGAAACTGGAAGTCGTAGCTGACCTCGACCGAGATGGTGCGGGTGTTGTCGGCCGGATTGATCGGACCGGTCACCACGATGGCGTTGATCCGGCTGGGATCGATCCCCAGGAGACAGCTCTCCGTCAGGTCGCGCACCTCGTCCTCGCTGATCGTGTAGTTGACCACGGCATAGCGCGTCGCCTCCTCGGCGGCGAAACTCACCACGCCCTGGGTGTAGGCGGCCCGGCCGAGCTCGATGACGCCGATGACCATTCCAAGGAAGACCGGCGCCAGCAGGGCGAACTCCACCACCGACACGCCGCGGCAGTCGTTCCGCAGCCGCCGCAGGCCGCGCAGCGCGCCTGCCGGGGTCAGCGCCCCGCGCCGACTTGTCCAGGTCTTCGCATGCATGGTTCCGCCGTCCTCCGCGCCTCAGTTGAGCCTGACCGCGCCTTCGGCCGCCAGCGAGATGTCCGTCCCGACGCCGGGATAGGCGAACATCAGGTCGAAGCTCTCGCTGAGCCGCACGCGCACGAAGGAATGGCGCTCCTCGCCGCCGGAACACAGCGCCACCCCGCCAAGTGCGGAGCACTGCGAGGGCGAGCCGTCGGGACACTCGCAATAGAAATCCACGTCCAGCGCGGTGCCCGGCGTGCCCTCGGCGAAGGGCGCCGTCTCGAAGACCGCGGAGCGGATCGGGTCGACGTCGCCCTGCTGCGGCCGGCGCACCATGGCGTACTGCGTGCCGGCGCGCACCGCGTTCTCGAGCTGCGCCTGGCGGCGGAAGGCGAGGCCGAAATCGATGACCCCGAGCAGCAGAACGCCGAGGACCGTGGCGATCATCGCCCCTTCCACGGTGATCGAGCCTTTGAGGCAGCCGCGCAGCTCGCCGAGCCGGGAAGCGGCGCCTTTCAGACAGCACAAGATCAGATGCCTGCTGAACATGGTCGCCCGCCTATTCGACCAGCTGGACACGCAGCTGGTTGACCTCCTGCACGCCGAAGGCCGCGCAGGTGGCCGGATCGTTGGTGATGTCGGCGCTGCCGGTGAACTTGACTCGCCTGGCGACGATGTGCAGGCAGTTGGCGCCGGCGGAAGAGCCGCTGCCGCCGTATTCGACCTGGCGCTGCGGGAAGTAGAGCGCGCCGGTCAGGTTCACCAGGGCATTGCCGTTGAAGTGGCTCTCGCCCAGGGAACTGACACCCCCCGGGTCGGCGTTGGGATCCTGGAAGAACAGGATGCCGGCCAGGTCGCCGGTCGTGGTCGGCGTCAGGGTCACCTGCGCGCCGCCGTTGATCGTCACGTTGCCCACGTCGGCGGGCGTGCTCCCGGTCAGCACGATGGTCACCTCGTCGCCGGTCACCACGGCCTGGGAGCCGAGCTCGAAATCGCCGTCGGCGACGATGTAGGTGCCCGGCGCAAGGTCGGCGGTGCCGCTGATGCGCAGGCCGCCGCAGTAGCGCCCCGGCTGCAGCGGCGGGCTGGTGTAGTCGTCGTTGGTCTGGACCCAGAAATTGGTGTAGGTGCAGGTCGCGGGCGAGACCGGCATGATGACGTCGTCGTAGGGATCCTCGACCCGCTGCGAATAGGGCTGCACCGGGCTCTGGGTCACCAGGGTGGCGGAGTTGCCCACGTAGATGTCGCCGAAGGCCTGGGCCGGGTTGGCGGTCAGCGTGGCGTTGCCGCCCACGTAGATGGCTTCGCTGCTGCTCGAGTTGGAGGCGACGCCGCAGCCCAGGTTCACGGTCGAACTGCCGGTGAAGTTCACCGCGCGGTCAGCCGAGGGGTCCAGCGCGATGACGCACTGCGGGCCGTTGTTGACGGCGGCAGCGGTCGCCCGCGCGGTCACGTTGACGGGCTGCACGCCGAGCACGCCGAGGAAATAGAGCGGCACGGCACGGCCGATGCGCACCTCCGCGGCCTGGGCCAGGCCCGGGTAGAGCCCGGCCTCGGGCGGCGCGAAGGTCTGCACCGTGAAGCCCTCGGCCGCGCTCCAGCCGTTTTCCGCCGCCCCTGCCGCCGCGGCATCGGCGACGGCGCTGGCATTGGCCCCGGCCATGACCGCGTGCGTCGCGGCGATCGCCGCGCCGTCGGCCATGTTCTGCATGGCGCGGCGCTGCGAATACCAGTGCGTCAGGTCGACGCCCAGCCCGGCAAAGCCGGCGATAACCGGAAGGATGAAAGCCACGAGGGCCAGGGCCCCGCCGCTCTGGTCTCGGACCAGAACAAGCGGATTGCGAAAAGCCATCGCGAGACGGCGTTTCGTCAGATCAAGTCTCACCGCCTTATACTCCTGTCGCATCGCATCTGCGGTCGGCTGCTCTGGCGGAGAACGCCGGCCACGCCTACGATTTGACCAAGGCGCCGTTAACGGAGAGCTAAATTCGTAATTTTAACTAATTGTTTTTATTGGATAAAACTACCGGCAGTAGTACTTCTTCAGGAAGCACCATTGCAGGCTGGTGGTTCTAGACGATGGGTTGATCAGAGTTTCGGTTTGTACGCCCGGGTGAGATCGTCCTCAGCGAGCGCCGCCTCCAGGGCGAGACCGAGGCGCAGCAGTTCGGCGTCCCGCCCGTAGCGGCCGACCAGCTGCAGGCCGAAGGGCAGCCCCGCTTCATCGAGCCCGCAGGGCAGCACGAGCACCGGGTGGCCGACCAGCGTCAGGCCGTAGGTGATGGCGATCCACGAGATGTAGGTCGTCAGCGGCTGGCCATCGATCTCGGTGGGGAAGAGCTGCGTCTTGTCGAAGGGCTGCACCGAGGCGACCGGACAGACCAGCGCATCGACGTCTTCCATGAAGCCGAGAAAGCGGTGGTAGAGCCGGGTCTGAGTCGCCAGCGCCTCGGCTACGTCGACGGCGCTGAAGGTCAGGCCCAGTTCCACGTTGGCGGTCACGTTGGGGCCGACCTGTTCCGGCGTCTTGGCGACCATGTCCTTCAGGCGCCCGAGGAAGCCGACGGCGCGCAGCACCTCGAAGCAGCGGTCGGCCCCGGCCATGGGCGGCGCCGCTTCCTCACAGTTCACGAGCCCGGCCAGGCGCTCGACCCGTTCGCGGAACAGCCCGCGCACCTGGCGGCTGACCGGCGCGAAGCCGAGGTCCTCGCTGACCGCCAGCTTCATATCCGCAAGCTTGACGGGCCGCAGTTCCGCGAAGTCCGCGCCTTGGGCGAAGCCCGACAGCGGATCGCGGGGGTCGCTGCCGGCCATGCCCTGCAGGCAGAGCGCCAGGTCGCCGACCGTGCGCGCGATCGGCCCTTCGGTCCACAGCGGCCACCAGGCCATTTCCTTGCGGGCCATGGGCACCAGGCCGGCGGTGGGGCGCAAGCCGACCACGCCGCAGTAGGCCGCCGGCGTGCGCAGGGAGCCGCCGAGGTCCGAGCCGCTGGCCAGCGGCAGCATGCCCGTCGCCACGGCGACGGCGGAGCCGCCGGACGACCCGGCGCAGGTGCGCGCCGGATCGAAGGGATTGCCGGTGGTGCCGTAGACCGCGTTGGTGGTGTTGGCCCCGGCGCCGAACTCCGGCGTGTTGGTCTTGCCGGCGATCACCGCGCCGGCGGCGCGCAGCCGCGCCACCGTGGGGTCGTCCTTCTGGGGCACATGACCGGCATAGAGCGGCGAGCCGAAGGTCGTCCGCAGCCCTGCCGTCTCGCTCAGGTCCTTGATGCCGATCGGCAGGCCGTGCAGCGGGCCGAGCGGGGCGCCGCGCAGCACCGCCTGTTCCGCGGCCTGCGCGGCGGCCCGGGCGGCGGCGCGATCCTCGGCCACCACGGCGTTGAGCGTCGGATTGACCGCGTCGATGCGCGCCTGGCAGGAGGCCAGCAGCTCGAGCGGCGAGACCTGCTTGCCGCCGATCAGGCGGCGCAGTTCGACGGCGGAAAGGTCGCAGAGGTCTTCTTGTCGGCTCATGGTCTCTCGGGCGGCTGGTCAGGCGAGGTCGGGATAGCCGGCGGCGACGGCGGCGGCCTCCAGCTCGAAGATGCGGTCATAGACGGAAAGCGGCGTCGCGACAACGCCGTCGAGCAGCAGCGCGCGGCGTACCTCGGCCAGTGCCGGGTCGCGCACGGCACGGCGCAGCCCGGCGCGCAGGCGCTCCAGGTCGTCGGGCGGAATGCCGGCCCGGGTGATATAGGGCAACGCCGGCGCCTCGGCGCTGCGCGCCAGGACGCGCAGCCTTGCGGTCAGCCGCGGTTCGAGGCGGCTGAGCAGGTGAAAGGTCACGCCGTCGACGGCGCAGACATCGGCCTCGCCCCGCGCCACCGCCGCCATCGAAGAGCGATGGCTGCCGCTGAAGGCGACCGCGCCGAAGAAGCGTCGGCCGGCGGCGTGGGAGGCGACGGCGAGGCGCAGCGCGCTGTAGCCGCTCTGCGAATCGCGGGCATTGGCGACGGCGCGCCGGCCGCGCAGATCGGCGAGCCGCTCGGCCGGATCGTCGTCGCGCACGACGATCTCGCTGCGGTAGTTGCCGCCGCTGCAGCCCGGACAGAAATAGACCGGCGTCGCCACCAGCGTCACCCGGCCGGCCAGCGCGTGGGTCAGGGGATAGCCGCAGGTCTGGCTGAACAGCAGGTCCGGCGCGGTCCACAGCGCGGCGGGCGCGGCCTGCCGCGTCAGACGATCCGGCACCTCCGCAAGCCCCTCGGCGCGGAGGGCTGCGGCCAGGCCCGCCCACCAGGCGTCGGTCGCCGCCTCCAGTCCCGGCAGGTCGTACATCGGCAGGCTGGCGCGCATCATCGGCGGCTGCGGGTCACGCCGGCCGACCGCCGGGCCAGACATCGTCGCCCTGGCCCTGCGGCAGCTGCTCCAGGCCATCGCCGATCTCGTAGAAGTCGGCCTTGTCGGCGACGTGGATGTGGCGCAGCTGGCGCAGCCCGGAAGGCTGGTCGAGCGTGCCGGCGGCGATGGAGATCAGGTCGCTGGCCGCGCTGTCCCAGAACAGCGCGGAACCGCAGTACCGGCAGAAGCCGCGGCGCACGCCGGGCGAGGAGGCGTACCAGGTGATCTCCTCCGGATTGCCGATGTCGAGGGCGGCGCGGTCGACCGCGGTGAAGGCGCCGAAGTTGGTGAAGGCCTTGCGGCACTGGCTGCAGTGGCAGGCAACCACCGGACGCAGCGCGCCGGTCACGCGGTAGCGCAGGGCGCCGCAGGCGCAGCCGCCTTCGCGCAAGTTCGTCGGGCGGCTCACGGCTCGGCCTCCTCCAGCTCCGCCGCCAGCCGCTGCAGCACGCGCGGCACGTCCGGCGGCTGCACGATGGCGCCGCGGATCAGGTTGTCGAAGTGCTGCGTCAGGGCGCGGATGTGCTCGGTGGAATTGAACACGAAGTACATGTTGCCGATGTAGACCGCTGCGCGCGACGGCCCGAAGATGGTGATCGGCGCCGAGTAGTGCTCCAGCCCGTCGAACAGGAACCAGCGGAAGGTCGGATAGAGCTCGTCGACCAGCGAGATCATCCAGTCGAGCTGGGCCTTGCGGCTTTCGGCGGCGAGCTTCTGCCAGATGCCCTGGCCGCGCGCGAAGCCCTCAAGCGCTTGCAGCGAAGAACAGGCCTCCAGGTCCGTCTCCGGCCGCCGGCTGTAGGCAAGCCTTGCCTCGGCCTGCTCCAGGCGAAAGGCCGGCATGGCGCCGCCCTGCTGGTGGTACTCGTAGCGGATCACCTCCTCGCCCTTCAGCAGGTCCGGCAGGGTCGAGGGCACGTAGCGGATCTTGTAGCCCACCGCCTCGGCGCGCCAGCGCGCCAGGCGCTCGTCTGAATAGGAGGAGGCGCCGCGGGCGATCTCCGGCGCCTCGCTCAGCACCTTGGTGCCGATCTTCTCCTCCTGCACCAGGCCGAGCAGCCAGTCGGTGGAGACCTGCTCCTGCTCGGCGATGGCGGCGATGGTCTCGGCCCGCGGCAGGCGGTCGTTGCCGCCGGAGAGCAGCTGCGACAGGGTCGAACGGTCGAGCCCCACCTTGGCGGCGAAGCCCGAGCGGCTGAGGCCGGAGCGCTCGATAACCTGGCCGAGGCGGTCGCGGAAGGTCTCGACGGTGCGGCGACGGTCCATGGCTCGATCTGGTGATATTACAAAACATATGATGATATTGCACACATATTAGGATATTTCCGCTTCATTTGTAAACTTTGCTTATAACAATCCGCGGATTGTGCGCAGTCCCTCGTTGAAGCCGCCCGGCGCCTTCTGACATCCTCCTGACAGTGGCAGTTTTCTGCCGTTTTCGAGGGGTTGGTTCCAGGTGTTGGAAGAACGTTCGCTGCCCGCCGGTCTCACCGGAGACGCGGCGCCGTCGCGCTGGCGCCCGGCTGGGCGCGTGCAGCGTCCGGCAGCGCAGCGCCTGCCGAAGCGTGTCGAGTGGCCCACGCTGCTGGTGGCCCTGGCGATCTACGCCGCCTTCGGCCTGCTGACCTGGTTTCATGCCGCCCTGCCCTGGTGGCTGCTGCTGCCGCTCGGCGCCTACCTGGTCGCCTGGCACGGCTCGCTGCAGCACGAGGTGGTGCACGGCCACCCGACCCCCAGCGCGCTGGCCAACGAGTTGCTGGTGCTGCCCTGCCTCTGGCTGTGGATGCCCTTCCGCCTCTACCGCGAAAGCCACCTGGCGCACCACGACGATGCCTACCTGACAGACCCGCGGGTCGATCCCGAGAGCTACTACGTCGATGCCGCGGCCTGGGCCAAGGCCGGGCCGCTGGGCCGCGCCTTCCTCGCCGCCCACAACACCCTCGCCGGGCGCCTGCTGCTCGGTCCGCTGCGCTGCCTCTGGCTGTTCTGGGGCAGCGAAATCCGCCGCCTCCTGAGCGGCGATTTCAGCCACCTCACCGCCTGGGCGATCCATGCCGCGGGCGTCGCGCTGGTGCTGGTCTGGGTGATCGCCATCTGCGGCC
>JBFGUI010000205.1:0-7120 GCA_041565695.1 Kiloniellaceae bacterium
CGGACGGGTTGCCGTAATCGCTGTAAACGCCGACGATCTTAGCCGTCCAGTCGCCGGGCAGCTCGACCGTCTCGCCGGTCCAGAGCCCCTCGCGCCGGGCAAGCTGTTCGTTGACCAGCACGCCGTCGCCGCGCGCGATCCAGTCCCAGGCGTCCGGGGCGGCCTCGAGCAGCGGCCAGTTGCGGCGGTAGGTCGGGTGGTCGGCGACGCCGAAGATCTCGGCGGGCAGCCCGGCGACGCGGGCCTCGACGTGCCAGATCGGCAGCACCGCGTCGGCGCGCTCTTCCAGCCAGGCACGTAGGGCGGAGGCCGAGGCCTCCGTCTCGGCGGTGACGTAAAGCTCGGAGGCGAGGCGCTGGTCGAGCCAGCCGGCAAAGGTCAGCCGGAAGCTCGCCACCATGGTGCCAACGCCGATATTGGCGGCCAGCGCCAGCAGCAGCGCCATCAGGGCGAGGCTGAGGCCCGGAAGCTGCTGGCGGGTGTCGGCCCAGAACCATTGCGCGAGCGCGCTGCGGGCCAGCGCCTCGGCGCCGCGCAAAAGCGCGTGCAGCAGGACCGGCAGCGCCAGCGCGCAGGCCACCAGCAGGCCGCCCAGCAGAATGAAGCCGGCCGCGAGGCCCTCGCCGAAAAGCCCCGCGCCGAGGGCGACAAGGACCAGTCCCGCGGCGCCCAGCCCCAGCCGCCAGAGCCGCCGTTCCGAGGCCACGGCCCAGGCGCGCGGCTGCGCGGCGGCGAGCATCGGCAGGCGGATCACCTGGGCAATGGCGCCTGCCCCGGCGACGGCGGTGCCCAGCAAAGCGATGGCCATACCGGCGAACCACCACGCCGGCCTGAGCGTCAGCGCGCCGGACACCTCGGCGCCGTAGAGGCCGCGCAGGGTGGCGGCGACATCCGGCAAAAGCGCGGCGGCGATGGCGTAGCCCAGCGCCATGCCCACGGCGCCCGCAAAAAGCGCGAAGACCAGCAGTTCCAGCGCGATGAGCGCGATCAGCATGCGCAGCGGCAGGCCCAGCGCGCGCAGGGTGCGGAACATCGGACGGCGCTGTTCGAAGGCCAGGCCGATGGCGCCGTGCACGATGAAGAGGCCGACCGCGAAGCTGAGCAGCCCGAAGGCGGTCAGGTTCAGATGGAAGCTGCCGGTCAGCCGCGCTACGTCGCTGCCCTGGCTTGGCCCGCGCAGATCGAGGCTGGGGGCGATTTCCGAGAGGCCGGGTTGCGAGAGCGGCTGGTCCGGCAGGATCAGCAGGCGCGAGATTTCGCCGGTCAGCCCCAGCAATCGCTGGGCTACGGCGATGTCGGTCAGAAGCACGTTAGGGGCGACGGCCTGGTTGCCGAGGATTGCGGCGTCGAAGGCCCCCTGCAGCCGCGCGGCGGCGGCGGGGGCGGCGAAAATCTGGCCCGGCGGGCGCAGGAACTCGGCGATACCGGTGTCGCCGATCGAGCCCTCCGGCGCGATTCCCGCAGGCACCGTCAGCGGGTCGAATCCGATCAGGCGGAAGCTTTCGCCGGCGGCTGTGATCCGGCCGTCGACGATGGGGCTGACCTGCCAGCCCGCGCGGCGCAGCGTAATATAGGTCGCCTGGTCCAGCGTTTCGCCGGTTCCGGGGATCAGCTGGCTATAGCGCGTCTCGCCCAAGGCCTGTGCTGCCTGATCATAGCTGGCGCGGGCCTGGGCGTTGATCGCCTGCACGCCAGACCACAAAGCCGTGGCCAGCGCGAGCCCGGTGAAAAGGGTCAGCAATTGCAGCGGTTTGCGCCGCCAGTGCGACAACAGCGCGGAGAGACCGGCGCGCAGCATCAGGCGAGCTGCCCGGCGGTCAGGTGCAGACGCCGCTCCAGCCTTTCGGCCAGGCGCAGCGAATGGGTGACCATCAGCAGGCCGGCGCGGGTTTCCGTGACCAGGTCCAGCATCAAGGCCAGCACCGCGTCGCCCGTGGCCTCGTCGAGATTGCCGGTTGGCTCGTCGGCTAGCACCAGCGCCGGGCGCGGCGCCAGCGCGCGGCCGATGGCGACGCGCTGGGCCTGGCCGCCGGACAGCTGCTCGGGGTATTTGGACACGTGTTCAGTGAGACCCAGCCGGGCGGTCAGGTCGGCGCACCACGCAGCGTCATGGCGCCCGGCCAGCCGGGCCTGGAACGCGATGTTCGCCGCGACGTTCAGGGACGGGATCAGGTTGAATTGCTGGAAGACGACGCCGATCTTTTCGCGCCGCAAAGCGGCGCGGCCGGCATCGCCAAGGCCTTCCAGTTCGGTGCCGTCGATCCTCACCTGGCCCGCATCCGCGGTGTCGAGCGCACCGGCGATATGGAGAAGGGTGCTTTTGCCGCTGCCCGATTCGCCGGTCAGGGCCACGGTCTCGCCGCGGCCGAGCCCGAAGCTGACCCCGCGCAGAACTGCGACGGGGCCGCCGGCGGTCGGGTAGGATTTGTGCAGGTCGCTGACCTGAAGCAGGGGCGGGGCAGGCGTCATGCCGCAGGTTTAGCCTGTCACGCCCCGGGGCACAGCCCCCCGGGGCGTGACTGGGTGACGCGGAGCGCCCGGCCCGCTAGTCGATATCGACCGGCAGCCCGCTGGGCACCGTTTCCGGCACGCCAAGCGGCAGGTCCTGCGCCGTGTCGCCGGTCAGCGCATGCAGGAACGCCACGACATCTGCGACCTCCGCATCGGTCAACTGCCGCGGCTCGATGTCGAGCGCGGCGACCTGGCGCGCCATCTCGGCGGCGTCCTCCATGATGATGAAGTCCGTCGCTTGCAGCCAGGCCACTTTCGGCAGATCCGCCATGTCGGGGCTCCAGGAGGTCAGGCTCTGACGCGGGTTCAGGTGATGGCGCACGATGCCTTCCAGCGTCGGGATCGCGCCGTTATGGCCGTAGGGCGCGGTCAGCGCGACATTGCGCAGCGCCGGCGTCCGGAAGCGGTAGGCGTCCTCAAGCCGGTCGGATTCGCCCATGCGCCCGACATCGCGCGGGATCGGGTCGAACGGGCGGGTGCGCCCGGGACCGAATTGCGGCACGCAAAGCGCGTGGAACTCCTGGTCGGTCAACAGCGGGCCGTTGTGGCAGCTGGCGCAGCCCGCATCGCCGAAGAAAAGGTCCATGCCGCGCCGCTGACCGGCGTCGAGCGCGGCCGTGTCGCCCGCCAGATACCTGTCGAACGGGGTGTCGATGCTTTGGAACTCGGTGCCGACGAAGGCGGCGATGGCGTTGGCGATATCGACGATGGTCACGTCCTCGGGGCTTTTGACATGGTCGAAGGCGGCGACGAACATCTCGCCGTATTCCGGGATCGTGCGCACCCGCTTGGCAAGGATCGGCCAGCCCAGGTCTATGCTGTCCTTGACGGCGCCGGCGATCTCGTTCTCGCCCGGGTTGCCCGCCATCTCGTGCTCTGCGGTGACCGGGAACATCGCCTGCGCGGCGAGGATCGTCTCCAGCCCCTGCGGCAGATATTCCTCGGCCGGAGAGTTGAAGCCGTTGCCGTAGATGTCCGAGATTTCCAGCCTGCCATCGTGGAACATGTTGCGCAGGTCCTTGTGCGCGAGGTTCCAAAGGGCTGGAGAGTTGCGCGGGATGCGCTTGTGGATACGGTTCTTCGGGTCTTCCAGGCTGATGCGCTTGGGGCCAAGACCATCGCCGCCCTCGCCAATGCCGAGCGAGAGGCCGTCGGAGCTGCCGAAGCGCGGATGATGGCAGGTGCCGCAAGAGATGTTCTGGTTTCCCGACAAGATCTTGTCGTAGAACAATAGCTGGCCGAGCCGGGCCTTGGCCGGGTCGAAGGCGTGGAAATCGTCCGCCGTCAGGGGCGGCGGCAGGCTCTCGGCGCCGGCGGGCACCGCGAGGCACAGCGCGAGGAGGAGGCCATGAAGGGCATGTCGGGTTTGCGCCGGTTCTGCGCCGGCACCGCGCTTGCCGTCCTGCTGCCCGCGCCAGCGGCGCAGGCCGAACTGGAGCCGGCGCGCGACCTGATGGAGGCCGGACGCTTTGCCGAAGCTATGGAGGAATTGCGACCCGCGGCGCGGTCGGGCAATGCCGAGGCCGAGGAACTGATCGGCGTCATGTACGCGCTGGGGCTCGGCGTCGAGAAAGACGAGGTCCGCGCCTTCGAATGGTACCTGCGGGCCGCGATGAAGGGGCATCCTGGCGCGCAGTCGGGCGTCGGCTGGTATTACGAGGTCGGCATCGGCCTGCCCTCTCCGGACCTGGTGCGCGCCTATGTGTGGTACGTGCTGTCCGCTATCGGCGGAGATCCGGACGCCGCGATCAGTCAGGAAGAGGTTCGGAAGAAAATGACTTTGGAGGAGATCGAGCATGCGCATGAGCTTATCCACGATTATAGGACATGGCTCTACCCATTTCGCTAAGCGGTCGGGGTCGCTGCCTTGTCCGGGTTGAAGAAGCGTTCAGGAGACACGCGCGTGCACATCCAGGCCAAACCCTACATCAATTCGCGATGTCCGGAGACACCTATGGGACAGGTGATCAACTTCATCTAGGGGTTGTGCACGTTTCGTCGGCAAAGGCCCAAGTGACCGCAGCCCGCAACGCGGAGCACGGCGCGAAAAAAGCCGGAACAAAGCCCGGCTTTTTCCAGTCGATCCGGCAATCGGTTACTGCATGTCCTTCATGCGCGCCTCGTTGATCGAGGCTTCGGCTTCGGCGACCGCCGAGGTCAGCGCGTTGAAGATATCCTCGCCCTTGGCCACGTTCGCCTTGAACCAGTCGTAAACCGGCGCCGCGGCCTGCTTGAACGCCTCTTTCTCCTCAGGCGTCGGCACGTAAAGGTCGCCGCCGCCGGCCACGAAATCCTCGTAGGCCTTGATCGACTTGCGCTTGGGCGAGGCGAAGGTGGCCTGCTGCAGCGCCGAGAAGCCGTCGACCACGACGCGTTTCTGCTCGTCGTTGAGCGACATGAACTTCTCGTTGTTCATCCACCAAAGCGCGCCCATATAGGCATGCCCGTCCAGCGTGACGTATTGCAGGCCGGCATCGGGGAACTTCATGCCCATGATGTCGGTGATGCCGTTCTTGGAGCCCTCGACAACGCCGGTCTGGAAGCTGGTGAACAGCTCGGGCCACGGGATCGGAGTGGGCGAGGCGCCGAGCGCCTTGACCAGCTCCTGCGGCAGGTCGGCGACCACGGTGCGGATCTTCAGACCCTCCATGTCGGACGGGCTGGTAACCCGGCGCTTGGTATTGGCGAAGTTGCGCCAGCCGCCGGTATTGCCGACGGTCATCAGCCGGATCGCGCCGCCGGAATCCTCCAGCGCCATCTCACGCATCGTCTTGACGAAATCGGTGTCGGTCAGGACCTCTTCGGCGATCCGGTCGTCCGCCATCAGGTACGGCAGATCGAGAACCTGCACGTAGGGAAAGATGCCCGAGGCGCCGCCGGAGGTGGAGATGTAGATGTCGATCGAGCCGTCGGCCACGCCCTGCAGGCACTCCGCGCCGTTCGAGCACAGCTGCGTGCCGATGAAGAGCTCGACCTCGATGCCGCCGTTGGACGCCGCCTCGACGTAGTTCTTGAAGACCACGAGGCCGTCGTAGTCCTCGTCGTTCTCGTTGGAATTGGCGGTGGCGCGCAGCTTCACCGGCTCGTGCGCGGCCGCCCATGTGGCCGCGGTTCCCCCGGCCAGAAAGGCCGCGGCCAGAGCCGCGGTGGTCAATTGTTTCAGCATGTGTTTCCTCCCTTTTCGATCTGTTTGCTGAGGCACTATTGCACGAACCCGGTAAGGCGGGGAATGGTCATGGAAATCGCCGGCACAAAGGTGATGAGGAAGATCACCACCACCTCGATGGCGAGAAACGGCAGGATCGCCTTCGCGATGGTCTCGACCCGTTCGCCGCTGACCGCCGAGGCCACGAACAGCACCAGGCCCATGGGCGGCGTGGCAAGGCCCACGGTGAGGTTGACGGACATGATGATGGCGAAATGCACCGAGTGCACGCCGAGATCGACGAAGATCGGCCCGAGGATGGGGCCGAGGATGATGATCGCGGGGCCGGCATCGAGGAACATGCCGACGATGAACAGCAGAATATTGATCAGGAACAGCAGGATCAGGGGGTTTTCGCTGAGCGACAGGATGTAGTCGGCGAGGATTTGCGGTGCGTAGCTGAGCGACACCACCGTCTTGAACGCCATCGCCGCGCCCACCAGCAGCAGGACGACGGCCGAGGTGATGGCGGCGCGGCTTAGCACCTCGGGCAGGTCCGACAGGGTCATCGTGCGCAGGATGCCGAAGGCGACGATCACGGCATAGGCGACGGCGACGGCGGCGGCCTCGGTCGGGGTGAAGACTCCCGCCAGGATGCCGCCGAGGATCAGGATCGGGGTCTGCAGCGGAACGACGGCGCGCTTGCAGACCATGCGGAAGTCCGGACTGACCACGCGCCGCAGGCCAAGCGCAAGGCCGTGCGCGACCAGAACGCCTCCGCCGAAAGTCAGCCACATGGCGAGGGTGCTGGCGCTGTCCTGCAGCGGAACGAAGGCCGCAATCAGCAGGCCGAGGTTCAGGCGGACGAGCGCGAAGGAAAACCAGTATTCCAGAGGGCTTAGACTGATGCCTGTGATCACCACGCGCTTCGCGGCAGGCAGGTTGTAGCGGTCGGCGGTGACGCGGACCATGAGCATCAGGCCGACGCCGACCAGGACGCCCGGGACGATGCCGGCGAGGAACAGCGCCGCCACCGACTCGCCCATGACATAGGCGTAGATGATCATGATGCCCGATGGCGGGATGATCGGGCCGATAACGCTGGAGGCAGCGGTGATGGCGGCGGCGAAGCGGCGGGTATAGCCCTCTTTCTCCATCGCAGGGATCAGCATGGAACCGAGCGCCGAGGTATCGGCGACCGCCGATCCCGACAGCCCCGCGAAAAGGATCGAGGACAGGATGTTGACCTGCGCCAGCCCGCCGCGCAGGTGACCCATCAGCGCCTGGGAAAACTCCACCAGCCGGACGGTGATGCCGCCCTTATTCATCATCTCTCCGGCGAGCATGAAGAACGGGATCGCCATCAGCGGAAAGCTGTCCATGCCGTTGTAGACGTTCCGGTAGAGAAGCGTGATGTCCTTTTCCTGGCCGGCCATCCACAAAAGGATCCCCGGCGCGGCCAGC
>JBFGUI010000206.1:0-7113 GCA_041565695.1 Kiloniellaceae bacterium
ACTTGAGCTGGCCGCAGGCGGCCAGGATGTCATCGCCGCGCGTCGCGCGCACCGGGGAGGAGATGTGCGCGGCGGAGAGGATGTCGGCAAAGCGCGTGATGGTCGCCCGGTCGGAGCATTCGAAGAAGCTGCCGGGCCACGGGTTGAAGGGGATCAGGTTCACCTTGGCCGGGATGTCCTTCAGCAGCCTGACGAGGCGCCGGGCGTCCTCCTCGCTGTCGTTGACGCCCTTCAGCATGACGTACTCGAAGGTGATGCGCCGGGCGTTGTGGGTGCCGGGGTAGTTGCGGCAGGCCGCCAGCAGCATCTTCAGCGGGTACTTCTTGTTGATCGGCATGATCCAGTCGCGCACCTCGTCGCTGGTCGCGTGCAGCGACACCGCCAGGTTGACGTCGAGCTCGCGCCCGCAGCGTTCCATCTCCGGCACCACGCCGGAGGTCGAGAGCGTGATCTTGCGCTTGGAGACGGACAGACCTTCCGGGTCCATGGCGATCTTCATCGCCGTGGCCACGTTGTCGTAGTTGTAGAGCGGCTCGCCCATGCCCATGAGGACGATGTTGGTGATGAGCCGGCCCTCCGCCGGGGCCGGCCACTCGCCCAGGTCGTCGCGCGCCACCATGATCTGGCCGACGATCTCGGCCGGCGAGAGGTTGCGCACCAGGCGCTGGGTGCCGGTGTGGCAGAACTTGCAGGTCAGGGTGCAGCCGACCTGGCTGGAGACGCAGAGCGTGCCGCGGTCTTCCTCGGGGATGTAGACCGTCTCGACTTCCTGGCCGTCGGCCAGGCGCAGCAGCCACTTGCGGGTGCCGTCCCTGGAGACCTGGGCGACGGCGACCGCCGGCCGGCGCACCGCGTGGGTCTCGGCCAGACGGACGCGGAAGTCCTTGGAGAGGGTGGTCATCTCCGCGAAGTCGCTGACCCCGCGGTGGTAGATCCAGTGCCACAGCTGCTTGGCGCGGAACGGCTTCTCGCCGAGCGCGGCCATCTCCTCGGCCAGCCGGGCACGCGACAGCCCGACGAGATTGCGCTTCTCGTCGCCGGCGGTCCCCAGAGCCTCAGGGGGCGGGGCGAAGGCATCGGCATGCTGGCTCATGGGGCTCTATCTAGGCCCTCCGGGGGCCTTAGGCCAGCGATTTTAGGGTCGGTTCAGAGTCCGCAGGCCTTGGAAATGGCCTCGTAGGCCCGGGTGAAACCGGACAGCGAGTAGGTGTCCTTGGTATTGGTGCCGCGCGCGGAGGTGCCCTGGACCACCATGGTGTTGCCCTTGATCATCGCCTGGACCAGCTTCTTGTCGGACTCCTTGTCGACCGCCCAGGCGGACTCGCCCTCGGTGAAGAGGCGCATCTTCATGGTGCCGACCTCGACCTCGACCGGCGCGTTCTCCTTGTAGGCATAGCCGGCCTGGATGCTGACCTCGTCGATGCGGTTTTCCTCCGGCCGGTGGGTCACCATGGCGTGGATCTGCCCGCGCTTGGTGTAGTTGCCCTCGGCCTTGGTCGGCTCGCTGGCCATGAAGCAGATCGGCTTGCCGTCCTCCTGGTACTTGAAGGCGCTCCAGTCGGAGAAGTCGCCGATTCGCTCGATCGCCTGGGCCCGGGCGTCGGCGCCCGGCAGACCGGCCCAGAGGGCGGCGGCAAGCAGGAAGGGAAGGGCAAGGCAAGCATGGGGTTTTGGCAGCATGGTCCGCGCTGATGAGATGTTATCCTTGAGCATGGCGGATATTATAGGATTGGTGGCCCGGGTCGCCACCCTTGCGTGCGAGGACTGTTGAATTTGCTGCATCACCGCTGTTCCCTGCCGAAAACCGCCCTGGCGGCGCTTGCGGCCCCTGTGGCCTAGCATGGCGCTGACTTCGCAACAGGCCGATCGCCTGCCCGACGCGGCGCGGCAGTCCCAGCTGGTCGTCGCGGTCGGCGCCTCACGTGATCGTGAGGCCTTCGCCGAACTGTTCGGCTATTTCGCGCCGCGCATCAAGGCCTATCTCCTGCGCCGCGGCGCCGCGCCGGCCGAGGCCGAGGAGCTGGCGCAGGAAGCGATGATCATGGTGTGGCGCCGCGCCCAGACCTTCGATCCGGCCAAGTCGGCGGCCAGCACCTGGATCTTCACCATCGCGCGCAACAAGCGCATCGATGCCCTGCGCCGCGAGAAGCGGCCGGACTACGACCCGGAGGACCCGAGCCTGGCGCCGGCGGTGCCGCCGGCCGCCGACCGGGCCGTCGAGGTGACGCAGCAGGCCGGGCGCCTCGCCGAGGCCATCGCCGGCTTGCCGGAAGAACAGGCGGCCTTGGTCAGGATGGCCTATTTCGAGGACAAGGCCCACGGGCAGATCGCCGCGGAAACGGCGCTGCCGCTGGGCACGGTGAAGTCGCGCCTGCGCCTGGCGATGGGACGCCTGCGCAAGGCCCTGGCGGAGGAGTTGTGATGACCGACCATCCGGTGCCGCTGCATCACTTCCCGGAGGAACTGCTGCTCGACCACGCGGCCGGCAGCCTGCCGGAGGGACTCGCGCTGCTGGTGGCGACCCACGCGGCGCTCTGCCCGGCCTGCCGGCGCACGCTGGCCGAGGCCGAAGCCCTGGGCGGCGCCCTGCTGGCGACCCTCGAGCCGGTGGCGATGGCGCCGGATGCGCTCGACCGCGTTCTTGCCGAGATCGATGCGGAGAATGGCAGCGACGTGACGGAGGTTTCGAGACCGGAACGCGATCCTCAGGTGCCGCCACCGCTGCAGGACTACGTCGGGCGCGGCATCGAGGCCCTGGCCTGGCAGCGTCTGCTGCCGGGGGTGGCGGCGGCGCGTCTGCGCGCAGCGTCGGGGGGCGAGATGCCGGTGCGCCTGCTGCGCCTGGCGCCGGGCACGGCCGTGCCGCGTCACAGTCACGGCGGGCTGGAGGCGACGGTGGTGCTGGCCGGCGGCTACGACGATGCCGGCGGCCACTACGAGCGCGGCGACGTGCAGCTCGGCGACGCAGGCCTCGACCATCGCCCGGTGGCGGCTGCGGGGGCGCCCTGTCTCTGCCTGATCTACGAGGAGGCGCCGCTCCGGCTCACCGGCCCGATCGGGCGCTGGTTCAACAGCCTTATCAGCAGCTGAAACCGGTTCACCCCTTGCGGCGGATCTTCTGGGCGCCCTGCACGTGTTTGGGCAGGGCTTGCGGCTTGGACCGCGGGTTGACGGCGCGGCGGGCGAAGCGGCCCTGACTGATCAGCCGGTCGTACATGACGATGGCCCCGGCGGTGCCGACGTTGACGCAGAACCTGGTCGGGATCTTCACCAGGTGGTCGCAGCGCGCCTGCATCTCCGGCGACAGGCTGCCGCGCTCCGGCCCCAGCACGTAGGCGGCCGCCTGGGGATGGAAGAAGGACGGCAGCTCGACGGCCGCCTCGGTCAGCTCGACCCCGACCAGGGCGCAGCCCTTCGGCAGCGTCAGCGCCGCCACCGAATCGTAGGTGTAGAGCGGCAGGTGCTTGGCCGCGTCGGAGGTGTCGGAGAGCTTCGCCTCCTGGGCGTTGAAGGCCGGCTGGACGGTGAAGAAGAAGCTCGCCCCGAAGGCATGGGCGGAGCGCATCAGGCTGCCCAGGTTCATGGGCTTGCTGATCCGCTCGGCGCCGATGGCGAAGTAACCACGCATGGCGGCAGAACTTGCATGCCCCGGGCGGCGGAGGCAAGCTGCTTGGCAGCTGCGGTACAGTCGCAGAAACAGGCTTTTCAAGAACCCGTTCGATGTCTCCAGATACCCAATCAACCCTGAAGAGCGCCGTCGCCGCCGACCCGCTGCTGGTCGAGGTGACCCGCGGCGACCAGGTGGAAAGCCGCCACCGCGCCGCCCTGGCCGTGGTCGATGCCGAGGGGGCGGTGGTGCTCTCGGCTGGCGACTTCGACCGCCCGGTCTACGCCCGCTCGGCGATCAAGTCGCTGCAGGCCATTCCCCTGGTCGAGAGCGGTGCGGCCGACGCCTTCCAGGTCTCCGAGGAAGAGCTCGCCATGGCCTGCGCCAGCCACAGCGGCGAGCCGCGTCACGTCGAGACCGCCAGGGCCTGGCTGGCCCGTCTCGGACTTTCGGTCGACGACCTGGAGTGCGGGCCGCAGCTGCCCGGCCACGAACCGTCTCTGACCGCGCTGCTCGGTGCCGGCCAGCAGCCGACGCCGGCGCACAACAACTGCTCGGGCAAGCACAGCGGCTTCCTCACCCTGGCCCGCCACCTGGATGTGCCGACCAGGGGCTATGTGAACTACGAGCACCCGGTGCAGCAGCGCATTCTGGGCGTGCTGGAGGCCATGACCGGCCTCGATCTCGGCCGGGCGCCGCGCGGCATCGACGGCTGCGGCATCCCGGTGATCGGCATCCCCCTCGGCAACATGGCATTGGCCATGGCCCGCTTCGGCAGACCCGACGACCAGCCGGAGGCCCGTCAGGCGGCCTGCGCACGGATCCGCCGGGCGGTCGCCGCGCATCCCTTCATGGTGGCGGGCAGCGGGCGCTTCGACACCCGGGTGATGGAGGTCACCGGCGAGAAGGCGCTGATCAAGACCGGCGCCGAGGGCGTCTACTGCGCCAGCTTTCCCGAGCTGGGCCTGGGCGCCGCCATCAAGGTGGATGACGGCGCCGGCCGCGCCGCCGAGATCCTCATGGGCCGCCTGCTGCGGCGCTTCGACATTCTCGACGAGGGTGCCGCGGCACAGCTCGGCGGCGTGCTCACCGCACCGGTGCTGAACCGCGCCGGTCGCGTCGTCGGCGAGATCCGCCCCTCAGCCGACATTCCCTTCTAGGGTAAGAGACCTGATGCGTGCCGTGATCTGCCGCGACTGGGGCGGCCCCGAGAGCCTGAAGGTCGAAGAGGTGCCGCCGCCGGAACCGGCGGCGGGTCAGGTGCTGATCGATGTCGCCGCCGCCGGGGTCAACTTCGCCGACACCCTGATGATCGCCGGCAAGTACCAGGAGAAGCCGCCCTTTCCCTTCTCGCCGGGCCTCGAGATCGCCGGCACCCTGCGCGCCCTGGGCGCCGGGGTCGGCGGTCTGCAGCCCGGCCAGCGGGTCATGGCGCTGACCGACTGGGGCGGCTATGCCGAGGGCGCCCTGGCCCGTGCCGGCGATGTCTATCCGCTGCCGGACTGCCTCGGCTGGGCCGAGGCGGCGGGCTTTCCCATCACCTACGGCACCGCGCACGCGGCGCTGCGCTGGCACGCCGATCTGCAGCCGGGCGAGGTGCTGCTGGTGCATGGCGCGGCCGGCGGCGTCGGCCTGGCGGCGGTGGAGATCGGCAAGGCCATCGGCGCCACGGTCATCGCCACCGCCGGCGGCGCGGAAAAGCTGGCGGTCGCCGAGGCGCACGGCGCCGACCACCTGATCGACTACCGCAGCGAGGATATCCGCGACAGGGTGAAGCAGATCACCGGCGGGCGCGGTGCCGACGTGGTCTTCGATCCCGTCGGCGGCGACGTCTTCGATGCCTCGCTGCGCTGCATCGCCTGGTCCGGGCGTATCCTGGTCATCGGCTTTGCCGCCGGGCGCGTGCCGCAGATCCCGGCCAACATCCTGCTGGTCAAGAACGTGGCGGTGATGGGGGTCTACTGGGGCTCCTACCGCAAGCACGCGCCGGAACGCTTGAAGGAGGAGTTCCGCGAGCTGTTCGGCTGGGTCGAGGCGGGCCTTCTGAAGCCCCACGTTTCGCACAGGCTTGACCTGACCCAGGCCGCCGAAGCCATGGCACTTCTGCTGGAGCGGCGCTCCACCGGCAAGGTGGTTCTCACCACCGGCGCGGCTTAGACTCGCTTCAAAGCGAATGGCCGCGGCATCCCGCGGCCGCGGATCGGAACATGAGCGACAACGTCCGCGACCAGTACGAAGCCTACCCCTATCCCTCGCGCGATCCGGCCGAGGAAGCCAGGCGGCTGATCATCGGCTCGCCGAGCAGCCTGCTGGAGGTCAACCACTACCTCTTTGCCGGGCGGCGCGACTTTGCCAAGCCGTTCCGCGCGCTGGTGGCCGGCGGCGGCACCGGCGATGCCACCATCATGCTGGCCCAGCAGCTGGCCGACGCGGCCAGGGAGTCGGAGGGCGCGGGCGAGGTGGTCTATCTCGACCTGTCGCAGACTTCCCGCGCCATCGCCGAGGCGCGCGCCAAAGCTCGGGGGCTCACCAACATCCGCTTCGTCACCGGCTCGCTGCTCGATCTGGAGGCGCTTGACCTCGGCACCTTCGACTACATCGATTGCTGCGGTGTGCTGCATCACCTGCATGATCCGGAGGCCGGCCTTGCGGCGCTCACGGAGGTTCTGGCGCCCGACGGCGGCATGGGGCTCATGGTCTACGGCACCTACGGGCGCGACGGCGTCTATCCCCTTCAGGACCTGCTGCGCCGTCTGGTCGGCGACCGGTCACTCGCCGAGCAGGTCAGCTTCACGCGGCGCCTGCTCGCCAACCTGCCGCCCACCAACCTCTTCGCCCGCAATCCGGTGCTGCGCGACCACAGCGGCAGCGACGCGGAGCTGGTCGACCTGCTGCTGCACAGCCGGGACCGCTCCTACACCGTGGAGCAGCTGGCCGAACTGGTGCGCGGCGCGGGCCTGCATCTGATCTCCTTCATCGAGCCGCTGCGCTATGAACCGGCCACCTACCTGAAGGACCCGGTGCTGCTGCGCCAGTTTGGCAACCTGTCGATGGAGGAGTGCGCCGCCGGCGCCGAGAAGCTGGCCGGCAATCTCAAGACCCATGTGTTCTACGTCTCGAAGCGCCCGGCCGCCGACACCCTGGCCTGGCCCGACGGGCCCGAGGCGATCCCCTGCCTGCGCGTGCTCGACGGCGCGCAGCTGGCCAAGGCGGTGCAGCGCGACCTGGTGCTGAAGGGGGAGTTCGACGGACTGCCGCTGAAGTTCCCGCTGCCGCGCCTGGCCACCGCGGTGCTGCCCTGGATCGACGGGAAGACGTCGCTCGGAGAGATCCAGTCCGCCCTGCACAATCTCGATTCGCGCCAGGACTGGGATCATTTCAAGGCGCAGTTCGATCAGCTCTACCAGGTGCTCGGCGGCCTCAACCACCTGCTGATCCGCTACGCGCCGACATAGCGGGGATCCCGGAAAAGCAGAAGGGCGGCGCGTTGCCGAGCCGCCCTTAGG
>JBFGUI010000207.1:0-7069 GCA_041565695.1 Kiloniellaceae bacterium
GAGCGCCGCCGGCATGTGGATGAAGATCGAGTTGTCGCGCCCGCCGGCTTCCAGCAGCAGCACGGAGACCTCGGCGTCCTCGGTCAGGCGCCGCGCCAGCACGCAGCCGGCGGAGCCGGCGCCGACGATGATGTAGTCGAAGCTCTGGGTTTCGGGCATGGGCTGGGCAACTCGATCAGAAAACAGGTGAACGATTGGGTCCGGCATCTGCACCCTTCGAGACGGGCCTGCGCCCTCCTCGAAGGGTGAGGTTTTTCTCCTTACCTCATACTGGGGAGCCCCGCAGGGGCGTCTCGAACCACGGGCGGCAGGTCTCCGGTCGCGTTTCCAGGCATGGCTCTGCGCTCAGTAGGGCGAGTCGATGTCGCTCATGGCGACGTAGACGGACTTCAGCTGGGTGTAGTGCTCGATGGCGATGCGGCCGTTCTCGCGGCCGATGCCCGAGAGCTTGACGCCGCCGAAGGGCATCTCGATGGGCGTGATGTTGTAGGTGTTGATCCAGCAGGTGCCGGCCTCGAGCTTCGCGACGACGCGGTGACCGCGCGCCAGGTCGCGGGTGAAGACGCCAGCGGCGAGACCGTAGGGCGTGGCGTTGGCCCGCGCGACGACCTCGTCCTCCTCCTTGAAGGCGAGAACCGTCATCACAGGGCCGAAGATCTCCTCCCGCACCACCGCCATCTCGTCGCGGCAGGCGGTGAAGACCGTCGGCGAGACGAAGTTGCCTTTGGCGAGGGCCGCGTCCTGCGGCCGCCCGCCGCCGACGGCGACGCTGGCGCCTTCGCGCCGGCCCTGCTCGATATAGCCCAGCACCTTGTCGCGGTGCTCGGCGGAGATCAGCGCGCCGACCTGGGTCGCCGGGTCCATCGGGTCGCCGAGCTTCAGGGTCTTCGTCTTCTCGACGAGGCGCGCGACGAAGGCGTCGTGCAGGCCTTCCTGCACGAAGACCCGGGTGCCGTTGGAGCAGACTTCGCCCTGGGTGTAAAAGTTGGCCAGCAGCGCGCCGTTGACCGCGTTCTCCAGGTCGGCGTCGTCGAACACGATGAGCGGCGACTTGCCGCCCAGCTCCAGGGTCACGTGCTTCAGGGTCTGCGCCGCGTCGGCCATGACCTTCTTGCCGGTGCCGACCTCGCCGGTCAGCGACACCTTGGCGATGCCGGGATGGCGGGTCAGCGCCTGGCCGGTCTCGGCGAAGCCCTGTACCACGTTGAAGACGCCGTCGGGCAGCCCGGCCTCGCTGTAGATCTCGGCCAGCTTCACCGCGGTCAGCGGGGTCAGCTCGGCCGGCTTGAAGATCATGGCGTTGCCGCAGGCCAGCGCCGGCGCCGACTTCCAACAGGCGATCTGGATCGGGTAGTTCCAGGCGCCGATGCCCGCGCAGATGCCGAGCGGCTCGCGCCGGGTGTAGTAGAAGTCGCCGCCCAGGTCGTTGTGCTCGCCGTGCAGCGAAGCGGCGAGGCCGGCGTAGTACTCGATGCAGTCGGCCCCGGAGAGCACGTCGACCGTCTCGGCCTCCTGGATCGGCTTGCCGGTGTCGAGCACCTCGAGCTCCGCCAGCTCGCGGTTGCGCGCGCGCAGGATGCGCTGGGCCTGGTGCAGCACCCGCCCGCGGGCCGTGCCGCTAATGGCCGACCAGACGGCAAAGCCCTCGCGCGCCGAGGCGACGGCGGCCTCGACGTCCGCGGCGCCGGCCTTGTGCACCGTGCAGATGACCTCGCCGGTCGCCGGGTTGACGGTCTCGAAGGTCTCGCCGTTCTCAGCGGCGCGGAGTTGCCCATGAATGTAGAGCTGCTGTTCGGGCAGGTTTCTGAGGGCGCTGGTGGTCATCGGGTTTCAGTCCTTGTGCAGCAGGCGCGCCACGTAGTCGCGGGCGATCATGCGCGCCTGGTCGACGGTGAGCGGGCCGTTGGAGAGTGCGCAGCGCAACCACAGCCCCTCGATCATGGCGGCGAGGCCGGCGGCGGCGGTTTCCGCCTCTTCCCTGGGCAGCAGCTGCTTGAAGGCGTGCTTCAGGTTGCTCAAGAGGCGGCGCTCGTTGATCTTCTGGATGCGCCACAGGGCCGGGGCGTTGCGCGCCTCCGACCAGAAGGCGAGCCAGGCGGAGACCGACTCCGGGTCGTTCTGCGCATCGGAGAAGTTGGCCAGGATCACCGCGTCGATGCGCTGCTCCGGGGTCTCCGCCGCTTTCAGGCGGCGCAGGGTCTCGGCCAGCAGGCTCTGCGCCAGGGAGCGCATGGTGGCGGCCAGCAGGCCCGCCTTGTCGTCGAAGTAGTGGGCGACGATGCCGCCGGAAAGGCCGGCGGTCCTGGAGATGCGGGAGATGGTGGCGTTGGCGAAGCCCTCCTCGTGAATCGAGGTGATGGTCGCCGCGATCAGCTGGCGCCGCCGCAGATCCTCCATTCCGACCTTGGGCATCCGCTTCGGGGCCTCCTCGCCGCGCAAAAGGGAAAACGCCGCGCCCCTGGCGCGGCCCAGGGCATAGGGGTATTTTATTTTGATTGAACGTTCAATCAAAAAAAACTAGGCTCGGTCGCGGTATCACCATTTGGGACGCCCGGCGCGGCCGAAATGGCGCTAGGCTAAGAGCCCAGGCGGCAACGCCCGAAAGGCCAGCCCTAGCGGCAAGAAAAAACAGGGATCCCGAAAGGGAAAGACAGGCAAGAGGAGGCAATTACATGACCAAGTTTTCCCGCTCGCGCGGTGCCCTTGCGGCGGCGGCGGTCGTTCTGCTGGCGGCCGGCGGCGTAGCATCACCGGCCTGGGCCACCGATCCGGCGACCTGCGCCGAGGTGAACTTCGCCGACGTCGGCTGGACCGACATCACCGCCACCACGGCGGCCACCTCGGTGGTGCTGGAGGGCCTCGGCTACAAGCCGGAGGCGGAGGTGCTCTCCGTGCCGGTGACCTATGCCAGCCTGAAGAACGGCGACATCGACATCTTCCTCGGCAACTGGATGCCGACCATGGAAGGCGACCTCGCCAAGTACCGCGACGAGGGCTCGGTCGAGGTGCTGGGCGTCAACCTGGAAGGCGCCAAGTACACCCTGGCGGTGCCCAGCTACACCGCGGAAGCCGGCATCAAGGACTTCGCCGACATCGCCAAGTTCCGGGATCAGCTCGACGGCAAGCTCTATGGCATCGAGCCGGGCAACGACGGCAACCGCCTGATCCTCGACATGATCGAAGCCAACACCTTCGGCCTGAAGGGCTTCGAGCTGGTCGAGTCCTCGGAGCAGGGCATGCTGGCGCAGGTCGCCCGCGCGGTGAAGCGCAAGGAGCACATCGTGTTTCTGGGCTGGGCGCCGCATCCGATGAACAACAACTTCGAGCTGACCTATCTCTCCGGCGGTGACGACATCTTCGGCCCGAACTACGGCGGCGCCACGGTCTACACCAACGTGCGCAAGGGCTACACCGGCGACTGCCCCAACGTCGGCAAGCTGCTGGCCAACCTGAAGTTCTCCCTGCCCATGGAGGGCGCCATCATGGGCGCGATCCTCGACGAGGGTCAGGAGCCGAACGACGCGGCGATGGCCTGGCTGAAGGAGAACCCGGAAGTGCTCGATTCCTGGCTGGCCGGGGTGAAGACCATCGACGGCGAAGAGGGTCTGCCGGCCGTGAAGGCCCATCTCGGCCTGTAAATCCCGGCGCCTTTGGGGATAAGCTGTGAACGGCCAGGCCTCGGCGGCCTGGCCGTTCCGCTTTGCGAGGACGGCCCGCCAGGGGAAATAGGGGGAGAGGTTCGGTCATGGACTTCATCGAAAAATACAAGATCCCGCTCGGGAAGTGGATCAGCGACTTCGTCGATTTCCTGAACGAGCACGCGGCCTGGTTCTTCAATTTCATTTCCGATGTGCTCGGCTTCCTCATCGAGGGCCTGATCGACGTCCTGCAGTTCGTCCCGGCGCTGGGGCTGATCGCCCTCTTGGCGGGCCTTGCCTACTGGCTGCACCGGTCGATCTGGTTGGTGGTGGGCATCGTGCTGTCGCTGCTGCTCATCGTGAACATCGGCTACTGGGAGGAGACCATCGAGACCCTGGCGCTGGTCATCTTCGCCACCATCACCTGCATGATCATCGACATTCCCGTCGGAATCGCTTCGGCGCACCGGCCCTGGCTCTACACCGCCATCCGCCCGGTGCTCGACCTCATGCAGACCATCCCGACCTTCGTCTATCTCATCCCGACGCTGATCCTCTTCGGCCTCGGCGTGGTGCCGGGGCTGATCTCCACGGTGATCTTCGCCATCCCGGCGCCGATCCGGCTGACCTACCTGGGCATCTCCTCGGTGCCCAAGAACCTGGTCGAGGCCGGCGAGTCCTTCGGCGCCACCAAGAGCCAGCTGCTCTGGAAGGTCGAGCTGCCGCACGCCATGCCGACCATCATGGCGGGGCTCACCCAGTGCATCATGCTGTCGCTCTCCATGGTGGTCATCGCCGCGCTGGTCGGCGCCGACGGGCTCGGCAAACCCGTGGTGCGCGCGCTCAACACGGTGAACATCGCCCGCGGCTTCGAGGCGGGGCTCGCCATCGTCATCGTCGCCATCCTGCTGGACCGCATCTGCAAGCAGCGCGACCCCAAGGCGAAGGAGCGCTGAGCCATGGCGGTGCATGACGAGGCGGTCGTCGACTTCCGGGACGTCGACATCATCTTCGGCAAGGAGCCGCAGCAGGCGCTGACCCTGCTGGACCAGGGCGCGACCCGCGACGAGATCCTGGATCGGACCGGCAACGTGGTGGGTGTCGCCGGCGCCTCCCTCACCATCGAGGAAGGCGAGATCTGCGTGCTCATGGGGCTTTCCGGCTCCGGCAAGTCGACCCTGCTGCGCGCCGTCAACGGCCTCAACAAGGTGACCCGCGGCAAGGTGATGGTGCGCGACACCGAAAAGATGGTGGACGTGGCCTCCTGCGACCCGGCGACACTGCGCCACCTGCGCATGAACCGCGTCGCCATGGTGTTCCAGCAGTTCGCCCTCCTGCCCTGGCGCACCGTGGCGGAGAATGTCGGCCTGGGGCTCGAGCTGCGCGGCATGGAAAAGGCCGCGCGCGCCGCCATCGTCGACGAGAAGCTGGAGATGGTCGGCCTGTCGCAGTGGAAGGACAAGTTCGCCCACGAGCTTTCCGGCGGCATGCAGCAGCGCGTCGGCCTCGCCCGCGCCTTTGCCACCGATGCCGACATCCTGCTGATGGACGAACCCTTCTCGGCCCTCGACCCGCTGATCCGCGACCACCTGCAGGACGAGCTGCTGGAGCTGCAGAGGCGCCTGAAAAAGACCATCATCTTCGTCAGCCACGACCTGGACGAGGCGCTCAAGATCGGCACTCACATCGCCATCATGGAGGGCGGGCGCATCGTCCAGTACGGCGCGCCGGAGCATATCGTGCTGCAGCCGGCCAACAGCTACGTGGCCGAGTTCGTCGCTCACATGAACCCGTTGAACGTGCTGCGCGGCGGCTCCCTCATGACCCCCGTCGACCAGCTGAAGCGCGAGGGCGAGGAGGTGCTGCTCGACCGCGCCGGGCGGGTGCGGGTGAAGCTCGACGCCACGGGGGCGCCGGCCTCGGTCTCCCTCGACGGCTACCTCGGGCGGGTCGTGCCCTATCAGAACGGCATGGACCTCGCGGCCCTGCCGTCGACGGCGCTGGTCACCGCGCCGACCGACATGTCCATGCGGGTTGCCATCGAGCTGCGCCAGGCCACCGGCCAGCCGGTCGCCCTGGTCGAGGACGGCCGCCTGGTCGGCGTCTGCGGCGACGAGGAGATCTACGCCGGCATCCTGCGCCAGTCGAGCGTGGCCGACGCCCCGAAGGAGAAAGCGGGGGCGGCGTCGTGAAGATCGCCCGGGGATCCATTCGGGGCATCCTCTTCGACAAGGACGGCACGCTGCTGGACTACGACGCCACCTGGCTGCCGCTCAACAAGCAGGCGGCGCTGGAGGCGGCGGGCGGCGACGCCCTGCTGGCCGAGCGCCTGCTGGTCGCGAGCGGCTACGACCCGGAGAAGGACTCGCACCTGCCGAACTCGCTGCTGGTCAGCGCCAGCAACGATCAGATCGCCGGTTCCTGGGCGGCGCTGCTCGGCGCCGACCCGGTGGAACTCACCGCGCGGATCACCGGAGTCTTCGAGGCCAGCAGCGCCACGACGGCCGTCGCCGTGCCGGGCATGGCGGCGGTGGTCGCGACGTTGAAGGCGCGTGGCCTGCATCTCGGCGTGGCCACCAACGACAGCGAGGACAGCGCCTACGCCAGCCTGCAGCCCTTCGGCGTGCTGGATCATTTCTCCTTCGTCGCCGGCTACGATTCCGGTCACGGCGGCAAGCCGGGCCCGGGCATGGTGACGGCCTTCTGCGCGGCCACGGGCCTGGCGCCCGCCGCCATCGCCGTGGTCGGCGACAGCCACCACGACATGGAAATGGGCAGGTCGGCCGGCGCGGGCCTGCTGGTCGGCGTGCTCACCGGCACCGGCGGCCGCGACGACCTGGCGCCGCACGCCCACCACGTGATCGACAGCATCGTCGAACTGGAAGCGCTGCTCGACGAGCTGGCAGGGCGGATGCGGGCCTGACGGATCGCCGCCTGTTTCGCACCGCTCTTGCCGTTCCCTCGACCGTCACCCTCGGGCTTGACCCGAGGGTCCATGGCGCCGCTTGGCGCCCGGCTTGTGCCATGGATCCCGGCTCGCGCTCCCCCTGACCAATTCCGGGGCCGCTCACTTGGCCGGGACGACAGCCCGAGTCGCGACGGGATCGGTACGATACGTCGGTCGCCGCTCTCCCTCACCCAGCTTCGCCTAGGCTCGGTTTCACCTCGCCAAGGCTGCGCAACCCTCTCCCCCAAAGGGGGCGAGGGGCTTCTTTTTGTCTCCCTCGCCCCAACGGGGAGAGGGTCGGGGTGAGGGGGCCTTTGTTACAGCACTTCCCCGCCCAATTCCGGGAAGACCTTCGACACCTTGCCCAGCAGGTAGTCGCCGTAGGTGCCGTGGAAGGCCTGCAGGTCGGCCTTGTCCCAGCGTTGCACCTTGCCGCCTTCACCGCGCGCGGCTTCGGGCGGCAGGGGCACCATCTCGGCGGCGA
>JBFGUI010000208.1:0-7012 GCA_041565695.1 Kiloniellaceae bacterium
CCCCAGGCGGTGACCGAGAGCCCGGAATACCGCGCCCTGTTCGGCGCCCAGGCGGCCTCGGCGCTGGCCATCTACCGCCACCACCACGATCACGTGCATCTGGATGACGGGCGCGTCGTCGAGGCGCAATCCCACGACCACCCCCATCACGACGAGGGGCACCACCACGACCACGACCCTGGTCATGACCACAGTCGGAAAGACGACAGGGAGCGTGGCGATGCTGGATGACTTCTTCGCCCGCGCGCTGATCGGCGGCATCGGCGTGGCGCTGGTGGCGGGGCCGCTCGGCTGCTTCATCGTGTGGCGGCGCATGGCCTACTTCGGCGACACCATGGCGCACTCGGCGCTGCTCGGTGTCGCGCTCGCCCTGCTGCTCGACCTCGACGTCACCCTCGGGGTCTTCGCGATTACCGCGACGGTGGCCTTCGCCCTGGTCCTGCTGCAGCGCCAGCGCGCTCTGCCGACCGACGCGCTGCTCGGCATCCTGTCGCACTCGACGCTGGCGCTCGGCCTGGTGCTGGTCGCCTTCATGGCCTGGCTGCGCATCGACCTCTTGAGCTACCTCTTCGGCGACCTGCTGGCGGTGACCCGCTTCGACATCGCGCTGATCTGGCTCGGCGGCGCCGCGGTGCTGGCGGTGCTGGCGGCGGTCTGGCGCCCGCTGCTGGCCGGCACGGTGAGCGAGGAACTGGCCGCCGCCGAGGCCCTGCACCCGGAGCGCGCGCGCCTCGTCTTCATGGTGCTGATGGCAGCGGTCATCGCCATCGCCATGAAGATCGTCGGCATCCTCCTGATCACCTCGCTGCTGGTGATCCCGGCGGCGACGGCGCGGCGCTATGCCGCCGGCCCGGAGGCCATGGCGCTGCTCGCCGGCGCCCTCGGCGCCCTGGCGGTGGCCCTCGGGCTCTTCGGCTCGCTTGAGTTCGACACGCCCGCCGGTCCCTCGGTGGTGGTGGCGGCACTGCTCCTGTTCCTGCTCGGGCTGCTGCGCCGCGTCCCCTGGCGCGACGAGGCGGCGGGCCGCGGGGCGGCAGACGAGGTGAACGGCCGCCCGCAGGGATAACGCTGTCATCCTGCCGCCGGCCCGCTTCAAGTCCCTTCAAGCCGAAAAAATCGCTTCCCGACACCCCCGGAAAGCCGCGGAAAATCTGGCTTTCCGGGGTGACCTTTCGCGATCTGTGACAAAGCGCACAACGCCGCCGGCAGGGGCTGCCTATATGCAAATTATCAGAGACAAGAGGGCCGGCAGACCCACCCCAAGCGAGCGGCGCCGGCGAGACGGGACGAAGACCATGCAAAGCGAATTCGAAAACACCCGGACGGCAAGCACAGTGCAGCAGTTCCTGGCCGGCCTGGCCGTGTGGGTCGTGTTCATGGCGGCCTACGCCATCGCATAGTCCCAAGAGATCCGAAGAGCGGCCCGGGCGCACCCCAAGCCAAGCCACCCTCCCGACAGCGCCCGGGCCCGGTGCGGTCCGCCATCCCCCGCCCAGCCGAACCGCCGGTCAATCCGGTTCCCCCGTTTCCAGATCCACTTCTTGTCAGACTCCCCCTTTTTTTTGGACCCCGATCCGCTCTCGGCCGGGCGCCGGCGCCGTTTTCGCCTGCCGGCGCGCGCGGCGGCCCGCCCGGTCCACCGTCCGCTTGGGGCGTCCGGCAGGTCCCACGATTTCGAGGCATTGCGGAAATCGTGCCGAAGCTGTGGCAAAGCGCACAACGCGCCGGCCGCCCCGGCGCTACATTCATCCTCAGGAGAGCGAGCCATTCGGCGTACCACGGCTGCGACCTCAGGGTTCCGACCCCCAAGGTTTCAACCCTCAAGGTTTCAGCCCCCAAGGTTTCAAGGGGCGCCGATCAACCGGGAAGCAGACCATGCCCACTGACACGAACGAGCCGCGCATGCGGGTGACAGTCGAGCACTTCCTGGCCGGCTTGGCCGTCTGGGCGGTGCTGATGGTGGTCTACGCCATGTTCTGATCCGAAGCGCTGCAATCCGAAAAGCTGCCCGGGCACCGACCCCAAGCCAAGCGGTGCCCGGGCGCTTCTTTTCTTCTCCCGAGAGAAGCATTGCCGGCGGATCATCTGGCGAGGCCCGCCTTTTCCAGTTCACAGATCAGCCGGCAGATGCCGGTCTCCGCAATAAGGTCGCCGGTCGCCGCTTCGACTGCCAGGCGGAGCGGCTTTAAGCTTGTCGCATGAGCTTGTGGCGCCGATCCACGCAGGTCTTGCCTCCGTCGGCAGCCGCGGAGGGCGCGGCCCGTTTCGCAGGGTGACGGGCCGGCCGCATCACACGAATGGCCGAGAGAGCGGGCCGGCGGAGTTCAGCGGCGGGGGTCTCGTGCCGTGATATCTCTTCGCCAGGCCCAGAGGGTCCCAGGGCAGGTTCATCGCTGCGGAGGAGGCCATGATGCGCATCCGCGGACTTCTTGAAAGCACCCGCTTCAGCCGAGCGGGTTTGGGGTTCTGCTTCCGGATATCCCTGCTTTTGCCGGTTGCGGCCTGCCAGCCGACAGCCTCGCTTCCTCCCGGTGTCACTCCGGTCGAGGCGACCTGGCTGCGGGCCCAGGTCGCGACGGCGCCCAGCCTGACGGAGAAAGGCTACCTCTACCAGTTCAACGGATCGGCGCGGGGAGGCGATTCCTGGCTGACGAAGGTCGAGCAGAAACTTAAGCCCGGGACATCCGCGCCGGCGGTGATCTGGCTGCATGGCTGCGAGGGGCCCGGTCAGCAGACAAAACACGTGCTGCGGATCTTTGCCCTCGCCGGCTTCTCGGTCTTCGCGCCAGACAGCTTCGCGAGACCCGGCAGCAGAGCGCTGTGCAACACCGGCAACATGGACTCCCGGGTCGCCCTGCGCCAGGCGGAAGTCCGCCATGCCCTGGCGCAGATCCGCTCCCTTGCCTGGGTCGATCAGGACAGGCTGGTGCTGGGCGGCTTCAGCGAGGGATCGCAGGCCGCGGCCGCCTGGGGCGGGTCCGAGTTCAAGGCCCATGTCCTGATCGGCACCAATTGCCGGCACAACGACGGAAGCCCCAGCGCGCCGCTCGGCGTGCCGGTGCTCAACCTGGTCGGCGCCGACGACTCCTGGGGCTACGGCAGCGGCTGCAGCCTCTCCGCCGCGCAGCGGGCGCGGGGCTCCCTGGTCAAGCGCTACCCCGGCATGGGGCACGACATTCTCTACGCGCCGGAGGTGGAGGCGGAGATCAAGGCCTTCCTGAGAAACCTGGGCTCCTGACCGGCGCCATCTGGCTGTGCCTCTTCAGGCCTTCTTTTCGAGTTCGAAAGTGGCCTTGAGCTCCTCGTTCTGGATGAACATAACGCGCGGGAAGTAGCCGCCCAGTGCGCCCCAGGAGTCGTCGTCCTTGCGGGTGACCCTGCCCTCCACCAGGTCATCCTGGCGGATCTGGCCGCTCACCGCGTGCTCCGAGCCGCTCTGCCGGCGCAGCTGGCCGGTGAAGGCGCCCGCCTCAATGGTCAGAGAGATCTCCCACTCGCCCTGCTGCCCGACCCATTCGCCGTCGGAGAGCGCGTCGTCGTCATCGTCCGACGCGGCGGCGGCCGCCTGCAGCGGCACCATGGTGAGGTTCACCGGGCTCTCGTACTTGTTGTCGGCGCCGGTCGCGGAGTCGATCGCGCTGCTGATGCCGAGGGTGAGGACCACGTCGAGCGCGATGCCGGCGGCGCCCGATCCACTCTCCCAGCCGCTGTCGCTGATGTAGGTCGCGGTCTGATAGCCCTCGCGCTCGCAGGTGATGGTGATGTCGTGCTTGGTCTTGCTGACGGTCACCGACCCGGGCGTCGTCAGCACCGCGCCGATTTCCGCGCCCTCGCGCTCCAGCTTGCAGGTCGCGCCGGGCGGGTTGGTGTTGACGATGATGTTCTGGTCCGTGCCCTGAACGATGGAGGAACAGCCCGACAGACCGAGCAAGGCCGCTCCCAAGACGAGACTCCGATTACTGCGCATCGCGAAATTACACTCTCTGCATTCTCAACCCGAAGACGTTCACGGGCGCAATCGAACAACTAATTCGATCCAGGGTAAAGCTTTTATCGGCGCTGGCCGGGACTCGTCGCCGGCAGGCGGCGAGGGCTCTCAGGGCACCGGCCGGCGCGGCGGGCCGTCGTAGCGCCACAGGCGCTCGCGCGGGATCGGGCCCTTGTTGCGCAGGCCGGAGCCGCTCTCCTCCCAGGCGTGCGCCAGGATGCCGACCGAGCGCGACAGGCAGAACAGGCCGCGGGCCAGCGGCGGCGGAAAGCCGAGCTCGGCGTAGATCACCGCCGTCGCGCCGTCGATGTTCATGGGGATGCGCCTGCCCTTGCGGGCGGCGAGGCGCGCCTCGACGGCGCGGGCGATGGCGGCGAAGCCGCCGCCGACCACGCCCTTGTCGGCATAGCGGTCGACCATCTCCATGAGGCGCGGAGCACGCGGATCGACCGGATGAAAACGGTGGCCGAAACCGGGCAGAAAGCGCCCGCCGCCGGCGAAAAAGGCCTCGAGCCGGTTGTTGACCGCGTCTTCCAGGTCGGCGCCTTCATCGATGCGCCCGGCGACCGACTGGTAAAAGGCCATGGCCTGCTCGCCGGCGCCGCCGTGCACGTCGCCCAGCACGTTGACCGCGGAGGCCAGCGCGTTGTTGAGCCCGACGCCGCAGGTGGCGGCCATGCGGGCGATGGCGATGGAGGGCGCCTGCGGGCCGTGGTCGACGGCCGACATCAGCGCGATGTCGAGTAGGTCCGCCTGGTCGCGGCCGGGCAGCTCGCCGCGCAGCAGCAGCCAGATCATCTGCGCGAAGGAGACCCTGCCGATCAGCTCCTCGACGGCGTAGCCGCGGTAGCGGATCATGCCCGGTTCCATCTCGATGATCTCCGTCGCCCACCACTCGGCGTCGCGGGCGTCCCCGGCAGACGCCGGTCTTTCACTGGTGCTGTCGCTCATATGGCTTTCTCCTCGGCAAGCCGGGTGATCTCTGCGGCGCTGTAGCCGAGCTCGCGGAGCAGGGCTTCGGTGTGTTCGCCGAGCCGCGGCGGGGGGGTCTCGACCCGCGGCGCGGCGCCGTCGATCTTGAGGCCGGTGCGCAGCAGGCGGATGTCGCGGCCGACACCTGGCGCGTTCTCGAAGGTGGCGACCATGCCGCGGTCGCGCACCTGCGGTCCGGCCAGCGCCTCCGGCACGGAGAGCACGCGTCCGGCCGGCACGCCGGCGGCGTTCAGCGCGCGCTCCCAGGCTTCGGCCGGCCGGGCGGCCAGCGCCGCCTCCAGCTCGGCCTTCAGCGCGGCCCGGTTGTCGAGGCGGCCCTGGCGCCCGGCGTAGCGCGGGTCGCCGGTCAGCTCAGCGCGGCCGAGCACGCGGCACAGCGCCTCGAACTGCTCCTGCTTGTTGGCGGCGATGTTGAGGAGCCCGTCGCCGGTGCGGAAGGTGCCCGAGGGGCTGGCGGTGACGTTCTCGTTGCCGAGCGGCGCCGGCGCCCGGCCGGCGATCAGGTAGTTTGAGACCGCCCAGCCCATGGTGGCGAGCGTCGCTTCCAGCATGGAGACGTCGATGAAGCAGGCCGCGCGCCTGTCCTTGCGCGCCAGGGCGGCGGCGATGGCAAAGGCGGCGGTCATGCCGCCGATGGTGTCCGCGATGGGATAGCCGACCCGGTAAGGCGCGGTTTCGGCGTCGCCGGTGATCGACATCACGCCGCTGAGGCCCTGGATGATCTGGTCGTAGGCCGGCAGGTCGCGTGCCGGGCCGTCCTGGCCGAAGCCGGAGATGGCGCAGTAGACCAGGCCGGGCTTTGTCTCCTTCAGCACCTCGAAGCCGAGGCCGAGCCGCTCCATGACGCCGGGGCGGAAGTTCTCTACAACGACGTCGGCACTTGCCACCAGCTTCAGGAAGACGGCACGTCCGGCGGCCGACTTGAGATTCAAGGTGATCGAGCGCTTACCCGGGTTCTGCGCCAGGAAGGAGACGCCCATGCCGCGCGCGTTGAGCTCGGCGTCGGCGCCGAGCTGGCGCGCCAGGTCGCCGCTGCCCGGCCCCTCCACCTTGATGACGTCGGCGCCGAGGTGGGCCAGCTGATGGCAGCAGAAGGGGCCCGCCAGGACGTTGGTGAGATCGAGGACGCGCAGGCCCTCCAGGAACCCGGACATTTTCCTCCCCGGTCGGAATCGTCTTTGCTTGTCGGCAGGCTGCGGCCGTGTTCTGCTTGCTGCAACGGAATTGCGGCTGTGGCCGGCATTTCGTTCTATCTGACGGAACAAAGTGGGATGTCATGGCGGAGGAGCGGGTCGCGGCGGTGGAGCGGGCGCTGACGCTGCTGGAGGCCTTCGCCGACGGCACATCGCAGCTGAGCCTGGCCGAGCTGGCCGCGCGCAGCGGCTTCTACAAGAGTACCATCCTGCGGCTGGCCCGCTCGCTGGAGCGCTTCGGCTATCTGGCGCGCGATCCCGACGGGCGTTATCGCCTGGGCCCGACGCCGGCGCGGCTCGGCGCGCTCTATCTCGACCGCAGCGACCGCGGCGCACTGATCCGGCCGGTGCTGCGCCGCCTGCGCGACGCCTCGGGGCAGACAGCCTCCTTCTACCTGCGCAGCGGCAACACCCGGACCTGCCTCTACCGCGAGAACTCGGAGCGGGAGATCCGCCATCACCTGGAGGAGGGTGCGCGTCTGCCGCTGGCACTGGGCGCTGCCGGCAGGGTGCTGCTGGCCTACGGCGAGGCGCCGAAGAGCGACGCGCAGGGGCGCGCGGCGCAGAAGCTGCGGCGCGACGGCTATGCGGTTTCGCGCGGCGAGCGCGACCCGCACATCGCCGCCGTCGCCGTGCCGCTGTGCGATGCCGCCGGCACCTTCCAGGGGGCGCTCTGCCTCTCCGGCCTGGCGGCGCAGTTCACCGAGGGACAGTGCGCGCGCTGCCGCGCGCTGCTGCAGCAGGCTGCCGCCGAGCTGCAGCCGCAGCTCAGATGATCGCGACATTTATTTTGTATACAAAAAGAATAATCGAGGCATTCGGAGCAGCCGAATCAACC
>JBFGUI010000209.1:0-7003 GCA_041565695.1 Kiloniellaceae bacterium
AGTCGGCCGGGCCGTCGGCGGAGGGGCTCGGCGGCGGCGCCGGCGGCCGGCCCCGACGGGTCTCGTAGTGCAGGCTGGCGTAGTTTCCGGAGAAGATGATCAGCGCCCCCAGCAGGATCGCCGGCTCAAAGTCCTCGGCATAGAGCAGGTAGCCGATCACGGTGACCAGCGGCAGGCGCAGGAACTCGAGCGGCATGATGAAAGTGGCGTCCGCCTCGGCCAGCGCGGAGGTCAGGCAGAAGTGGGCCGTCAGCCCGGTCACCGCCATGAGCGCGAGCCAGGGCACATGCGTCATGGTGACCGGCTGCCACACGAAGATCGAGGCGACGGCGCCGAACACCGCCTGCATCACCACCATGAAGAAGATGATGGCCAACGCCGTCTCGCGCCGCGTCAGCCATTTGGTGACTGCGCCGGTGGCGCCGAAGAAGAAGGCGCAGAGCAGCATGATGACGACGCCTTCGCCGACCTCGATCAGGCCGGGCCGCACGATCACCAGGATGCCGATGAAGCCCAGCGTGAAGGCCGCGAGGCGGCCGCGGTTGAGCCGCTCGCCGAGGAAGAGGAGGGCGAGGAGGCCGCCCCACAGCGGCGAGGTGAACTCGATGGCCGAGACCGTGGCCAGGGGCAGCAGGCCGATGCCGAGGATCCACAACACCTGGCCGGTGAAGTGGATGACGTTGCGCAGCGCGTGGCCGCGCAGATGGACGAGGCGGATCTGGCCCCAGCCGCCGCCGCGCGTGTTGCGGGTGACGATCGGCAGCAAGATCAGCATGCCGAGGGTGCTGCGGATGAACAGCATCTGGAAGGCATGCATCTCCCCCGTCAGTTCGCGCACCGATACCGCCATCATCGCGAAGGAGGTGAGGGCGCCGACCATCCAGGCGATGGCCTTGAAAGGGCTGGCATCGGACTGCATGGGGTGGATCCGGGGTCAGCAGGGCAGGGTTACGGTACGGGATCGGCGAGACGGCCGGGCGGGCCCGAAAGATGCCATGGTGAGTGGGAAGCAAGCCAGCGGAATCGCGTTGCGCAGCTCTCCGGCACTAGGCTCAATCGAGCCGTGCAAGAGCGAAGCCGCCGCCGTGATAGCGGTTGATCGGATCGTCCGGCGCCGGCTTCTCGCATTTCGCGTCGATCATGGCACGGAACTTCTCAGAGGAATCCTTCGGTCGCCAGCCGAGGAAACCGGCGCAGCGGTTGTCCCACCACTGCTCCTCGTTGTCGGAAACACCGAAGACGATGACATAGCCGAGACGCGGGACGTCGAAGGCCCGCTGGATCAGCGTGGTCATGTCGTCCTCGCTCATCCAGGTCGCCAGCATGCGGTGATCCTTGGGCTCCGGAAAACAGGAGCCGATGCGCACCGCCGCCGTCTCGATGCCGTACTTGTCCCAATAGTAGCGCCCGACAGCTTCGCCGAAGCACTTGGAGACACCGTAGAGGCTGTCGGGGCGAATCGGATCGGTAGCGTCGATACGGGTCTCGCGCTTGTAGAAGCCGATCGCGTGATTGGAACTTGCGAAGATAACGCGCGCTACGCCGCAGAGCCGCGCCGCCTCGTAGATGTTGTAGGTACCGGCGATGTTTGCCGGTAGGATCCTGTCCCAGGTGTCCTCCACCGAGATGCCACCGAAGTGAACGATGCCGTCGCAGCCGTCGACCAGGCGCTTCACCGCCTCGAGGTCCGACAGCTCACAGGTGACGAGTTCCTCATGCGGCGCGGCCGCGCCCAGGTCGGCGATGTCGGAAAGGCGCAGGATCTCGGCGAGGCCCGTCAGCCGCCGCCGCATCATCGTGCCGAGCCCGCCGGCAGCGCCGGTGATGAGAAGTCGTTTCATTGGGATACTCCAACCGCAAAGGAAAAAAGAAGGAATCCGGATGACTTACCGGGAACCGGCCGTCGCAGTGTACGAAATCTTCGCGCGCTTCTGCGACGCTCTGCTATACCTTTCTGCAGTGTCGGGCCTCGAGACAAGGATGGTCTTCGACCTTTTCGCCATAAAAGCCAAGCCCTGGCTTCCGCTGCAGAGCCTGTAAGTGATGAAGATCGTTGCCGTCCGCCCCCACGTCCTCTGCCATGAGCTGGAAGAGCCCTTCCAGTCGGCCTTCTCCACCTTCACCCACCGCTGGGCCTGCCTGGTCGAGGTCGTCTGCGACGACGGCACGGTGGGCTGGGGCGAGTGTCTTGGCCCCGCCGGCGCCAATGCCGCGGTGGTCGAGGCCATGGCGCCGCTTATCCTCGGGCGCGATCCACTGCAGATCGAGCCGATCTGGCTGGAGCTCTACAACCAGTTCCGCGACCAGGGCCAGCGCGGCCTGACCCTCACCGCGCAGAGCGGCATCGACATCGCGCTCTGGGACATCGCCGGCCGGCACTTCGACGTGCCGGTCCACGTGCTGCTCGGCGGTGCCTTCCGCAAGGAGATCCCGGCCTACGCCACCGGCGGCTTCCGCCCGGTCGGGCGCGACCGCCGCGCGGCGCTGGAGGAGGAGACCGCCGGCTACCTGGCCGAGGGCTTCAAGGCCACCAAGATCAAGATCGGCTTCGGCGTCGCGGAGGACGCGGAGATCATCGCCGCGGTGCGTGCCGCCATCGGGTCGGAAGCGCGCCTGATGATCGACGCCAACCACGGCTACGACGCCATCGAGGCGGTGCGGCTCGGCAATCTGGTTGCCGATCTCGACATCGACTGGTTCGAGGAGCCGGTAACCCCGGAGCTGCTCGATGCCTACTGCGATGTCAGGGCCGGCCAGCCCCTGCCGGTCGCGGCGGGGGAGACCTGGCACGGCCGCTGGGCCTTCGCCGAGGCCATCCAGCGCCGCGCCGTCGACATCCTGCAGCCCGACGTCTGCGGCTGCGGCGGCTTCACCGAGATGAAAAAGATCATCTCCATGGCGGAGGTCGCGGGCCTGCGCCTGGTGCCGCACGTCTGGGGCACGGCGGTGCAGATCGCCGCCTCGCTGCACGTCCACGCCATCCTGCCGCCGAGCCCGCCGCGCCACGAACGGTCTCAGCCCTATCTCGAGTTCGACCGCACGCCCAACCCCTACCGCCAGGCCATCATCACCCGGCCCATCGAGCACCAGAACGGCTTGGTCGCGGTCCCGCAAGGCCCCGGACTCGGCATCGAGATCAACCGCGCCGCGCTGGAAAAATACGCCGCATGACCTCTGCCAAAATGAAAGCTCGCAAGTTGAGCGGTGCCGCGCTGCGCCTGAAGCTGCCGCCCGGCGCGACCGACACCCACATGCACATCTACGACGACCGCTTTCCCGGACGCGAAGGCGGCCCGCCGAAGCCGCCGCTGCCGGCGACGCTCGACGACTACCGGCAGCTGCAGGCCTGGCTGGGTCTGGAGCGCACGGTCTTCGTGCAGGGCGCCGCCTACCAGTTCGACAACGCCTGCCTGCTCGATGCTCTCGAGCGCGTCAACGATGCCGGCGGCGCAGCGCGGGCCATCGCCGTGGTGCGTCCCGATGTCGACGAAGCGACGCTGGAGGACCTCACCCGACGCGGCGTGCGCGGTGCGCGGCACATGCATCTGCCGGGCGGCGCCATCGGCTTCGGCGACCTGCTGGCGATCGACGCCCGGGTGCGGCCCTTCGGCTGGCACGTCATCGTGCAGTTCAACGGCCGCGACATGGAACAGCGCGCGCCGCTGCTCGAAGCCCTTCGGGGTGACTACATCATCGACCACGCCGCCAAGTTCATGCCGCCGGTCTCGACCGACGACCCGGCCTTCACGACGCTGTTGAAGCTGATCGACCGCGGCAACTGCTATGTAAAGATCTCCGCCTGCTACGAGACCTCGCAGGTCGGCCCGCCGAGCTACGCGGACGTCGGCAAGCTGTCCCGCGCCCTCATCGCCCACGCACCCGAGCGCATGCTCTACGCCAGCAACTGGCCGCATGTCTCAATGCCGATCGACAGGCAGCCCGACGACGGCCTGCTGCTCGACCTCATGGCCGACTGGGCCCCGGACGAGAAGGTCCGGCAGAAGATTTTCGTCGACAACCCGGCAAGGCTGTATGGGTTTTGATTCTTGCAGCGCGCGACCTACACGCGCGCTTCCGCTAGACTGTTGTCATCTCAATCAGCAGATCGCGAGGTTCCGCCATGTCCGATCACGTCTATTCCGTCACCGAGGTCTACGGCTCGTCGGCCAAGTCGCTCGACGACGCCATCCGCAACGCGATCAAGACCGCTTCCAAGAGCCTTCGCAATCTCGAGTGGTTCGAGGTCTCGGAGATCCGCGGTCACATCGTCGACAACGACGTCGGTCACTACCAGGTCGGTGTCAAGCTCGGCTTCCGCTACGAGAGTTAGGCGGCGGCCGGGTCTTCCGTTCGGGAAGAAGACTTTGCCTCGCAGCGGCCCGGGGTGTATTGCAGAGAGCTTCCGAAAGCTCTCGCAAACCCCTTGCCCGATGCCGTCTTCCAGGATGACCTGCCAGCCTTTGCCCGATCGAGCAGCGACAACCATGGGGCCCATATCGCCGCCGCTTGCGCACCGCATCCCGCTGGTGTCCATGGCGTTCCGCCTGCAGGGGCGGCACTGCCGGTGAGCGCTGCGCGCTGCATCGCCTGCGGCCGGCCGCAGGACGGGAAGATCCCCTATCCCCTGCCGCGCAGCGACCTCTTCGCCGGCCTGGACGTAGGGCTGTGCCGCCACTGCGGCATGGGCGCGGTGCTCAGCGCGATCGACCCGGACCGCCTGCATCAATACTACGTCAGAGACTACGCGCACCTGACCGATCGTCACGAGCGCCCCGCGCCGGCCGCCTACTTCGCCAGCCGCGAGACCATGTTCAAGCCGCAGCGCTCGCTCTCCCAGTTGCGGCTCGCCGCGAAACACCTGCCCGACCCGCCGCGGCGCATCCTCGATCTGGGCGCCGGTTTCGGGACCACGCTCTATCTGGCCAAGGAATTCTGGGCGGAGGCCGCGTTGCTGGCCGTCGAGCCCGACAGCGCGATGGCGCCCTACCTGCAGCACATCGGCGCCGAGGTGGTGCAGTCGCCCGGGCAGGTCGAGGCGCAGAGCGTCGACCTCGTGATCGCCTCGCACGTGCTTGAGCACTATCAGGCCGCGGAGGTCGCCGAGGTGCTGCAGGAGCTCCGCCGACTGCTGGCGCCCGGCGGCATCGTCGTGGCCGAGGTGCCGAACTCGGACTTCGTCGCCTATCCGCAGATCGCCGGTCACAGCCACGAGCCGCACCTGCTGTTCTTCAGCCCGGCGGCCTTTTCGGCGCTGTTCACCAAGGCGGGATTCTCGATCCGCTTTGCCTCAACAGTCGGTTCCCTGAGAAGCCGCGGGCCGCTGCTGGACCTGGTGGAAAAGGTGCGCCGCCGCATTGCCGGCAGATCCGAATACGGCCCGCACCGCTCCGCCATCCGGCTGGTGGCGAGCGTTTCACGCTAGCGGGGACGTATCCGGGCCTATCGCTCGGGCGGGCCGTTGCCGGTCCGGAACATGCGGCCCAGCAGCATGGAGGTGCGCGGCAGGTAGCGGTAGGGCGTGCGCGGCTCGGTGCCGGAACGCCGCGTCATGCGGTAAAGCGTGAAGACGACCAGCGCGCCGTGCACGGCCGCCATGAAGGTGAACATGGCCGCCGGACCGGCCAGCGCGATCAGCCAGGCGGAGACCGCCGGGCTGACGATGGCGCCGATCGAGTAGAGAAAGATCAGCGCGGCGTTCAGCTCTACGATGAAGTCCGGTTCGGCCAGGTCGTTGGCATAGGCCGCGGAGACCGAGTAGATCGGATAGGCCGTGACCCCGAAGAGGAAGGCGCCGAGATAGAGCCCGGCGACGTCGCCGGGCGTGATCAGGACGGCGATGCCGAGGCAGCTCGCCGCGGCCAGCACCGAGAGGCAGAGCAGGACATGGCGCCGGTCGGTCTTGTCGGCCACCCAGCCCACCGGGTACTGCGCGGCGACGCCGCCGAGGATGGCGGCGGCGAGGAAGATCGCGATCTGGGTCTGGGTCATGGCGTTCTCGACGCCGTAGAGGGGCCCCACCATGCGGAAGCCTGCGCCGGTAACGCCCGCCACGATGATGCCCAGCGCCGCGGCCGGCGACAGCAGCAGCGCCTTGATCGGCCGCAGGCGCGGGGCCTTGGGCGTCTGCGGCGCGATGCGCTGCGACAGGGCGAGAGGCAGCAGGCAGAGGCAGCAGAACATGGCAACGAGGTTGTAGGCGGCATAGCTCGCCGGCTCGAGCACGGCAATGATGCCCTGGGCGCTGAGCGCGCCGACGAGGTCGACCACGCGGAACACGCCGTAGACCCGGCCGCGGTTCTCGTTGCCGGTCTTGGCGTGCAGCCAGCTCTCGACCACGGTGTAGGCGGCGGCGATGGCGAGCCCCGTCAGCACGCGCAGCAGCGCCCAGACGTAGGGGCCTTCCAGGATCGGGTGCAGCAGGGCGCCGATGGCGCCGATGGCCGCCGCCGCCGCGAAGGTGCGCGAATGGCCGATGTCGCCGATGAGCCGCGGGGTGACGTAGCAGCCGAGAAAGAAGCCGACAAAGTGCGCCGAGCCGAGCAGGCCGATCTGTTCGGCACTGAAACCGATGACCGATCCGGAAAGCGCGTCCAGCGGACCCAGCGAGCCGGAGCCGAGCTGCACCAGGTAGATCGAGACGAACAGGGCGGTAAAGGAAAGCAGGGTTCCCATGAAAGACCCATGGATCGGGGGCGGAAGGCGCCTTCGCCGATTCCTCTGATGGAGCCGGCTAGGGCCCTGTCGGCATAGCATCATCCGGCGCCGGGAGGGATGCCGATTGAGGAGGCCTGCCTCCAGATCCCTGCAGGGCTGGCGCGCCGTCACGCCTTCGCCCGAGGCTTGGTAGCCAACGCCCCACTCGTCTCCCGGTTGTCAGGCGCTGCTGCGTGCCGGGTTTTGAGAAATCGATCAAAGTCCTATCCTGAACCGGGTCAGCGGCCATTTTTGTCCCTTGCCGTGCCGATCCCCGGGCGACTACTGATTCACGGATGACCGGCGAACA
>JBFGUI010000210.1:0-7001 GCA_041565695.1 Kiloniellaceae bacterium
ACGAAGCCGCGGGCCTTCAGGGCCATGGCCTTCCGGGCCACCTCCTGGGCGTGCAGGATGCCGCGCTCGGCCTCGCGGATGTAGCGGTGGGTCGAATCGGCCGGTTCACGGTGCGGCTTGTACATCACCTTGGTGACGTTCGGCAGCTCGATGCCTTCACGCTTGGTGATGAAGACGACGGTGTTGTCCTTGTCGGCGGCGAGACGCTGGCAGATATGCTTGTACTGCCCGGGCATATTCTGGTGCACGAAGAGGTATTTCATGAGTCCTGGCCCGTTCTGCTGGCCGAAAATCTGGTGAAACGGCGCTGCGACACTCTAGGTTTATTGCCAGATTCGGCGAATTTACTCAATTTTCGGTAAAACACGCGAAAGGGGCGCCCGGCCCGCGGACTGCCCCTTCGTCGCTCCGGCCGCGGCCTAGAGGTTCGAAAGGGCCTCGTCGAGCTCGTCGTCCTTCTTGGTCTCGGTTTCGAGGCGGTCTTTCTCGGCCGTGCGCTGCTGCAGCTGCTCCAGGGCCTTGGCCAGCTGAAGGGTCAGGTTCTTCAACGAGCCGACGGGCATCAGCAGCGTTCCGGCGGGCTGCGCGGACAGCTCGGTCTTGGTGCCTTTGCGGCGCAGTTGCACCAGCTCGATGCGCACAACGCCGTTGGAAACGACGATGGAGCCGGTTCCGTCTGCAAAGATCTCCGTCATGAAACTCATCCCTTCCATCAATAGACTGAATATCAACTGTCGGTGAACAACCGCTGCGGCGCCGGCCCGGCGTCCGCTTGCCCGGACAACTGGATATCAGGCCTGTTTTCGATAATCCAGGGCGACGATCGACCGGCGGTCAGGGTGTCGTGGCGTGCAGCAGCTGCCCCATGATCTCGATCGAAGGCTCGCCGCTGCCGCTGCCCAGCCCGTTTTCCGTCCGGAAGCGGCCGAGCGCGGCGCTGCGGTCGCTGTTGCTGGGCGGACCATCGGAGCGCTGCAGATAGCCGAGCTTCTTCAGCAGGTTGTCGATGGTGGTCACGGGCAGGCTGCCGGCCTGGCTGCCGGCGCCCGGCGGACGGCCCGGCGCCCAGCGCACGGTGCTGTCGGAAAGGGCGCGCACCGCGTCGCGCCGGCCGCCGTTGGGATGGAACACGGAGAGCGACAGCACCCCGGCCAGGTGGCGCTCGTCAGGGGTGACGAGGTCGATGGAGTGCAGCCCGGCGGCGTAGATCTTGCCGTCGGCATAGAGCAGCAGGGGGGAGCCCGAGTCGCCCTGGATCACGTCGCAGTCGTGCACCAGGATCCTGCCGCCCTGGGTGATGCCCTGGATCTGGCAGGCCCAGCCGGCGGTCATGATGTGGGCGTAGTCGCGGCGGTAGCCGGCCTGGAGCAGCAGGGCGTCGCCGGCCGCGACGCGCGACATCATCAGGCTGTCGATCGGCTTCATGCCCAGCCAGCCCGCCTCGCGGCCGAGGGGCTGGGCCAGGGTCAGTACCGCCCAGTCGTTCGAGGCAGCCTCCAGGTTCTGCGCCGGGGCGAAGACGAAGTCCTCCGCCCGGCTGTAGCTGACGACCTTGGAATGCAGGATGAAGCGGTCACGCTGGTAGCCGGCGACGAAGTGCACCTCGATCGAGCCGCGCCACCGGCCGACAAGCGGGTCGTAGAGGCAGTGGGCCGCCGTGACCACATGGCGCTCGCTGACCAGGAAGCCGGTGCACTGGCTGCGGCCGCCGGCGTTGACGCGGCCGATGGCGCTCCAGGGATACTCCATGGCATTGACCTCGACGCGCCGCTCCAGCGCCCTGACCCGCAGTTCGGTGGCGTCGAGGGCAGCAAGCGGCAGGGCGGCAAGGAGCAGGCCCAGGAAAGCCGCGGCGGGCCGTCGCAGCACCGAAGGCGCCCGGCGGTCCGGGCGGTCAGCCGGTCGCGATACTGGCAATGAGCTTTTCACCGGGAATTGTCGCCACAACCTGTTTCAGGGCTTCAATCACCCGGGGATCATAACGCGATATGTTCTCTTGGAGAATATCCAGCACGGCCTCGGGTGCCAGACCGGCACGGTAGGAGCGCGGCTCGACGCGTGCGCAGAACACGTCGCAGGCGCCCAGGATGCGGCCGGTCAAGCCGATCGCGTCGCCCTGCAGACGGTTGGGGTAGCCCTTGCCGTCGAGGCGCTCGTGCATCTGCGAGATGGTCTCGACCACCGGCAGTTCGAAATCGATCCCCTCGAGCACTTCGATGGCGTGGCCGATGTGGGCTTCCATCTCTTCCATCTCGGCCGGGGTCAGGCGCGCTGGCTTGGTCAGCAGCTCCTTGCGGATCGCCAGCTTGCCGATCTGCGAAAGGTTGGCGGCCAGTTCCAGGGTGGCTATCTCCTCGTCGCTGCAGCCGAGCTGCTTGCCGACGGCGACCGCGAATTCGGCCACCAGGCGCGAGTGGCCGGCGAGATAGGGATCGCGCAGTTCGATCGCCCGCACCAGGGCGGCGACCATCTGCTGGATCGCCCGCTCCTTCTTGCGCTGCTGCTCGACTTCCTCGGTGACGTCGCGGGTCACTGAGACGATGCCGTTCAGCTCGCCGGCGGCATCCAGGAAGGGAACCTTGGAGATCTGCATGTAGTGCAGTTCGCCGTCGAGGTAGATCTCCTCGTCGGCGGTCACCGGCTGCCGGCTGTTGATGACGCGGCGGTCGCTGAGCGCCAGGCGCTTTGCCGTGCCCTGGCCGAACACGGCCGCGTCGTCCAGGCCGATCATGCTCTCCGGCCTGCGCGAGACCGCGGCGGCAAAGGCCGGGTTGACGTAGCGGTAGCTGCCGTCGGGCGCCTTCAGCGCGATGAAGTCGCGGATGGTGCCGTTGATGCTGTCGAGCAGCTGCTTCTGGGCCTGGATGCGGTCGGCCAGGCGGCGATACTGCTCGGCGAGGGCGCGGTCGTGCAGGCTGGTGAGGCGCCACCAGAAGGCGCCGAAGGCGACCGCCACGGCGATCACGACGAGCACGGCGACGATCACCGCCGCGGTGGTGTAGGTCGCCAGCGGACGCTCGGCGGCGCCGACCTCGATCTCCTCGAGGATCCACCAGGTCGGGCCGGCCACCATGGCGCCGGCGGAATAGACCTCGCCGAGGCCGGCCAGGGAGGGGCGGCGGGCGAAGGCAATGTCTCCGGCGGCGAGGTCGAAGCCCTCGATGGCCACCGGTGTGATCGGGCTGGCGTCGCCGGGCTGGACCCGGGTCAGGCGGTCGTCGGCGAACTGCACCAGAACGCGACGCGTTCCCGGGTTGGCCAGCGGATCCTGCGCCAGGAACTCCGAGAGGCCGCTGGTCAGGGGAATCGCGAGCAGCAGCACGCTCACCGGCTTGCCGCGGCCGGGTTCCACCTGGGCGGGGTAGACGGGCACCGCCATGTCGAGCACCAGGCCGGCGGGAACGCTGCGCGCGCTGCCGAAGGCGGTCTGACTGCGTTCGAAACTCTCCATGGCGACGCGGCGCTGCTCGACGGAAAAGGCGGGGGCGCCGCTGGAAGAGGCGTAGCTGTCGCCGTTGCGGCCAACCATGTAGGCGGCCAGAAAATCGGCATTGGCGGCGAAGTCGCTGATGATGCGTTCGACGAAGGGGATCTGATCGACCAGTGGTACGCCGAGGCCGGGGTCGTTCTCGCCCGGCTGCGCGGTCATGCGCGACATGTCGCCGCCGGCCAGGTCCATCTCGGTGGCGAAGAGCCGTAGCAGCTCGCTCTCGACCACCGGGTCGGCGAGGCGGCGCGTGCCCTGGAGCCAGGTGGAGACCACGCCGGCCTGGCCCGCGGCGGTGATCTCGAGGCGCTCGGCGATCTGCTCGATGAGCTGGTCGCGCTTGGCGCTGATGGTCAGGCTCGGCACCAGCACCGCGGCCAGGGCGATCACCGCCAGAACCGCGGCGCCCCAGGACAGCAGACGGATGCGGCGGCGCGGCTCGGGCCGCTCGCTCGGCGTCGAGAAGTCCAGGGCTTCTTTTGCAGGGGCGCCAGGGGTTGTCATCTCGGTCTTATCCCATAGAAGGAATTAACGTTTGTTTACAATGATGCTGTGCGGTTCTTGCCGAAGAAGTGCGCCCATCTCGTAGTCTCGTTCATCGAGTACTGGGGCACGTAGTGGCGATACTTGCGGTGCGAGAATATCAGATCGGTCAGACTGTCGAGGATCAGAATGTCGCCCAGGGCATAGACCGCCAGCACCGCATGGCCGATCCGCCGGATCCGGTCCTTGAGGATCACGATGCGCAGGTCATCGTTGCTCCAGCCCAGGTCGCGCAACACGAAGAACTTGGCGATGGAATAATCCTCGCAGTCGCCGGAGCGCTTCATGAACTCCTGCGGCGTGGCCCAGAACTCGCTCACCCCGTAGAGCTCGCCGTCGATCTTGTAGGGCCAGCGGTTGAAGTACTGGTTGACGGTCTTCAGCACTTCGAGCTTTGGCTTGTCCTTGGCGGCGAGGGTGACTTCCCGCCACGACTTGAGACCGGCCGAGGAGCAGGCGCCGGGGTTGTCGAGGCAGGCCCGGAAGGCCTTGCGCTCCGCCTTCATCTTGGCAAGGACACGGGCCCACTGCGGCAGCGCCTTCAGGTCCGCGGAGGAAACCTCGGTCGAGCCGAACAGAGCGTTGCCGGCGTTGGGCGCCGTCTTCAGCAGGTCCTGGAGCGTCTGGGCCGCCGCGTCGTTGCGCCAGGCGTCGAGCAGCAGGCCGCCAACGGCGAGCCCCGCAACGCCTGCGCTGGCGCGGAGAAAGGAGCGGCGATCCACGAAACTGGCTCCGGTTCGACAGACGAAAACCCGGCCCCTTCACGGCATTCCGGGGCCTCGTAGAGGATCGCTTGTTTGCCTTAATGGAGATTTTCCAAAAGTGGTTTACGGACCTGCGCGGGCAGCGCGGCGTAAGCCCGGAAAACCAGGGAATCGCTGGGCAGGCAGGGTTAACGGCGCGGGCGGTCGCGCAGGCGTGATGTCAGGCTTGGAGGCTGCCGGGCGCTCAGCGTTCGCGCAGAGCGGAGTCCCGCGCCCTGAGGATCGGCTTCAGCAGGTAGTTGAGCACCGACTTCTCGCCGGTCAGGATCTCGGCCGTTACCGTCATGCCGGGAATGATCGGCAGTTCCTCGCCGTGGTGCAGCAGGGAGTTTTCCTCGGTGCGCAGGTAGACGTGATAGAAGCTCTCGCCTTGCTCGTCCTTGATGGTGTCCGCCGAGATGCGCTCCAGCTTGGCGGTCAGGCCGCCGTAGATCGAGAAGTCGTAGGCCGACACCTTGATCACGGCCTTCTGGTCGGGACGCAGATAGGCGATGTCCGCCGGGCGGACGAGGGCCTCGACGATCAGGGTGTCGTCCAGCGGGACGATTTCCATGATGTCTTCACCGGGCTGGATGACGCCGCCGACGGTGGTGATCTTCATGTCCTTGACCGTGCCGCGCACCGGCGAGGTGACGGCGGTACGGGTCACGCGGTCCTCGCCGGCGAAGAGCGACTGCGAGATCGACTTCAGCTCGGCGCGGGTCGAGTTCAATTCGTTCGAGGCCTCGGTCTGCGCGGTCAGCCGCATCTCCTCGACGCGCTGGTTGGCCTCCTGCTGGGCAGCCTGCAGGCGCGGGATAGCGGTGCGGATGGTGCGGATCTCACCTTCCAGGTCGGCGACCTGACGCTCGATGCGGATCAGTTCGATGCGCGGCATCACGCCCTTCTGAACCAGGGGCGAGGTGATCGCCAGCTCCTCGCGCGCGAGGCTCAGGCTCTGCTCCAGCTGGCGCAGCCGGCTGCCCATCTCTGCGACCTCCTGCTTGCGCTGCTGGGCCTGGGACTTCAGCACCGAAATCTGCGCCTCGAGCTGGCGCCTGCGGGCGCTGAACAGACGCTGCTGGTCGGCGGCCACGGTCGGGGCCTCGTTCATGACGCCGAGCGGGAAGTCGATCTGCTGATTACCTTCGATCTCCGCCATCAGGCGGGCCTCGGTCGCCAGCAGGGTGAGGTACTGCGAACGCGCATCCTGCAGGCTTGCCTTGGCGACGATGTTCTCGATCCGCACCAGCACGTCGCCGGGCTCGACGATGTCGCCCTCGTGGACGAGGATCTCGGCAAGGATGCCGCCTTCCAGGTTCTGGATCACCTGGGTGCGCGAGGAGGGGATAATGGTGCCTTCGCCGCGCGTCACCTCGTCGAGAACCGCGTAGTGGGCCCAGACTCCCATGACGCCGAAGAAGATGATCGAGATCACCGTCAGGATGTAGGCGAAGCGCCGGCCGCGATGACGGGTCGCCGCATGCACGTCCGGCATGAAGTCTAGATCGTCCCGATCGAATACGCCGTGAGCACTCATGTTCGTTCCAGCCTCGTCAATTCGCATCTGCTTGGGAGCCGCGATGCCCCCGCCCGGGGGAGCCGGCGGCTGCCCGGTTTGCGCCTAGCTGGCGCTGGCGCGGATCTGGCCTTGCCGCAGCGCCTTCAAAACCTCTTCCTTGGGACCGTCGGCGACGATCTTGCCGTTGTCGATGATCAGCAGCCGGTCGACCAGTGACAAGAGGGACGAGCGGTGCGTGACCAGGAACAGCGTCTTGCCCTGCAGGGATTCGCTCAGGCGCTTCTTGAAAGCCGCCTCGGAGGAGTTGTCCATGTGGCTGGTCGGCTCGTCGAGCAGGATGATCGGCGGGTCCAGCAGCAGCGAGCGGGCGATGGCGACCGATTGGCGCTGGCCGCCTGACAGGCCCATGCCGCGCTCGCCGACCTGCAGGTCGAAACCGTGTGGATGGGTGCGCAGGAAGTCGCTCACGCCGGCCACCTCGGCGGCGCGCAGAATGCTCTCGTCGTCGACGTGGGGCGCGCCGAAGGAGATGTTGTCGCGCACCGAACCGAAGAACAGGTAGTTATCCTGCGAAACGTAACCGATGTTGCGGCGCAGGTCGGCCGGATCGACCTGACGGATGTCGGTGCCATCTACCAGGATCGCACCCTCCATGGGCTCGTAGAGGCCGACCATCATGCGGGCGACGGTGCTCTTGCCGGAACCG
>JBFGUI010000211.1:0-6989 GCA_041565695.1 Kiloniellaceae bacterium
CGTCATAGTTACGCGTCAGCCTCTGCGATGCAACCGGCTGTTCCGCCGCGCCGCTCCGACCAGGCCGTTGGTCGGCTTGCGTTGACCGGGCGATCGCAGTATGGAGGCGCCGTCCCGTCCGGTTTCCCGCAAGAACGACGCCTGCCGAAAATGTCACAGATCTCCGCTGCCTTTCCCGAAGAACGTCTGCGGCCCTGGCTGTGCGACGTCCTCCTGCCGTTCTGGGCCGAGGCGGGCTTCGACGCAGCGCACGGCGCCTTTATGGAGAAGTTCGAGGCTTCCGGCGCGGCGACGACCGAGGACTACACCCGGGTAAGGGTGCAGGCACGGCAGATCTACGTGTTCTCCCACGCCGCGGTGGCCGGTTACAGCCCGGTCGGGCTGGCGCGGGCGCGGCAGGCTTTCGCTTTCCTGGAAGAGCACGCCTGGGACCAGTCCGAGGGGGGCTGGTACCACCGCCTGCGGCGCAGCGGGCCGGTGCTCGACCCCATGAAGGACAGCTACGACCACGCCTTCATGCTGCTGGCCATGGCCTGGCTCTATCGTGCCGGCGGCGACGCCGCGGTGCTGCGGCGGGCCCGCGAAACCCTCGACTTTTTCGATACCCGACTCGGCCGGACACGCGATGGCGTCTTCGACGGCTACAGCGAGCAGGCGGTGCCGCCTGGCGCTGCATTGCCGCTGCCGCGCCGGCAGAATCCGCACATGCACCTGCTCGAGGCCCTGCTGGCGCTGCATGAGGCATCCGGCGATGCCTACTGGCAGCAGCGCGCCGGTCAGATCTTCGAACTCTTCGAGCGCGCGTTCTTCGACACCGACGAGGGACAGCTGATCGAGTTTTTCGACCAGGACTGGCAGGAGATCCCGCACGAGGGACGGCGCCTGCGCGAGCCGGGGCATTTCTTCGAGTGGACCTGGCTGCTGCACCACTACGCCCGGCTGTCGGGCGAGAAGGGGGCGGTGGCGGCCATGCGCAGGCTCTACGACTGGGCCTGGCGTCACGGCGTCGACCGCAGCGGCGCGGCGCCGGACGTGGTCTTCGAGGAGCTCGACCCCGATGCCCGCGTTCTCGCCGGCGGCCGCAAGCGCCTCTGGCCGCAGACCGAGGGTATCAAGGCCGGCCTGGCCGTCTACGAACGATTCGGCGACACGGAGGCCCTCGCGGCCGCCCGCCGGCTTCTGGCCGGCCTGTTCCGGGTCTTCGCCGACCTGGAAAGCCCGTGCTGGCGCGAGCAGGTTGACCGTGAGGGCAAGCTCCTGCGCGAGGGGATGCCGAGCAGTTCGCTCTATCACCTCTTCCTGGCGGTGGCCGAGGCGATCCGCGTGCTGCCGGGGGCGCGGTCCGGCGGCTAGGGCCTTCTCAGGTACTCGTTAAGGACCCCGGTGACCCGGCCGTAGCCGAAAATCCGCCTGCCTTCCTGGACTGTGAAGGCGAAGCCCTCGTAGAGGCGGCCATTTGCAGGTTCGCCGCTGCAAACAGCATTTGCGATCGTACGATGTCGCCCGGCCTGACGATTTCGACGTCAGGGAATAAGTGGCGGGCATCGTTCAAGATGCCTGGAAGTCCAAGATCGTGGTTCGGGAAATACCCAGTCCGGCCAGGGATATTTCTTCCGTCTTCTCCCTCGGTGAGGAAGCAGATCTGCGCTTCGAGGTCGGGGGCGGGGCGCGGCGCGGGCGGAGCAGGCATCTCCTTATCGGTCAACCGACTGATTTCTATATATTTATAGCCGAAGTGCAAAGCCCGGAGCCGGGCATCGGGATCCCACTTGAAATGGCCCCCCAGCAACCCAATTTAGAATTATTCTAATCGCGAATCGTTCGCAATAATGCTATGGGTTATGGACTGGTGCCTAACAAGGAGTCGAAGCGATGAGGCTGGATCTGCTGAAAACGGTGACCTTCGCCGTGCTGCACTTTTCGGTCGGCTTCGGCGTTACCTTCGCCCTAACCGGCTCGGTGGCGATCTCCACCGGCGTCGCCCTGATCGAGCCGGCGGTCAATACCGTGGTGTTCTTCTTTCACGAGCGTGCCTGGCAGCGCTTCACCAGCCGGAAAGGCGTGGCGGCGCCGCGCTCCGCCTGCCTGGGGCATGCGCCGGGCGCCTGGGGCCTGCCGCAGGGGGCCTACGCCAAGCCGCCCCGCTGATCCACGCTAGCGCAGGCTGCCGAGATTGGCGATCAGCGCATTCTGGGTATTCTCCACCTCACGCGCGATCTTGTGCGCCATGTCCTCGTCCTCGCTGCAGCAAGCGGCGGCGGCATGGCCGTACTTGGCGGCGCATTCGCGCATGGCCTCGATGACGAGATCTTCGACGAGCTTGTCGATGGCCTTGCGCTGTCCGGCCGAGAGCTCGCTGCCGGTGATCTCGCCGATCTTATCGACCGCCTCCTCCGCTCTTTTCTTCAAGTCCATTGGTGCCTCCCGAGGATCTTTGCCGATTTCTTTGTCGCGGGCGCGAGCTTGCCACAGCCGCGCAGGCCTGACGACCCCATGCTGAATTCAGATGGTCCTCAGCTCCGCGACTCCATGTTGCGCGGCGAGGTCGGCGAAGACCCGCCGGTTGTGGGTGTCGATTGGTATGCCAGATTCGCTGCGCCGCTTCTCGACGGCCCACTCGCGGTCGCCGGCGGCCATGACGCGCTCGCCCGGCAGGGACTCCTGTCCACGCAGGGCATCCAGATAGGCTCGCATCTGGCCCTGAAAAGCCGACTCCTCGATAAAGGCCGAGGGCTTCATGGCCAGGAAGAACTGACCGAGGTAGCGCGGCTCAGACCAGCTTGAATTGAACATCTCCGGCATCTCGTGATCGAGACTCATGCCACTGAGCACCGCTGAGAGCACCGCGACCATCCCGGCGAGTGCGGCGCCTTTGTAGCCGTAGCCGGCACCGCCAAGCGGCAGCAGGGATTCGGCAGCATGAGCGTCTCGGGTGACCCGACCGTCCCGGTCGACCACTACGTCGGCGGGCAGTTCTCGATCCAGCGCGCGGTACTGCAGGATGCGGTTCACCGGAATCGAACTGGTCGCCATGTCGATAAGATAAGGGCGTTCGCCCGCGACCGGCGCGGCAAAGCTGATCGGATTGGTGCCGTGAAAGCCCTTGCGCCCGCTGTGCGCCAGCACCGCGCTGGTGGCGTTGCAGACGGCCATGCCGATGTAGCCGCTCTCGGCGGCGGCAAGGCTGTAGGCTCCGGCGGCGGCGAAATGCGAGGAGTTGAAGACGCTGACCGCACTGACTCCCGCGTCCTCAGCCAGCTTCATCGCTTCTTCCATGGCGCGGTAACCGGCGGCGGTGCCCAGGGCATGGTCGGCATCGAGGCGCCCCACCGCCGCGGCGCGCTTTTCGAATCGCATCTGCGGCGCGCCCTTGACCCGGCCGCCCTGCAGCACCTTCACGTAGTGCGGCAGCAGGCGCACGCCGTGGCTGTCGACGCCGCGCAGCGAGGCGCCGACCAGGGCCCTGACGGTGGCGCGCACTGAGTGGTCATCGGCACCGGCGGCCTGCAGCACCTCGGCGACGAAACGCTCCAGCTCGGTCGTGGCGACGCGGGCTTCGCCGGTGTCTGCTTCCTGCGCCCCGCTGTCCTCAACCGACCGAGGTGCCTCGCTCACATCACCGCTCCGATCTGCCAGGGAATGAACTCGGCATCACCGAAGCCGAGTGCCTCCGACTTCGAGGGCGTGCCGCTGGCGACCTCGAGGATCTTGTCGAAGATCTCCCGGCCGACCTCGGCAACCGTCTTGTCGCCGTCGGCGATGCCGCCGCAGTTGATGTCCATGTCCTCGGCCATGCGGTTGTACATCGGGGTGTTGGTGGCGAGCTTGATGGAGGGCGAGGGCTTAAACCCGAAGACCGAGCCGCGCCCGGTGGTGAAGCAGACGATGTTGGCGCCGGAGGCGACCTGGCCGGTGACCGAGCAGGGGTCGTAGCCCGGCGAGTCCATGAACACGAAGCCCTTGGCGGTGACCGGCTCGGCGTACTTGTAGACGTCGACGAGATTGGTCGTGCCGCCCTTGGCCGCGGCGCCGAGGGATTTCTCCAGTATGGTGGTGAGGCCGCCGGCCTTGTTGCCGGGCGAGGGGTTGTTGTTCATCTCGCCGCCGTTGCGCCGGGTGTAGTCCTCCCACCAGCGGATGCGGGCGATGAGCTTCTCGCCCACCGCGCGGCTGACGGCGCGCCGGGTCAGCAGGTGCTCGGCGCCGTAGATCTCCGGCGTCTCGCTCAAGATCGCCGTGCCGCCGTTGCGCACCAGCAGATCGGCGGCCGCGCCGAGCGCCGGGTTGGCGGTGATGCCGGAATAGGCGTCGGAGCCGCCGCACTGCAGGGCGAGGGTCAGCTCGCTCGCCGGCACCGTTTCGCGCCGCGCCGCGTTGGCGGCCGGCAGCATCGCCTTGATGCGCTCGATGGCCTCGTCGACCGTGCGCCGCGTGCCGCCGGTTTCCTGGATCGTCAGGGCCTGGAAGGTCTCGCCGTGCTTGAGGCCATAGGCGTCGAGCAGGAAGGGGATCTGGTTGACCTCGCAACCGAGGCCCACCATCAGCACGCCGGCGAAGTTCGGATGCTGCGCATAGCCCCATAGCGTGCGCTGCAGCGCCTCGTAGCCGTCGCCGCTGTCGGCCATGCCGCAGCCGGTCGAATGCACGAAGGCGGCGACGCCGTCGACGTTGGGATAGTCGTTGAGGATGCCGGTGCGGTTGAAGGCTTCGGCGATGTAGCGCGCCACCGTGGCCGAGCAGTTCACCGAGGTCAGGATGCCGATGTAGTTGCGCGTGCCGGCCCGCCCGCCGGCGCGGCGGTAACCCTGGAAGGTCGCGCGCTCGGCCTCCGGTACCATGTCCGTCGGCCTGGCGCCGGCGCAGAAGGCATAGTCGCGGTCGAATTCGGCCATGGCGCAGTTGTGCACATGGACGTGGTCGCCGGCCTGGATGGCCCGGCTGGCGAAGCCGATCACCTGGTCGTACTTCACGACCGCCTCGCCCTCGGCGATGGCGCGGGTGGCGAGCTTGTGTCCGGTCGGAATGCGCTGGGTGGTGGTCACACCCTCGGCGCTGACCTCCGTGCCTTCCAGGATATCAGCGCGGCTCACCACCACGTTGTCCTTGGGACTGAGGCGGATGGTGAGAGGGGAACGGCCGGAGGCTGTCATCTTCTGTGGTCCTTGCTCAGGGCGCCCGGCTCAGGCCGCCGAGTAGTTGTGGCAGAGCGCGTCCAGCACGCAGCCGTAGGAGGATTCCAGGCGCAGGAAGGTGAGCTCGCCCTTCTGCACGGCGGCGCGCAGGTCGCGCAGGTAGTCGCGGCCCTTCTCCGAGACGGCGCTTTCCATGGAGGTGACGCGGGCCAGGTCGCTGAGGTTCGGCGCCTCGATCTTCTGAATGTCGAAGATGATGTTGCCGAGCAGCAGATTGTTGCAGCGCAGATGCTCGACGCCCTCGAGCGTCAGCGTGCGGGTCTCCTTGTCGATGGTCTCGATGGTCAGCGTGAAGGACTTGTCGCCGGGCATCTCGATCTTGCGCAGTTCGCCGTCGCTGACTTCCGGCAGGATCACGGTCATGGGCTGGCCTCGCGGTGGGTCTCGCGTGTGTCGGGTGCTTGATCTGCATCATTAGCCTGTCGGCGGCCGTCTGGCTATGCTGCAGCGATGGCCGGTGAGACTACCATGCATGCGATGGTTCTGCGCAAAAAAGCCGCGGGGCGGCTGGAGGCCGCCGACCTGCCGCTGCCGCAGCCGGGCCCGGGGCAGATCCGCGTCAGGGTCGCGGCCTGTGGGGTCTGCCGTACCGACCTGCACGTGGTCGACGGCGACCTCACCGACCCCAAGTTGCCCATCGTGCCGGGGCACGAGATCGTCGGCACCGTGGACGCCCTGGGCGACGGCGTCGTGGCCTTTGCCGCGGGCCAGCGGGTCGGGGTGCCCTGGCTCGGGTTTTCCTGCGGGACCTGCGACTACTGCGCCGCGGGCCGGGAGAACCTCTGCGGCGCGGCCCGCTACACCGGCTACCAGATCGACGGGGGCTATGCCGACTACTGCTTGGCCGATGCACGCTATGCCTTCGCCCTGCCGGTGGGCTACAGCGATTCCGAGGCGGCACCGCTGCTCTGCGCTGGCCTCATCGGCCACCGCGCCTACCGCATGACGGGGGAGGGCCGCCGCCTCGGCGTCTACGGCTTCGGCGCGGCGGCCCACATCATGATCCAGGTGGCCCTCTGGGAGGGGCGGGAGGTCTACGGCTTCACCCGGCCTGGCGATGTTGAAGCGCAGGCCTTCGCGCGGGATCTGGGCGCCGTCTGGGCGGGGGCCTCGGGCGAGGAGCCACCGCAGCCGCTGGACGCGGCGGTGATCTTCGCGCCGGTCGGCGAACTGGTGCCCGAGGCACTGAAGCGCACGGCGCGCGGCGGCATCGTGGTCTGCGCCGGCATCCACATGAGCGACATCCCGAGCTTTCCCTACCGCATCTTGTGGGAGGAGCGGCAGATCCGCTCGGTCGCCAACCTGACCCGGCGGGACGCCGAGGAGTTCCTGGCCCTGGCGCCCAGGGTGCCGGTGAGGACCCACACCCGCGACTATCCCCTGGCCGAGGCCAACCGGGCCCTCGACGACCTGCGGAAGGGGCGCCTCAAGGGCGCCGCGGTGCTGCGGCCCTGAGGCGGGGTGCTGCCCCCGCAATGACACCGGGGCGCGGGCGGCCGCTCCCTTGAAACTGTGCCGAAAAGTTCCGACGTTTATGGTTAACGGCAACTTAACCGTAACCGCATCAGAGTAAACCGATGGGGCGGATCGTTACCGAACATAAGGAACTTGAGCGCTACCCTGGCGCCAGGACCCGGCCCTAGCGGCCCGCCGACGCCCGGCGGACCGCGGCGTTCCCGGGTCAGCGAGGGGCAGAGGTGCGAGGTTGGAAGATGACCTTGGGTCCGAGCAATGACCACTGGGAGGCCCGCCGCCCGGCCGACGCCGGCGGCAGGCACCCCTGGTCCCGCAGCTATC
>JBFGUI010000212.1:0-6898 GCA_041565695.1 Kiloniellaceae bacterium
ATGTGGCCGGCCCGGTAGGCGGCCTCGGAACCGCCGCCGAGTTCGTTGCGCACGTCGAGTACCACCAATTCGTCGCCCCCGCCGTTCTCCAGCAGCCAAGCGACATCGACCAGCGGGCTGGCGGGCTCGGCCCGCACGGAAGAGGGCGCGGCCGCCAGAACGAGAAGCGCGAGACCGGCGGCAACAGCCGCCCAGCGCCCGGCGAAAGACAATCGAACCGACATTTCACACCTTCTTCAAGGGAAAATCTTGTTAAATCCATCCTCTCATATTGTAGAACTCGTAAAAATTACATTCTTCTACTGTAGAAGGTGTCGCTTTTTTGCCTCTTGTGCATTCCCCGCCCAGCCGATTGAAGGTGTAGTCTCGAATCTCGCGGGTCGCCGGCAATCTGATATCTCTAAGGGGGTCATGGCTCCAACTGTCGAAACGCCCGAATCGGTCTTGGTCTACGTCGGTTTGGATCTGGTCGGAGACGGCCTGATCAAGCTGCCGTTCCTGCGCGCCCTCAGGAACGCTTATCCCGATGCCCGCATCACCTGGCTTGCCGGCAAGGGCAAGTCGGTCTTCGCGCACGCGCTGGCGCCGCTGGCGCAGGGCCTGATCGACGAGGTGGTCGAAGAGGCCGAGATCGGCAGACACTGGACGGAGGTCTTTTCGCGGCCGCTGCGGGGCACGCCGCTGGAGGGCCGCCGCTTCGACCTGATCATCGACACCCAGCGCCGGGTCGGCACGACCCTGCTGCTGCGCCGCGTGCCGCACGGCCATTTCGTTTCCGGTGCCGCCGACTACACCTTCTCCAGCCTGCGCCCGAACGACCGCCGCAGGAAGGCCCCGGCCATGGTGCGCCAGCTGCTCGACCTTGTGGAACTGGCGAGCGGCCGGCCGGCGGATATCAGCGGCACGCTGCCGGCCGACCCGCGCCACGACGACCTGGCGGCCGAGCTGCTCCCCGGCGGGCGCGGCTACGTCGGCCTCGCCCCCGGCGCCGGCGGCAAGCACAAGTGCTGGCCCCTGGAGCGCTTCCTGGAACTGGCGGAAACGCAGCTCGCCGCCGGCCGCACGCCGGTCATCCTGCTCGGCCCGGAGGAGACCGACTGGGCGGCCCGCGTGGCGCAGGACCTGCCGGCGGCTCTGCTGCCGCTGCAGTCCAGGGCCGTCGAGGACAGCGGCCCCTCGCCGATGTTGACCATCGCCCTGGCGCGCCGCCTGACGCTGGCCGTCGCCAACGACGCCGGCGTCGGCCACATGATGGCCGCCGCCAACTGTCCGCTGGTCTCGCTGTTCGGCCCGACGCAGCCGGAAAAGTTCGCACCGCTGGTCGCCCACGCCCGCGTGGTTCAGGCGCAGAGCTACGGCGGCGAGGAAATGAGCCTGATTCCGCTGTCGGCCGTGGAGGATGCGGTCGACGAGCTGTGGGACGAAGTCAGCCCCGCGGAGGAATCCGGGGAACCGCCGGTCGTCCTGGCGCGGGCCGGCGGAGAGCGCCGCCAGTTGAGAGGGAAAGCCATATGAGCATCTTACCGGGCGCGGCGCGGCCGCTGGGCATGGTCGCCGCCCTTGTCCTGCTCGCTGTCGGCGGCTTCGCCTGCACCGACGTGAAGAAGTCGATCGAGGATGCGGACCGGACCCTGTCCGGCGCCCTCAATGACGAGGAAGCCCCCGAACTGGAGGGCCTGGAAGGCGAGGCGCTGACCGAGGAACTCTACGAGCTGGGCCTCGAGCGGCAGCAAGAGGGCAAGGCGGCGGAAGCCGCCGAGCGCTTCCGCCAGGCGGCCGATCGCGGCCACGGGCCCGCCGCCTACGAGCTGGGCGAGGCCTACAACGACGGCCGCGGCGTCGCCAAGGATCTCAACGAGGGCGCCAAGTGGATCAACACTGCCGCGGTGCGCGGCGAGCCGCGCGCCCAGTACGCCGTCGGCGCCGCGCTCTACAACGACGCCAAGGGATCACAGGACTACGCGCGGGCGGTGCGCTACCTGGAAGACGCCGCCGAGCAGGGCCATCCCGGCGCCCAGTACCTGCTGGGCGAGTGCTACGCCAACGGCCGCGGGGTGACCAAGAACCTCTCCTGGGCGGCGCGCTGGTACGGCAAGGCCGCTGAGCAGGGCCACGCCGACGGCGCCTTCTCCTACGGCGTGGTGCAGGCCGCCGGGCTCGGCCTGCCGGTCAGCATGAGCCGCGCCTATGCCTGGCTCGAGGTCGCCAGCCAGCGCGGCCACGCCAAGGCCGGCGAGGTGCGCGCGGCCATCGCCAACAAGATGACGCCGGCGCAGATCGAGAGCGGCCGGCGGCGAGCGGCGGCCTTCGAGCCGAAGTCCGATAACAGCTTCGCGGACCCGCCCACCGTGATGTACGTGCAGCACAGCCTCAACCGGCTCGGCTTCAGCGCCGGGCCGGTCGACGGCCTGCCCGGCCGGCGCACCCGCAGCGCCGTCAGCGCCTACCTGAAGAGCCTGGGCGCGGACGACGGCGGCGGCGAGATCACCCCGGCCCTGCTGCAGCGCCTCTTCGAGAACCAGAAACAAGCGGCGGCCTGAGGCCGGCCGAAGGCAGCAAGGAGGGGCTCGGACGACCCAGGTAGTTTGAGCAAATTTAAACAATTAGTGCATATGCTTGTGCTCGCTGAGGCAAGAAACCCTCATCGGAGACCGTCTCACCGAGGGCAAAGTGCGGCATGGCCCACGAGCGCAACGATCCTCTCTACCGTCTGCTGTACGTCAGCACAGCCCGCCACCGGTTGTCGGAACAGGAACTCGAGCAACTGCTTGTGCAGGCCCGGGACGCCAATCGGGCAAGAGGCATAACCGGCATGCTGGTCTATGCCGAGGGCTACTTCATTCAATATGTCGAAGGCCCTCAGAGCGAGGTGCTCACATTGATCCGACGCATCGAGCGGGATCGGCGCCATCACGGCGTAATTCGCCTCTACGAGGGGCCGGAGAAGCAGCGGGTTTTCAGCAGATGGTCCATGGGCTTCAGGGCCGTGCAGCGCGATGAGCATGAGGCCATAGACGGCCTGGTGAACCTCGTACAGCGGCCGTTGTTCAGCGCCCTGCCGGCAAACATACCGCGCGACCTCGCCATGTTTATGGAGAGCTTCTACCGCAACAGCCTGGGTCGGGGCGGAAGCATGATAAGCGTCTGAGGAAGCGGGCCTTTCTTTTGCAGTTGAAGCCGCGCGGCTAACCTCTTTTTTAGATCTTTCGACAAGTCTGGACGGATTCGCCAGCTCCTCGCGCGCCAGGTTGTGAGCGCCAATCTACGGAACAGCGCACCGTCATGATCGAGACCGCCGCATCCGCTGCTCAGCCGATCTACCGCCTGATGTACACCAGCACCGGCCGCGAAAATCTGCCCGACGCGGAGCTGGAGCATCTGCTGCAGGGCGCGCGCCGCTGGAACGACGCCAACGGCATTACCGGCATGCTGATCTACGTCGAGGGCCATTTCCTGCAGATCGTCGAAGGCGCGCGCCGCGACATCGAGGCCGTCGCCGAGCGCATCGCCGCCGACCCCCGGCACTGCGGCATCATCCGTCTGATCGAGGGCGAAACGGAGCGGCGCGCCTTTTCGGACTGGTCCATGGGTTTCCGGCGCCTCGGCAAGTCGGAGGGGAAGCGGATCCTGGGGGCCGTGGACCTGGCCCGGCAGTCGGTGCGCGACAGTCTGCCGAGCGACGCACCGCAGGAACTCGTGGTCTTCATGGAAAGCTTCTACCGCAGCAGCCTCGGCCTGCGCGGCCATGATGACCTGAGCGTCGCTTAGAACGTTTCAGAACAGATCGAGCTGGGCCGGCTGGTCCGGCAGGCGCTGTTCCTCGAGCAGCCCGTCGTCGTCCTCGCCCACCTTGTTCACCCGCTTGGAGACCGGCGTCAGGCGGACCGCCTCGGCCGGCTGCGGTCGCAGCAGGGCCTGCAATTTATCCCGCGTACTTGAGGGATCGAGCCAGGGGTCGACCTGCCCGGGCGTCAGGATCACCGGCATGCGGTGATGCACCTCGGCCATCTTCACGTTGGCCTCGGTGGTGAGGAGGGCGCAGCCCCGCTCAGGTTCGCCCACCCCTGCGTTCGCCACCGGCTCCCAGAGGGCGGCGAAGGCGAAGGGATCGCCGCTGGTCAGGCGCACGCAGTAGGGCTGGCGGTTGCCGCCCTGACGCCACTCGTAGAAGCCGTCGGCGAAGACCACGCAGCGCCGCTCGGCAAAGGCGGCGCGGAACGACGGCTTCTCGGCCACCGTCTCGGCCCGCGCGTTGATCAGCGGCGCGCGCTGCGGCCCCTCGTTGCTCCACGACGGCAGCAGCCCCCAGCGCATCCAGGCGAAGTGCCGCGCGGCCGCCGCGCCACGCAGCATCGCCGCCACCGCCTGGCTCGGCGCGATGTTGTAGCGCGGCGCCAGGTTCGGCTGCTCGAGGAAGCCGAACAGGCGCTGCAGCGCCTCTGGCGGCGCGGTCAGCAGAAAGCGCCCGCACATGGCTCAGCGGGGCCTGTCCGGCGCGGCCGGCGACAAAACTGTGGGTAAGCCGGCGGCCGGCCTTGCGGCCGTCCTCGACTGCGCTACTATGGTAAATGTTCTTGATATGTTCACGATGACAGGTTCAAGACAGGGGGTATAGATTGAAGCCCACATCTGGTGTGGGCGACGGGCATCGGCCCCAGATATTGTTACCGCAATTGAATATCTCAGTCATCCACAGGTGGATCGAACTGGGGATTAGGGGAAGAAAAGCATGGATGGATCGGGGGTTTTCGGGCGCGAAAATGCCGGTGAAACCGGGCCGGACCTTGTGGATAAGGCCCCCGTGCTAGGAAAACAAGCCGAAACCCCGAGACCTTGCGACGCCGCCCCGGCCGCCGCCCCAACCGGTGCCCCGGCCGCCGCCAACGACGACCTGCGGGCCGACGACGAGCGGCTGCTCGGCGAAGACCAGATCCGCGACGAGTTCCAGAACGAGCGCGGCATCAAGGTCCACATGGACCGCGCCCGCGACGCCAACCTGACCGAGTTCGGCAAGGCGACGCTCTCCGACCGCTACCTCATGCCCGGCGAGTCCTTCCAGGACCTCTTCGCCCGGGTCGCGGCCCACTATGCCGACGATTCGGCCCACGCCCAGCGGCTCTACGACTACATCTCCAGGCTCTGGTTCATGCCGGCCACGCCGGTGCTGTCCAACGGCGGCACCTCCCGCGGCCTGCCGATCTCCTGCTTCCTCAACGAGGCCGGCGACAGCCTCGACGGCATCGTCGGCCTGTGGAACGAGAACGTCTGGCTGGCCGCGCGCGGCGGCGGCATCGGCAGCTACTGGGGCAACCTGCGCTCCATCGGCGAGAAGGTCGGCCACAACGGCAAGACCTCCGGCATCATCCCTTTCATCCGCGTGATGGACTCCCTCACCCTGGCGATCAGCCAGGGTTCGCTACGGCGCGGCTCGGCAGCCTGTTACATCCCGGTCTCCCATCCGGAGATCGAGGAATTCATCGAGCTGCGCCGACCAACCGGCGGCGACCCCAACCGCAAGGCGCTGAACCTGCACCACGGCATCGTCATCTCCGACGCCTTCATGCGCGCGGTGGAGAACAACGAGGAGTGGGGCCTGACCAGCCCGAAGGACGGCGCGGTGATCCGCAAGGTGCGCGCCCGCGACCTGTGGATCCGCATCCTCACCGCCCGCATCGAGACCGGCGAGCCCTACATCATCTACGGCGACCACGTGAACCGGCAGATCCCGCAGCACCACAAGCTGGCGGGCTTGACCGTCAAGATGTCGAACCTGTGCAGCGAGATCACCCTGCCGACCGGCCTCGACCACCACGGGGTCGAGCGCACCGCCGTGTGCTGCCTCTCCTCGCTCAATCTCGAGAAGTTCTTCGAGTGGCAGGAGGAGGAGGGCTTCATCGAGGACGTCATGCGCTTCCTCGACAACGTGCTGCAGGACTTCATCGACAAGGCGCCGGACTCCATGGCGCGCGCCAGGTACTCGGCCGAGCGCGAGCGCTCGGTCGGCCTCGGCGTGATGGGCTTCCACTCCTTCATGCAGGCCAACCGCATTCCCCTGGAAGGCGTCATGGCCAAGGTGTGGAACCGCAAGATCTTCGCCCATATCCGCGGGCAGGCCGACGCCGCCTCGAGGAAGCTGGCCGAGGAGCGCGGCCCCTGCCCCGATGCCGAGGAGTTCGGCATCATGGAGCGCTTCTCCAACAAGCTGGCCATCGCGCCGACCGCCTCGATCTCGATCATCTGCGGCGGCGCCTCGCCGGGCATCGAGCCGATCGCGGCCAACTCCTTCACCCACAAGACCCTCTCGGGCTCCTTCAACGTGCGCAACAAGCACCTGACCGCGGTGCTGGAGGAAAAGGGCCGGAACAACGAGGAGGTCTGGACCTCGATCACCATCAACGGCGGTTCGGTGCAGCACCTGGACTTCCTCGACGACGACGAGAAAGACGTCTTCAAGACCGCCTTCGAGCTCGACCAGCGCTGGCTCATCGAGCACGCCGGCGACCGCGCCGGCTTCATCTGCCAGGCGCAGTCGCTGAACGTCTTCGTGCCGGCCGACGTGCACAAGCGCGACCTGCACCAGATCCACTACCTGGCCTGGAAGAAGGGCGTGAAGAGCCTTTACTACTGCCGCTCCAAGTCGATCCAGCGGGCCGAGTCCGCGCCGGCCTCGGAACCGACGGCCAGCGCGACGGTGCCGCACCTGGGCAAGATCTCCTCCAAGGGCCTCGCGGCGGGCGCGGAGAGCACCACGGACTACGAGGAGTGCCTCGCCTGCCAGTGAGCGCCTGAAGCGATTTTCCGCCGCGGCGCTTTTTTTGGCGGACGCGGCGGTTGTAGCCTTCGAAGAACCGGTGCGGGCGCGGTTTGCGCTCCTGAAGACCTTGACCGGTGGTTTGCG
>JBFGUI010000213.1:0-6848 GCA_041565695.1 Kiloniellaceae bacterium
ACGATGGCGACGTCGCGCCGCGCCAGGGCGTTCAGCAGCGACGACTTGCCCGCGTTGGGCGCCCCGAGGATGACCACCGAAAGGCCCTCGCGCAGCCGCTCGCCACGGTGCCGGTCGTCGAGCGCTTCGCCGATCTCCTCGCCCACGGCGACCGCCTCCTTCAGGGCCGCCGCCCCGAGGTCGGCCGGCAGGTCCTCCTCGACGAAATCGATCGCCGCCTCGAAGTGCGCCAGCACCCGGGTGAGCCGCGCCGCCCAGTCGCCGCAGCGCCGCGCCAGGCCGCCCTCGAGCTGGCGCAGCGCCTGGCGCCGCTGGGCTTCGGTCTCGGCGTTGATCAGATCGGCGAGGCCCTCGACGGCGGTGAGATCGAGCTTGCCGTTGTCAAAGGCGCGCCGTGTGAACTCTCCGGCCTCGGCCGGGCGCAGGCCCGGCAAGCCGGCCAGTGCCTCCAGCGTGGCGGCGATCACCGCGCGCCCGCCGTGCAGGTGCAGCTCACCGAGATCCTCGCCGGTGAAGCTCGCCGGACCGGGGAACCACAACAGCAGCCCGCGGTCGATCACCGCCGCCGAGGCCGGCTGCCGGATGCGCCGCAGCACCGCGCGGCGCGGCGCCGGCAAAGGCGTTCCGCCCAGCGCCGTCAGCGCCGCTCCGGCATTCGGCCCGGAAATGCGGACCACCGCCACCCCGGCACGGCCCGGCGCGGTCGAGGGGGCAAAGATGGTGTCGTCACTCATCCCCAACCCACCGCATCAGGGCCGACGCGGCGTCACGCGCCCGGCGGCGTCTCGTCGTCGGGATGCAGCAGCAGCCGTTCGACGCGCCCGCCGCTGACGATATGGGTCTGCAGAATCTCCTCCGCGTCGTCGATGCTGCGGTAGTGATACCAGACGCCCTCGGGGTAGATCACCATCACCGGGCCGAGTTCGCAGCGGTCGAGACAGCCGGACTGGTTGATCCGCACGCCGTCGAGCCCCAGCTCCTTGGCCCGCGCCTTCAAATAGTTGCGCAGGCGGATCGATCCTTTTTCCTTGCAGCAGCCGCGCTCGTGGCCCGGCGGCCGCTCGTTCATGCAGCAGAACACGTGGCAGCGGTAGAAGGCCGGCGGGTCGTCAGCGCCGTCAGGCTCGGTCCCGGCCCCGGCCCGATCTACGACTTCTGTCATAACCTATTGTTTTCCTTCTGGTTTTTGGCCCTTCGCGCTGGCCATCTGGGTCCAGAAGGCCTTTTGCAGCTGCTCCCAGCCCTGCAGGCCCGCCGGCAGCCAGGTCTTCAGCAGCTGCTCCGGCTCCATGGCCTGGAGGTTGGCCATCATGCGTTTCTGCAGCTCGGCCATCAGGGCTTCCTGCATGGGCGCCACGTCCGGCAGGCCAAGGAAGGCGCGGGCCTCTTCCGGGGTGCAGTCGATATCCACGTGAATTTTCATCGCCGTCGCCCTTCTCTGCGGAGAAACCGGCTCCACGCGTCGGACGGGCGCCGCGCAGAGGTAATCCCATGCGTCATTTATGGTTGAGCCACCAAGGACCTACGGCCCATATAGAGCCTCTGAGACTACATGCCAGAACTGGGCCGCCGCAATCCCGCGGGCGGCAGAATCTGCGGGTGCCGCTCCCCGCCGGACCGACAGGAACAGCACTACATGGTCAAGGCCGACGCCTCGCAGGGTCCCGCCGCTGGTGGCGGTGCCAACCAGTTGGGTGCCGAGAGCAGCCCCTACCTGCTGCAGCACCGCGACAACCCGGTGGCCTGGCGTGCCTGGGGCGAGGCGGCCTTCGCCGAGGCGCGGGCGCACAACAAGCCGGTGCTGCTCTCGGTCGGCTATGCCGCCTGCCACTGGTGCCACGTGATGGCCCACGAGTGTTTCGAGGATGCGGAGATCGCCGCGCTGATGAACGCGCTCTTCGTCAACATCAAGGTCGACCGGGAAGAGCGTCCGGACGTCGATTCCATCTACCAGACGGCCCTCGCCCTGCTCGGCGAGCACGGCGGCTGGCCGCTCACCATGTTCCTGACCCCCGAGGGCGAGCCCTTCTGGGGCGGCACCTACTTCCCGCCGCAACCGCGCTACGGCCGCCCCGGCTTTCCCCAGGTCCTCCACGCGGTCTCGGAGATCTATGCCAACGACCAGGCGCGGGTGACCAAGAACACCACGGCGCTGACCGAGGCGCTCGCCAAGCTGTCGCGCAACCAGCCGGGCGAGGCGATCACCCGGGAGACCCTCGACCACGTGGCCCAGCGCCTGCTCGGCGAGATCGACCACGTGGAAGGCGGCATCGGCGGCGCGCCCAAGTTCCCCCAGCCCGCCATCATGAAAACGCTGTGGCGCGCCTGGAAACGCAACGGCGACCCGGCGCTGCGCGCCGCTGTCGAGCTGACCATGTCGAAGATGTGCCAGGGCGGCATCTACGACCACCTGGGCGGCGGCTTCGCCCGCTATTCGGTCGACGCCCGCTGGCTGGTGCCGCACTTCGAGAAGATGCTCTACGACAACGCCCAGCTGGCCGAGGTGCTCACTTGGCTGTGGCTCGACAGCGGCAACCCGCTGTTCGAGCAGCGCCTGCGCGAGACCGTCGCCTGGGTGCTGGGCGAGATGATCGCCGATGCCGACGGCAGCGGCAGCCGGCCGACCGGCGCCTTCGCCGCGACCCTCGATGCCGACAGCGAGGGCGAGGAGGGCAAGTTCTATGTCTGGGACGCGGCGGAGATCGACGCCCTGCTGGGCAGCGACGCCGCGCTGTTCAAGCAGCACTACGACGTGCGCCCGCAAGGGAACTGGGAAGGCAAGACCATCCTCAATCGCTCCGTCGCCCCCGACTTCGCCGAGGCGGCCAGCGAGGAGCGCCTTGCCGCCTGCCGCGCGATTCTCCTGGAGGCCCGCGCCAGACGCATCCGCCCGGGCTGGGACGACAAGGTTCTGGCCGACTGGAACGGTCTCATGATCGCTACCCTGGCCGAGGCAGGCCTGGCCCTCGACGAGCCGGCCTCGCTGGCGGCTGCCGAAGCGGCCTTCGCCTTCGTCTGCCGCGAGATGATCCGCGACGGACGACTGCACCACGCCTGGCGTCACGGCCGGCTGAAGCATCCGGCGACCCTCGACGACTACGCCAACATGGCCTTAGCAGCCCTCACCCTCTTCGAGGCGACCGGCAAGGTCGGCTACCTCGAGCAGGCGGAAGCCTGGCTCGCCGTCCTCGACCGGCACTACTGGGACCGGGAAAACGGCGGCTACTTCTTCACCGCCGACGACACGCCCGATCTCATCGTGCGCACCAAGACCGCCTACGACAACGCCACGCCCGCCGGCAACGGCACCATCCTCGCCGTGCTGGCGAAGCTTTTCTACCTGACCGGCAAGCCCGCCTACCGCGTGCGCGCCGAGGCCCTGCGAGACGCCTTCTCCGGCGAGATCAACCGCAATTTCTTCCCCCTGGCGACTTTCCTGAACGCCGCCGAGCTGCTGATGTCCGCCACGCAGATCGTGGTGGTGGGCCGGCGCGGCAGCCGCGAGACCGACGCGCTGATCAGCACCGCTGTCGGCCGCTGCCTGCCCAACCGGGTCCTCCAGGTGATCGCCCCGGAAGATTCCCTGCCGGCGGGCCACCCGGCATCCGGCAAGGGCCAGGTCGACGGCCCAGACGGCACTCCCGTGGCGACCGCCTACCTCTGCCACGGCCCGGCCTGCTCCCTGCCGATCACCGACCCGGCGAAGCTTGCCGCCGCCCTCGCCGCGGAGAGCCCGGCCGCATGACCCGCCGCCGCAGCGTCGACACCCCCAGCGGGCAGGTCACCATCACCGAGCAGGACGACGCCATCGTCGCCCTCACCTGGCGCGCCGGTGCCGGCAGCGACGCCAGGGACGACAGCCCGCTGCTGCGCGAGGCCGCCGCCCAGCTCGACGCCTACTTCGCCGGCCGGCGCCGTTCTTTCGAGCTGCCCCTCGATGCCCGGGGTAGCGACTTCCAGCGGGCGGTCTGGAACCAGATGCTGGCGATTCCCTACGGCGAGACCCGCTCCTACGGCGAGATCGCCCGTACGACCGGCGGCATCGCGCGTGCCGTCGGCACCGCCTGCGGCGCCAACCCGATCCCGATCTTCATTCCCTGCCACCGGGTGCTGGCGGCCGACCGCCGGCTCGGCGGCTTTTCCGGCGGCAAGGGCCCCGAGACCAAGGCCCTGCTGCTGCGCCTTGAGGGCGCCTGGCCGGTGCAGCACGCCCTGCCGCTCGGCTGACAGGGCCGCAGCAACGCTGCACGACGGCGCGCATTCGGATAAGGTGGCGCCGGGAGAACACCGCGCCGGCCGCAAGCGCCGGCCCGCAAGCAACCAAGGGGGGAGGCTCATGGCTGAAGTCACCATCGACGGCAAGGATGGCAGTTTCACGGTCTATGCGGCGGCGCCCAACGACGGCGACGGGCCGCCGGCCCCGGGCATCGTCGTCGCCCAGGAAATTTTCGGCGTGAACCAGGTGATGCGCGACACCTGCGACTGGCTGGCCAGCCAGGGCTTCGTCGCCGTCTGTCCCGATCTGTTCTGGCGCATCGAACCGGGCATCCAGCTCACCGACAAGACGAAGGCCGAGTGGGACCGCGCCTTTGAGCTCTTCGGGCTGTTCGACATCGAAAAGGGCATCGAGGACATGAAGACCACGCTCGCCGCCCTGCGCGCCCACGAGGTCTGCAACGGCAAGGCCGGCTCGGTCGGCTACTGCCTGGGCGGCAAGATCGCCTACCTCATGGCGACGCGCTCCGACTCCGATGCCAATGTCGGCTACTACGGCGTCGGTCTCGGCGACCTCATGGCCGAGGCCGGCAAGATCACCAAGCCGCTGATGCTGCACGTCGCCGAAAAGGACGCCTTCTCCTCGGCCGAGGAAATCGCCAAGGTGCAGGCCACCCTCTCCGGCAACCCCGAGGCGGCGGTCCATGTCTACGAGGGCCAGGACCACGCCTTCGCCCGCCCGGGCGGCGAGCACTACGACGCGGCGGCGGCGAAACTCGCCAACGAACGCACGATCAATTTCTTCAGGGAGAACCTCGCTTGATGGTCAAGGCAATCCGCATTCACGAAGCCGGCGGTCCGGAAGTCCTGCGCTACGAGGACGTCGAGGTGCCCGCGCCGGGCGCCGGCGAAGTCCTGCTGCAGCAAAAGGCCTGCGGCCTCAACTACATCGACGTCTATCACCGCATGGGCGCCTATCCGCTGTCCTACCCCGCCACCATCGGCATGGAAGGCATGGGCGTGGTCGAGGCGCTCGGCGAGGGCGTCACCGCCTTCAAGCCGGGAGACCGCGTCGCCTACGCCGACATGCCGCCGGGCGCCTACGCCGAGGCACGCGTCATGCCCTGGCACCGCCTGGTCAAGCTGCCCGACTCCATCGGCGACCAGCAGGCCGCGGCGATGATGCTGCAGGGCATGACGGTGGAGTACCTCATCCGCCGCACCTTCAAGGTGTCGAAGGGCGACACCGTGCTGTTCCACGCCGCCGCCGGCGGCGTCGGCCTCATCGCCTGCCAGTGGCTGAACCACATCGGCGCGACGGTGATCGGCACGGTGGGTTCCGAAGAGAAGGCCAAGCTCGCCAAGGCGCATGGCTGTCACCACACCATCAACTACCGCGAAGAAAACTTCGTCGAGCGCGTGAAGGAGATCACCGACGGCAAGGGCGTGCCGGTGGTCTACGACTCCGTGGGCAAGGACACCTTCGACGGCTCGCTCGACTGCCTGAGGCCACGCGGCATGATGGTGCTGTTCGGCGCCGCCTCCGGCCCCGCCCCCGCGATCGACCCCAACGTGCTGAACAAGAAGGGCTGCCTCTACCTCACCCGCCCCAGCCTCATGGTCTACAACAAGACGCGCGAGGAATTGGAGGCCTGCGCTACAGCACTCTTCGACGTCGTCACCTCCGGCAAGGTGAAGATCGAGGTCAACCAGACCTATCCCCTGAGCGAGACCGCCCAGGCGCACCGCGACCTTGAGGCGCGCAAGACCACCGGCTCGACCGTGCTGCTGCCTTAGCCGAAGTAAGGAGACGGAGACATGGCCAAAGGTTACTGGATCGCGCGCGTCGACGTGCGCGATGCCGACGCCTACAAGAAGTACGTCGCCGCCAACGCCGGACCCTTCAAGGAGTTCGGCGCGCGCTTCCTGGTGCGGGCGGGAGACTTCGAAAGCGTCGAGGGCACGGCGCGCGCCCGCAACGTGGTGATCGAATTTCCGAGCTATGAGGCTGCGTTGGAATGCTACCGCTCGCCGGCGTATCAGGAAGCGATGAGCTTTCGAGCAAACGCGTCCGAAGGCGACCTCGTTATCGTTGAAGGCTACGACGGCCCGCAACCGGGCAACGCCTGAGCGAAAGTCCGACGCCGCAACGAAAACGGGCCCGGCGATCGACCGGGCCCGTTTTCTTTTCTGCAGAGACTGAGTCTGCAGCCTACTGATTCATGGAATCGAAGAAGTCCTGGTTCGTCTTGGTGTGCTTCAGCTTGTCGACCAGGAACTCGATGGAATCGGTGACGCCCATCGGCATGAGGATGCGCCGCAGCACCCACATCTTCGACAGCGTGCCCTTGTCGACCAGCAGCTCCTCCTTGCGGGTGCCGGACTTGCCGATGTCGATGGCCGGGAAGGTGCGCTTGTCGGCCAGCTTGCGGTCAAGCACGATTTCGCTGTTACCGGTGCCCTTGAACTCTTCGAAGATGACCTCGTCCATGCGGCTGCCGGTGTCGATCAGGGCGGTGGCGATGATGGTCAGCGAGCCGCCTTCCTCGATGTTGCGCGCCGCGCCGAAGAAGCGCTTGGGGCGCTGCAGCGCGTTGGCGTCGACGCCGCCGGTCAGCACCTTGCCGGACGAC
>JBFGUI010000214.1:0-6754 GCA_041565695.1 Kiloniellaceae bacterium
GCGCCCGGACGACGGACCCGGCACAGCCGCTGCTGCTGCGCGCCAAGGTCGACTACCTGCTCTGCGAAGAGATCTGCATTCCCTATACCGCCGAACTGAGTCTCGACCTCGCCCCCGGCGACGGGGCGCGGGCGCCGCAGGCCTTCCTGATCGAGAGCTTCCAGCGCCAGGTGCCGGGGCTGGGTGCCGAGGCGGGCCTCGAAATCGCCGAAGTGGGGCTCACCGGCTCGCTGGCGGCGCCGCGCCTGCAGGTGACGGCGCGCTCCGAGCGCCCCTTCGACGCGCCCGATCTGCTGGTGGAAGCCCCGCCCGGGTTCGTTTTCGGCGTGCCGGAAGTGAGCCTCGGCGACGGCGGCCGGGAGGCGCGCCTGACGGCGGCGGTCGCGAAACTGGCGGCGGAGACCGTGCTCGAGGGCAAGCCTCTCACCGTGACCGTGACCGACGGCCAGCGCGGGATCGAGACGGCCACGGTCGCCCGCTTCCTGGCGCCGCCGACGCCCGGCATCACCGAGCTCGGCACCCTGGCCGGCATTCTCGGCCTGGCGCTGCTCGGCGGCCTCATCCTGAACCTCATGCCCTGCGTGCTGCCGGTGCTGTCCATCAAGCTGCTCTCGGTGGTGCAGCAGGGCGGGCGCGAGCGCACCGCGGTGCGCGCCTCCTTCCTGGCGACGGCCGCCGGCATCGTGTTCTCCTTCCTGGTGCTGGCCGGCATCGCGGTGGCGCTGAAGCAGGCCGGGCTCGCGGTCGGCTGGGGCATCCAGTTCCAGCAGCCGCTGTTCCTCTCCGCTCTGGCGCTGATCATGGCGCTCTTCGCCTACAACCTGCTGGGCTTCTTCGAGGTGCCGCTGCCGGACTTCGTCGGCCGTCTGGGGGCGCGCGGCGCCGGCGCCGGGGACCACCACGGCCTGTGGGGCAACTTCGCCACCGGCGCGCTGGCCACCCTGCTGGCAACGCCCTGCTCGGCGCCCTTCCTCGGCAGCTCCGTCGGCTTTGCCCTGGCGCGCGGACCCGTCGAGATCTTCCTCATCTTCGCGGCGCTCGGCCTCGGGCTGGCGCTGCCCTACCTGCTGGTGGCCGCGGCGCCGCGCCTGGTCGCCTGGCTGCCGCGCCCGGGCGCCTGGATGGTGGCCCTGCGCCGCATCCTCGGCCTGCTGCTGGCGGGCACCGCGGTCTGGCTGCTCACCGTGCTGGCGGTGCAGCTGGGGATCGGCGCGGCGCTGCTGACCGGCGGCCTGCTGGCCGGCCTGGGCTTCGTGCTCTGGGCGCGGCCGCGGGTGCTCGCCGAAGCCGCGCGGGGCCAGCGGCTCGCCGCCTCGGCGCTGGCCACGCTGCTGGCCGTGGCGGCCTTCGCCCTGCCGGCAGGCCTGCCGGGCGCGCGCCAGCCGGCGGCGGGGCCCGAAAGCGTCGAGGCGCTGGGCTGGCGGCCGCTCGATGCCGCGGCCATCGGCGGGCTGGTGGCGCAGGGGCAGGTGATCTTCGTCGACGTCACCGCCGACTGGTGCATCACCTGCCAGGTGAACAAGAAGCTGGTGCTGACCGCCGATACGGTGGGCACGCGCCTGCAGGCGCCCGGCATCGTGCGCATGCGCGGCGACTGGACCCTGCCGAGCGAGGCGATCTCCGACTATCTGGCAGGCTTCGGGCGCTACGGCATTCCCTTCAACGCGGTCTACGGCCCCGGCGCGCCGCAGGGCCTGGCGCTGCCGGAAATCCTCACCGAGGAGGCCGTGCTGGCCGCCCTGGCACGGGCGGCAGGCGGCTGACGAAGACCCTCCCGGACCCTTGGCCCGGCCCTCGGTCCGGACCTTGGAAACCCGGGTCCGGCGCTCTATCTTCTTGGGCACACGCGCGCTCCGCGCGCCAGCAAACAGATCCAGCGGTCCCGGGTGGTCAGGGGCCGGCAATTTCAGGGGAAATATCATCATGACGATTCAGGTTGGCGACCGCGTTCCCAGCGCCTCGTTCCGCATCAAGACGGCCGACGGTATCCAGGAGCTCTCCAGCGACGAGGTCTTCAGCGGCAAGAAGGTCGTTCTGTTCTCGGTGCCGGGTGCGTTCACGCCGACCTGCTCGGCCAAGCACCTGCCCGGCTTCGTCGAGAAGGCCGGTGAGTTCAAGAGCAAGGGCATCGACTCCATCGCCTGCCTCTCGGTCAACGACGCTTTCGTTATGGACGCCTGGGGCAAGGACCAGAAGGTCGGCGACAAGGTGCTGATGCTGGCCGACGGCAACGGCGACTTCGCCAAGGCCCTGGGCCTGGAGCTCGACGCCACCGGCGTCGGCCTCGGCATCCGCTCCCAGCGCTTCGCCATGGTGGTCGAGGACGGTGTGGTGAAGGCCTTGAATGTCGAGCAGCCGGGCGCTTTCGAGGTGTCGAGCGCCGAGGCGATGCTGAAGGCTCTGTGACCGCACTTTTGCGGCAGTAAGACTTTTGCGGCAGCAAGAATGACGGCGGCCCCTGGTAAAGGGGGCCGCCGGTTGCTTAATCGGTTGCCGCCCGGCCACATTCCGCGCAGGGCGTTGCGGCAGACCCTAACGCACCTCTTCGATGCCGGCGCGCGCCAGGGCGTCGGCGCGCTCGTTCTCCGGGTGGCCGGCATGGCCCCTGACCCAGTGCCAGGCGACGTCGTGGCGTTCCAGCGCTTTTTCCAGGCGCTGCCAGAGGTCGACGTTCTTCACCGGCTTCTTGGCGGCGGTCTTCCAGCCGTTGCGCTTCCAGCCGTGAATCCACCGGGTGATGCCGTCGCGCAGATAGGTGCTGTCGGTGTGCAGCTCGACGGCGGAGGGGCGCTTCAGCGTCTCCAGGGCCACGATCGCCGCCATCATTTCCATGCGGTTGTTGGTGGTCTCGGGGTCACCGCCCTTCAGTTCCTTTTCCACTCCCTTGTAGCGCAGCACGGCGCCCCAGCCGCCGGGCCCCGGATTGCCTGAGCAGGCGCCGTCGGTGAAGATCTCGACGCGGGCGGAGGTCTCTGCCATGGCCAGGTCCTCTAGAGATCCAGCCCGTAGGCCCCAGGGCCGTGGACCTGCTGATGGAACTGCAGCTTCTTCCAGTATTCCAGCGGGTCCTTGGGCTTCACGAAGGCGCCCGCGGGATGGTTCAGCCAGTCGTAGAGGCGGGTCAGCAGGAAGCGCAGCGCCGAGCCGCGGGCGAACAGCGGCAAGGCCGCCAGCTCCGCTTCGGAGAAGGGCCGCTCGCGGCGGTAGGACTGCAGCAGCATGCGCGCCTTGGTGACGTTGAAGGAATTGTCCTGCTCGAAGCACCAGGCGTTGAGGCAGATCGCCAGATCGTAGGCGAAGAAATCGTTGCAGGCGAAATAGAAGTCGATCAGCCCGGTCAGCCGCTCGCCGCGGAAGAACACGTTGTCGGGAAACAGATCGGCATGGATCACGCCGGCCGGCAGGTCGCTCGGCCAGGCGGCCTCCAGCTGCGTGAGTTCCTTCTTCAGCGCTTCGGCGAGCCCGGGCAGGACCTCGTCGGCCCGGTCGCGGCAGGAATCGAGCAGCGGCCGCCAGCCCGTGACGGAAAGCGCGTTCTCGCGGCGCAGCTCGAAGTCCGCACCGGCCAGGTGCATGCGCGCCAGGGCGCCGCCCAGGGCGGCGCAGTGAAAGGTATGGACGCGGCGCGGCCAGAGTCCTTCGAGGAAGCTGATGAGCGCCGCCGGGCGGCCGCAGAGCCGGCGCAGTGCCTTGCCGTCGCGGCCGTGCAGTGGCACCGGGCAGCTGATGCCGCGCTTGGCCAGGTGCTCCATCAGGCCGAGGAAGAAGGGCAGGTCGGCGACGTCGACCCGCTTTTCGTAGAGGGTCAGGATGAAGCTGCCCTGGTCGGTCTGCAGCAGGTAGTTGGAGTTCTCGACTCCCTCGGCGATGCCCTTGAAGGACAGCACCTCGCCGAGGCCGTACTCGGCGACGAAGCTCTCGATCTCTTCGGCGGAAACCTCGGTGTAGACGGCCATTGCGCTTCGGAAGGGACGGTCGCGGTCGGGGGCTTGAGGACGGGGACGGCCGGTGACCGGCCGGCGGCGCCGGCGCGATCAGGCGCGCATCGCCTTGGCGGTCAGTTCCTTCGGCAGCTTGAAGATCACGTCCTCGACGACGCCGCTGACATTCTGCAGCGTGACGTCGAAGCGCTTGCGGCAGGCCTCGACGACTTCCTCCACCAGGATCTCCGGTGCCGAGGCCCCGGCGGTGATGCCCAGCCGGCTGATGTCGCCGAGCGTCGACCAGTCGATGTCGGCGGCACGCTGGACCAGCTGCGACTGCGGACAGCCCTCGCGCCGCGCGACTTCCACCAGGCGCTGGGAGTTGGACGAGTTGGGCGCACCCACCACCAACAGGGCATCGCAGTCCCGGGCGATGGCCTTGACCGCTTCCTGGCGGTTGGTGGTGGCGTAGCAGATGTCTTCCTTCTTCGGTCCGTGGATCTCGGGGAAGCGGCGGCGCAGCGCGGCGATGACCTCGATGGTGTCGTCGACCGACAGGGTGGTCTGGGTGATGTAGGCCAGGTTGAGCGGGTCCTCAACCTGTACCGATTCGGCCTCGGCGACGTTCTCGACCAGCAGGATGGAGCCCTCCGGCACCTGGCCCATGGTGCCGATGACCTCCGGGTGGCCGGCGTGGCCGATCAGCAGGATCTGGCGCCCGTTGCGGGCATGGCGCTCGGCCTCGCGGTGGACCTTGCTGACCAGCGGGCAGGTGGCATCCAGATAGAAGAGTTTGCGCCGCTCGGCCTCGGCCGGGATCACCTTGGGTACGCCGTGGGCGGAGAAGATCACCGGCACGCCCTCGGGCACGTCGTCGAGCTCTTCGACGAAGATGGCGCCCTTTGCCTCCAGCGATTCGACGACGAAGCGGTTGTGGACGATCTCGTGGCGCACGTAGACCGGCGCGCCGTAGCGCTGCAGCGCCCGCTCGACGATCTCAATGGCCCGCTCGACGCCGGCGCAGAAGCCGCGCGGATTGGCCAGCAGGACGGTTAGCGACTTTTTACTCATCCAAAGGGATCCCTGACTTCGGAATGGCGACGATGCGGCCCGGCAGCCCGGCGGGCGACCCTGGCCCGGCGCCTCGCAGCGCCCCATCCAGGGTGAGCGCCCGGGCCCGGCACCGCAAGGGCCGATTCGCGGGGCAAGGGTCCCGCCGGGGACACTTGTCGCATCGCCGGTGGTTCCGTAAAGTCCGGCAGGCCAACAAGAATCCGGTTCGCCGGCGGTACCGCCCCCGATACCGCCCGCGGACACTAATACAGCGCGCCGGCAGAAGGAAGGCTTCATGGCAGACCCGATTCCCGCTCAGAAGGGGCCTTACAAGGTTTCCGTCGTGGCCGGAAAGAAGTACTTCTGGTGTGCCTGCGGGCGCAGCAGGAAGCAGCCCTTCTGCGACGGCTCCCACGCGGGGACGGGGCTCAGCCCCGTGGCCTACGAGGCGCCGGCCAGCAAGGAGGTCTACTTCTGCGGCTGCAAGGCGACGGGCAGGAAGCCCTTTTGCGACAGCACCCATTCCCGGCTCTAGGGCCGGCTGACAGGATATTGGCCCCGCCTCATTTGATCCCTGCGATATAGCGAGCTTCCATGACTGCTTCTGCCTCCCGGACTACCGCTTTCCGCCCCTCGCGCCTGCTGCCGGGTCTGATGGTCTTGCCGCTGCTGGCAGCCTGCGCCTCCGAGCCGGAGAGGCGGCCCTGTCCGCAGGCGGTGGTGCTGACCGACGCCGCCCGTCAGGTGAAGTTCAGCGGTCAGGGGCGCGACCTCACCGACGTGCTCTACGAGGCGAGCATCAACACCGGGCGGCTGGTCTGCGAGTACGACGAGAACGTCGTGGACGTCGACCTGGACGTCCAGGTGGTCGCCGTGCGCGGCCCGGCCAACAGCGACCGCCTAGCCAACCTCAGCTACTTCGTGGCCGTCGCCCGCACCGACGAGACCATCCTGGCGCGCCGTAGCTTCGATATCGCGATTCCCTTTCCGGGCAACCGCACGCGGGTTGCCGGCATCGAGCAGATCGGCCAGGTGATCACCCTGGCCGGTGGAGAAACCGGCGGCGACTACCGCATTTACGTGGGCTTCGACCTGAGCCGCGAGGAACTGGACTACAACCGGGCCAACCGCTGAGGGAGGCGCACCTTGTCAGACGCGGCGCTCGGCGGCGGATTTGTCGAGGGCGGCTGCCAGTGCGGCGCCCTGCGCTACCGCGTCAGGCTCGCCGAGGCGGTGACCCTCTATCGCTGCCACTGCCGGGAGTGCCAGAAGCAGTCCTCCAGCGCCTTCGGCCTGTCGATGATCCTGCCGCAGGAGGCCTTCGCGATCACCCGGGGCAGACCTCAGAGCTGGTCGCGCATCGCCGACAGCGGGCGCAGCGTCGAATGCTTCTTCTGCGGGTCCTGCGGCTGCCGCATCTACCACACCGCGCCCAGCCGCCCGGGCATGGTCAACCTCAAGCCCGGCACGCTGGACGACCCCGGCGGCCTGCAGCCCATCGGGGATCTCTGGACCGCCAGCAAGCAGGCCTGGGTCGCCCTGCTGCCCGGCGGTCTGAGATTTGCCGGCCAGCCGCAGCCGGCCGACTTCGAGGCCCTGACGGCCCGCTATCGCGATCGAACGGGCGGCGGGGCGGCTGGCGGTTGAAATCCGGTAGCCGGCGGGCTAGCTTGCCTGATAAGCAAGACGGGCGGTCGCGGGTCGATCGTCTTTCTGCCTTTGATCCCTTGCGGGAGAGACTGGTCCGACCACTGGACCGGCGCCGAAGGAGCAACCGC
>JBFGUI010000215.1:0-6611 GCA_041565695.1 Kiloniellaceae bacterium
CTGCTGCGCGCCTGGGAGGTGCTGGCCGCCACCGGCCGCTCGCTGGCCGACTGGCAGGCGGCGCCCGGCGCGCCGGCGTCCTACCGCTTCGCCAAGCTCTGCCTCTTGCCGCCGCGCGAGGCGGTCTATGCCGCCTGCGATGTCCGCCTCGAGGCCATGGCGGGCCAGGGCGTGGTCGAGGAGGTGGCGGCGCTGCTGGCGCTGAAGCTCGACCCGGCGCTGCCGGTGATGAAGGCGGTGGGGGTGCCGGAATTCGCCGCCTACCTTGCCGGGGAATGTTCCCTGGAGGCGGCGCTGGCCCGCGCCCAGCAGGCCACGCGGCGCTATGCCAAGCGCCAGATGACCTGGCTCAGGCACCAGTTCCTGGGTAACGATCCAACGATTTGCGTCATCGAAGCGCAATATTCAGAAAGCTTAAAGGTAGAAATTTTTTCGAAAATTCGTCAAAATCTGTTGACCGACCGTTGCTGAGGGGCTAGGGTCCGGCTCCCTTGCCGGGTCAAGGGCCCACGAAGCGCGTGGAATCATTGGCAATTGTGCGATTTGGCCGGTTCTACCGGCCAATTTTATGCTGCCTCCGAAGGGGCGGAGGCCGGAAGAAGGAACCAGAACGATGTCGGCGGAACAGAAGACCGGTGCGGAGATGCTGATCAGGGCCCTGAAGGATCAGGGCGTTGACGTCATTTTTGGCTATCCCGGCGGCGCCGTACTGCCGATCTACGATGCCCTGTTCCAGCAGAACGACATCCAGCACATCCTGGTGCGCCAGGAAGGCGGCGCGGTCCACGCGGCCGAGGGCTATGCCCGCTCGACCGGCAAGGTCGGCGTGGTCCTGGTGACCTCCGGGCCCGGCGCGACCAACGCGGTGACCGGCCTGACCGACGCGCTGATGGACTCCATCCCGGTCGTCTGCCTGACCGGCCAGGTGCCGACCCACCTGATCGGCAACGACGCCTTCCAGGAGGCCGACACCACCGGCATCACCCGGCCCTGCACCAAGCACAACTACCTGGTCAAGGACATCGCCGAGCTGCCGCGCCTCATTCACGAGGCCTTCTACGTGGCGCGCAGCGGGCGTCCCGGCCCGGTAGTGGTCGACCTGCCCAAGGACGTGCTGCAGGGCAAGAGCGACGTCTACGTGGCGCCGCAGGAAGTGAGCCACCGCAGCTACCGCCCGCAGGTCAAGGCGGAGGACCACAAGATCGCAGAGGCCGTGGAGATGATCGCCAGGGCCAAGCGGCCGATCGTCTATGCCGGCGGCGGCGTGATCAACGCCGGGCCCAAGGCCTGTGAGCTGCTGACCCGCTTCGTGCACACCCTCGGCGTGCCCTGCACCAACACCCTGATGGGCCTCGGCGCCTTTCCGGGCAGCGACCCGCAGTTCCTCGGCATGCTCGGCATGCACGGCACCTACGAGGCCAACCTGGCCATGTACAACTGCGATGTGATGATCAACATCGGCGCGCGCTTCGACGACCGGGTCACCGGCCGCCTCGACGAGTTCTCGCCGCGCTCGAAGAAGATCCACGTCGACATCGACGCCTCCTCGATCAACAAGAACGTGATGGTCGACCTGCCGATCGTCGGCGACGCCGGCTCGGTGCTGGAAGACCTGCTCGCCGCCTGGCAGGCGCGCAAGCTGGAGCTGGACCAGAAGGCGCTGAAGGCCTGGTGGAAGAAGATCGACGAATGGCGCGCCCGCGACTGCCTGAAGTTCGAGCAGAAGGGCCAGGAGATCAAGCCGCAGCACGCCATCAAGCGGCTCTACGAGCTGACCAAGGACCGCAGCCCCTTTATCACCACCGAGGTGGGCCAGCACCAGATGTGGGCGGCGCAGTACTTCAAGTTCGAAAAGCCGAACCACTGGATGACCTCCGGCGGGCTCGGCACCATGGGCTACGGCATGCCGGCGGCGCTCGGCGTGCAGCGCGCCCATCCCGACGCGCTGGTCATCGACGTGGCCGGCGAGGCCTCCATCCTGATGAACATTCAGGAGCTGTCCTGCATCTCGCAGTACAATCTGCCGGTCAAGGTCTTCATCGTGAACAACCAGTGGATGGGTATGGTCCGCCAGTGGCAGGAGCTGCTGCACGGCGGGCGCTACTCGGAGAGCTACACCGCCTCGCTGCCGGACTTCGTGAAGCTGGCGGAGTCCTTCCACGCGGTCGGCATCCGCTGCGAGAAGGCCGACGAGCTGGACGACAAGATCATGGAGATGATCGAGACGCCGCGGCCCGTGGTCTTCGACTGTCTGGTGACCAAGGAGGAGAACTGCTTCCCGATGATCCCCTCGGGCGCCGCGCACTACGAGATGCTGCTGGGCCCGGAGGACAAGGTCGGCAAGCCGGTTTCCGAGGAAGGCATGGTCCTGGTATAGGGTTGCCGCCGGCAAGCAAGCGAGTTCTCTTCACGACGTTTCAGCAGACGGAAAGCGGGGGCGGGGCGCCCCCGGTCAGAGCCATGGCCAACGGAAAGACGCAAGAAATCGAACAGCGCACCATCGCGGTGCTGGTGGACAACGAACCCGGCGTGCTGGCGCGCGTCATTGGCCTGTTCTCGGGCCGCGGCTACAACATCGAAAGCCTGACGGTCTCCGAGGTCGATCCGCGCCAGCGTTTCTCGCGCATCACCGTGGTGACCTCGGGCACGCCGCAGATCCTCGAGCAGATCAAGGCGCAGCTCGACCGCCTGGTGCCGGTGCACCGGGTCAGCGATCTGACCCTGGACGGCGCCTCGGTGGAGCGCGAGCTGGCTTTGGTGAAGGTGGCGGGCAGCGGCGACAAGCGCGTCGAGTCGCTGCGCATCGCCGACATCTTCCGCGCCCGCGTGGTCGATTCCAGCCACGACCACTTCGTGTTCGAGATGACCGGCAAGAGCGAGAAGCTCGACGTCTTCATCGACCTGATGCAGCCGCTCGGCCTGGTGGACGTCAGCCGCACCGGCGTGGTCGCCATCTCGCGCGGCCCGCAGGGGCTTTAAGGCAAGCTCGTCACCCTCGGGCTTGACCCGAGGGTCCATTTCTCCGCGGCACGGTTCCGGCTCAGATCTGCCATGGATGCCCGGGTCAAGCCCGGGCATGACGACCGGGGGCGCAGCCCCGCCTGGCGCGCGTTGCAAGGCTTTCTCCATCTTTGGCGCGTATATTCCGCGCTGTCTGTGGGGCTTTTTCCGAGGGTGCCATGTGCCGCTGGCTGGCCTACACCGGGGCGCCGGTGTTTCTTGAGGACCTGATCTGCAAGCCGGTCCACTCCCTGGTGGACCAGAGCCTCTGCGCCACCGAGGCCAAGAGCCCGACCAACGGCGACGGTTTCGGCATGGGCTGGTACGGCGAGCGCCCGCAGCCGGGGCTCTACCGCGAGGTGCTGCCGGCCTGGAACGACCCGAACCTCCGCAGCCTAACCCACCAGATCCGCGCCGGCCTGTTCTTCGCCCACGTGCGCGCCTCGACCGGCACCGGCTCCTCGCGGCCCAACTGCCATCCCTTCGCCCACGGGCGCTGGCTGTTCATGCACAACGGCCAGATCGGCGGCTACCAGCGCCTGCGCCGGCCGCTGGAATCGCTGATCCCCGACCGCTACTACGACCACCGCGAGGGCACCACCGACAGCGAGGTGCTGTTCTTCCTGCTGTTCGCCAACGGGCTGGAGGAGGATCCGGTGGGCGCGCTGTCGCGCAGCCTGGCCCAGGTGCAGGACGTCATGGCCGAACACGGCGTCACCGAGCCGCTGCGCTTCACCGCGGCGCTTTCCGACGGCCGCTCGATCTACGCCGTGCGCCACGCCAGCGACCAGGCGCCGCCCAGCCTCTACTGGCGCGAGTCCGACTGCGGGGAGGGGCGGGCGGTCTCCATCGTCTCCGAGCCGCTCGAGCAGCCGGAGACCTGGGAGGCGGTGCCCGCCGACCGGGTGCTGGTGGTCGGTCCCGACCAGGCGGTCGGCTTCGCCGAGCTGGATTTCCTCCGGGCCGCGGCCGAATAGGCCTGAAGTCCCCCGAAATCCCCGGATTTCCGCGGACTCGCGGCTATGCGGCAGGCGCAGGCCGCCATGCCGGGAATCCCGTTGCGCTTTGCCTTGCGGCGCTTTAGAACCCCGGCGAACCTTTTCGAACAACAAAATGACCGAGGGAGACGGCCGCAATGCGCGTCTATTACGATCGGGACGCCGACGTCAATCTGATCAAGGGCAAGAAGGTTGCCATCGTCGGCTACGGCAGCCAGGGCCACGCCCATGCCAACAATCTGAAGGACAGCGGTGTTTCCGAGGTCCGTGTCGCGCTGCGCGCCGGCTCGGCCAGCGCCAAGAAGGCCGAGAACGCCGGCCTGCAGGTGATGACCCCGGAGGAGGCCGCCAAGTGGGCCGACGTGGTCATGATGCTGACCCCGGACGAGCTGCAGGCCGACATCTACCGCGACAGCCTGGAGGCCAACATGAAGGAGGGCGCGGCGCTTGCCTTCGCCCATGGCCTCAACGTCCACTTCAGCCTCATCGAGCCGCGCAAGGACCTGGACGTCTTCATGATCGCGCCCAAGGGCCCGGGCCACACGGTGCGCTCGGAATACCTGCGCGGCGGCGGCGTGCCCTGCCTCATCGCGGTGGCGCAGAACGCCTCGGGCAACGCCCAGGAGATCGCGCTTTCCTACGCCTCGGCCATCGGCGGCGGGCGCTCCGGCGTCATCGAGACCACCTTCAAGGAAGAGTGCGAGACCGACCTCTTCGGCGAGCAGGCGGTGCTCTGCGGCGGCCTGACGGCCCTCATCACCGCCGGCTACGAAACCCTGGTCGAGGCCGGCTACGCACCGGAGATGGCCTACTTCGAGTGCCTGCACGAGGTGAAGCTGATCGTCGACCTGATGTACGAGGGCGGCATGGCCAACATGCGCTACTCGATCTCCAACACCGCCGAGTTCGGCGACTACACCCGCGGCCCGCGCGTCATCACCGAGGAGACCAAGGCCGAGATGAAGCGCATCCTCGACGACATCCAGTCCGGCCGCTTCGCGCGCGACTGGGTCACCGAGTGCCGGGCCGGCCAGCCCTCCTTCAAGGCCATGCGCCGGCGCCATGCCGAGCACAACATCGAGGAAGTCGGCGCCAAGCTGCGCGCCATGATGCCCTGGATCTCGGCCAACCAGCTGGTCGACAAAGAGAAGAACTAGGGGAAAAGAACCAGTCGCTATTCACAGGCTTCACGTTCCGCCTCGGGCCCCGCGCGACACCGCGCGGGGCCCGAAGTGTATTTGGGGAAGGGGAAGTCCCCCTCACCCAGCTTCGCCTAAGTTCGGCCTGCGGCCTCACCAAGGCTGCGCATCCCTCTCCCCGGTGGGGCGAGGGTTTGTTGTTGTGCCCTCGCCCCGCTTGCGGGGAGAGGGAGGGGCCCGACCCTGAAGCATTCAGGGGCGGGAAGGTGAGGGGTGACCGGTGTCGAGACCTTTCGCTAATCTTTGCAGGTGATGCCCACGCCACCCACCCTCACCACCGAGCGCCTGATCCTGCGCCCCTGGCGCGACAGCGACCTCGCGCCCTTCGCGGCGCTCAACGCCGACCCGGCTGTGATGCAGCATTTCCCCGGCACTCTGACCGAAGTGCAGGCCAATGCGCTGGCACAGGGGATACGCGAAGACATGGCCGAGCGCGGCTTCGGCTGGTGGGCGGCGGAGGCGCCGGGCGTCGCTCCCTTCATCGGGTTCATCGGGCTTTCGGTGCCCGACTTCAACGCCCACTTCCTGCCGCCGGGCCGCAGGGTGGTGGAGGTCGGCTGGCGCCTCGCCCGCGACCACTGGGGCAAGGGCTACGCCAGCGAGGGCGCGCGCGAGGCCCTGCGCTTCGGCTTCGAGAAGCTGGGATTAGAGGAGATCGTCTCCTTCACCACCACGACCAACGAGCGCTCCCAGGCGGTGATGCGCCGCCTCGGCATGACCCATGATGTGCGCGACGACTTCGACCACCCGGGCATCCCGCCGGGTCATCGCCTCAGCCGGCATGTGCTGTATCGGAAACACCGAGAGAGGAGAGCCCGTCAGTGACCAAAAGCTATTTCGCCTGTCGTTGGTTGCACGACTTTCCGGACGAGCCGGTTGATCTTTACTCGGAACTCGATGAAGCGCGCTTCGAAGTGAGAAAGGTCTACGTCTTCAAGGATGGACATGGTGAAATCGCGGGCCCAGGCATTGAGACTGGCACCACCTTCATAGGAGAGGGGGCAGTACCTCCTCTGGAAGAGATTGCCGCGGACCCGCAATTCGAACCCCGTGTCATCACCCGGCAAGAATTCGAAGAGCTCTGGAAGACATTCGGCGGCGGCTAGCTCCTAACCGGTTACGTCCCCACCCGCAGCGGGCCGGTCATGCGGCGGAGCGTCGCCAGCACGGAGAGCGCGGTGATCTTGCCGGTGCGCGGGTTCTCCTCGCTCGGCACGTTCTCGATGGTCATGGTGAGGCGCGCGGCCGCGGCCTCGACCTCCACCGTGTGGGTGTTGCGGGTGACCGTCGGGTCGGCCCAGATCTGCAGCCGCGTCGCGTCGGGACCGATGCCGGCGAGGCTCAAGGCCGCGGCGACGTTGACGTTGGCCGGAAAGCCCTTGGCGCCGTCGCGCGCCGAGCCCTCGAAGACCAG
>JBFGUI010000216.1:0-6608 GCA_041565695.1 Kiloniellaceae bacterium
CATCCAGGCGCCGATCTTCCACGTGAACGGCGATGACCCGGAGGCCGTGACCCACGTGGCGCGCATCGCCACGGAGTTCCGCCAGACCTTCCACAAGGACGTCGTCATCGACATGTTCTGCTATCGCCGCTTCGGCCACAACGAGGGCGACGAGCCGGCGTTCACCCAGCCCCTGATGTACCAGGCGATCGGCAAGCACCCGACGGTGCGCCAGATCTATGCCGAGAAGCTGGTCGAGGAAAACACCTGCACCGCGGACGAGGTCGAAGGCCTGCTCAGCGAACTGAACGACTGCCTGGAGCAGGACTTCCAGACGGCCAAGGCCTACAAGCCGAACAAGGCCGACTGGCTCGAAGGCGCCTGGTCCGGTCTCGACGTGGCACGCGGCTTCGATCCGCGCCGCGGCAGGACGGCGGTGGCCCCGGAGGTGCTGAACGAGGTCGGCCTCGCCCTCACCAAGGTGCCGGCCAACTTCAACCTCAACCGCAAGATCGCGCGCCAGCTCGAAGCCAAGCGCAAAATGATCGAGACCGGCAAGGACATCGACTGGGCGACGGCCGAGGCCCTGGCCTTCGGCACCCTGCTGGTGGAAGGGCACCCGGTGCGCCTGTCCGGTCAGGACAGCAACCGCGGCACCTTCTCGCAGCGCCATGCCGCGCTGATCGACCAGAAGACCGAGGAGACCTACAAGCCGCTGGCGCACATCCGCGACGACCAGGCGCGCCTGGAGATCGTCGACTCGCCGCTGAGCGAGCTGGCAGTGCTCGGTTTCGAGTACGGCTTCTCCCTGGCCGAACCGCGCGCCTTGACGATGTGGGAGGCGCAGTTCGGCGACTTCTCCAACGGCGCCCAGATCATCATCGATCAGTTCATCGCCTCGGGCGAGTCCAAGTGGCTGCGTCTTTCCGGCGTGGTGATGCTGCTGCCGCACGGCTATGAAGGCCAGGGGCCGGAGCACTCCTCGGCGCGCATCGAGCGCTACCTCCAGCTCTGTGCCGAGGACAACCTGCAGGTCGTCAACTGCACGACGCCGGCCAACTATTTCCATGTGCTGCGCCGGCAGCTGCACCGCGAGTTCCGCAAGCCGCTGGTCGTCTTCACGCCGAAGTCGCTGCTGCGCCACAAGCGCTGTGTTTCCGACCTCGACGCCTTCGGGCCGGGCAGCTGCTTCCACCGGGTGCTCTACTGCGACCAGGTGCCGAGCGAACCGAAGGACGCCAAGCAGGTGGTGCTCTGTTCCGGCAAGGTCTACTACGACCTGCTCGAGGAGCGCGAGAAGCGCGGCATCAAGGACATCCACTTCCTGCGCCTGGAGCAGCTCTATCCTTTCCCGGTCGACGCCCTGTCGCAAGAGCTGGAGCCCTACAAGCACTGCGACCTGGTGTGGTGCCAGGAGGAGCCGCGCAACATGGGGCCCTGGGGTTTCGTGTCGACCTTCATCGAGGAAGTGGCCGAGAGCATCGGCTTCGAGAAGCCGCGGCCCCGCTATGCCGGGCGGCCTTCGGCGGCCTCGCCGGCGACCGGCTCCCACAAACGTCACGTCGAGGAGCAGGCTACTCTGGTTGACGACGCCCTCACCCTGGGTAAGAAGCACATGGGACGCATCCAATCGCGCAAGGTGCAGAGCGAGGCCAGGGCTGCGGTCGGCAGCAAGGGCCAGGCCGCGGAGTGACAGCCTCCGCCGACCGGTCGAGTAAGCGGGCGCGGAGCCCGAAGCGAGTGAGAGACTGATGCCAACAGATATCGTGGTGCCCACCCTGGGCGAATCGGTGACCGAGGCCACCGTCGCCCAGTGGCTGAAGCAGCCGGGCGACGCCGTCGCGGTGGACGAGCCGGTCGTCGAGCTGGAGACCGACAAGGTCACCCTCGAGGTCAACGCCTCGACCGCGGGCGTGTTGTCGGAGGTGATCGCCGGCGAGGGCGAGAACGTCGAGGTCGGCGCGCTGCTCGGCCGCATCGGCGAGGGCGAGGCTGCGGCGCCGAAGCAGGAAGCGCCCAAGAAGGCAGAGCCGAAGAAGGCAGCGCCCAAGGCGGAAACTCCGCAGGCTGAGGCCGAGGCGGCAGCACCGGCCGCGGCGCCCGCCGCAGGCGGCGGCAACGGCCAGGCCATGGACGTGGTGGTGCCGACGCTCGGCGAGTCGGTGACCGAAGCGACGGTCGCCAAGTGGCTGAAGCAGCCCGGCGAGGCCGCCGCTGCCGATGAGCCGCTGGTCGAGCTCGAGACCGACAAGGTCACTCTGGAAGTCAACGCGCCGGCCGCCGGCAGCCTGCAGTCGATCGCGGCGGAAGAGGGCGCCACGGTCGGGGTTGGCGCCCTGCTCGGCGTGTTCGCCGCCGGGGCCGCCGCCGCGCCCGCGCCGGCCAAGGCCGAAACGCCCGCCAAGACCGCAGCGCCGGCCAAGGCGGAAGCGCCTGGTGCTGCGGCGCCGAAAGCCGCTCCGGCAGCCGCGGCGCCGGCGGCTGGTGCTGGAAAGCTCGATCCCGCCGCTGCCCGGCGCACCGGCGGCAAGATCACCAAGGCAGATCTCGACGCCTTCCTGGAGCAGTCGTCGGTCGGCGACCTGGGGCCCGCCGTGCGCAAGATGATCGAGGAGAACAACCTCGATCCTGCGGTGATCCCGGCGACCGGCAAGGACGGGCGCCTCACCAAGGAGGACGTGGTCAACTTCCGCGAGGGCAAGACCAAGCCACTGGCGGCGCCAACCCCGGCGGCCAAGGCGCCCGCGGCCCCGGCGCCCGCCGCGCCCGCGCCTGCAGCCGGCAAGCGCGAGGAACGGGTGCGCATGCCCAAGCTGCGCCAGACCATCGCGCGGCGGCTCAAGGAAGCGCAGAACACTGCGGCCATGCTCACCACCTTCAACGAGTGTGACATGAGCGCGGTGATGGCCCTGCGCGCGCAGTACAAGGACGCCTTCGAGAAGAAGCATGGCGTGAAGCTCGGCTTCTCCTCCTTCTTCACCAAGGCGGTGGTCGGCGCGCTGCAGGAGCTGCCGGCGGTCAACGCGCGCATCGATGGCGACGAGATCGTCTACAACCATTTCTACGACATCGGCATGGCGGTCTCGACGGCGAGCGGCCTGATGGTGCCGGTGATCCGCGACTGCGACCAGAAGTCCTTCGCCGAAATCGAGAAATCCCTGGGTGAGCTGGCGGCCAAGGGCCGCGACGGCAAGCTCGGCATGGACGAGATGCAGGGCGGCACCTTCACCATCACCAACGGCGGCGTCTTCGGCTCGCTGATGTCGACGCCGATCCTCAACATGCCGCAGTCGGCCATTCTCGGCCTGCACAAGATCCAGCCGCGCCCCGTGGCGGTCGACGGCAAGGTGGAAGTCCGGCCGATGATGTATCTCGCGCTGTCCTATGACCACCGCATCATCGACGGGCGCGAGGCCGTTACCTTCCTGGTGCGCGTCAAGGAAGCCATCGAGGATCCGCAGCGCCTGTTGATCGGCATGTGATGGCCGAAGACGACGGCCTCAGCGCGTCTGAAGACCGTCGTCTGCGGCGCCTGCTCGACCGCCAGGGCGCAGCCGACTACGAACTCGACCTGACCGGCCTCGATCTCGCCCATGCCGTCGCCTCCGTCGACCGCATGGTGGAGCGTCAGCGCTTCCGCGACGTGGGCCGCTCCGTGCTGGTGCGCATCGACCCGGCAACTGCGAACAGCGGCGAGACCCTCTTCGGCCGCCTCGGCCGTCATCTCCTTGATCTCAAGCGGCGCGGGCTCATCGCTACCATGGCGCCGCTCGACCCGTCGCGCGGCGCCGGCTTTAACGTGACCCTGCCGGCGGGGCGGGAGAGCCCGGACAGCAAGCCGGTCGAAGACTAAGAACCGGCACTTACTTCTCGGGAATGCCCGCCTTGCGCATGCCTTCCCAGTACTCTGGATTGCTCTTCTGGAGCGACGGCGGCATGCTTTCGCGCATCTTGGCGATGGTGATGCCGGGGTAGTGCCGCATAAACTCGGCCAGGGCCGCGTCCGCTTCTTTTCTGTTGCCGAGCTGCGCGTGAAAAGAGGCCAGCATGCGGTAGGCCCAGGTCACTCCCGGGCTCGCGCGCAATCCCCTTTCGGTGAGCTCCACGGCTTCGACAAACTTCTTCTGCTCCGCCTGGGCGGCGGCCATGCCGAAGTATACGTTGAAGGTGAAGGGGTCGAGGGGACTCAGTGCCAGCACCCGCTCGAAGCTCTCCAAAGCCCCGTCTAATTGACTGAAGAGAACTCTGAGCCAGCCCTTGCGCAGCCAGGCCCAAGCATTGTTGGGATCCAGTGCCAGGCTACGGTCGACAAAAGACTCGGCGAGTGCCTGATCCGTCGTGGTCATGGAATAGGCGGCACCGATTGCGGCGAGCGCGGTAGCGTGGTCATGGACCTGCTGGGCGGCCCGATCCGCTGCGGCGATGGCTTCTTCCTGGTCCTTTCGTGGGTTCGCGGACCAGAGGTAGCTGGCCTGCTGGGCATGGCACCAGGCCTTGAAGGCCCGAGCCACGCCGTAATCGGGATCGCGCTGCAGGGCCGCGTCGAAGAGTTCGAGCGCTTTGCGGTTGTCCTCCTTGCGGTGGGCCCAGAAGTGCGGCAGGGCCTGCAGCACCAGATCGTAGGCCTGCAGGTTCTCCGGCGGGGTGCGCCGGGCGCGCTCGATCTCCGAGGCGCGGATCGAGGGGTCGATAGCGCCGGCGACCTGCGATGCGATGCGGTCCTGCAGCTCGAAAAGCTCCGAGCGGTTGTCCTCGTAGCGCTCCGACCAGAGCTGGCGGCCGCTCTCTGTTTCCACGAGCTGAACGGTGATGCGCACCCGCTCGCCGCCGCGCCGCACCGTGCCCTCGACCGCGTAGCGCACGCCGAGGTCGCGCCCGACCTCGCGCACGTCGACGAAGCGGCCCTTGTAGGTGAAGGCGGACTGTCGGGCGATGACGAAGAACTCCCTGATCCGCGACAGGGCCGAGGTGATCTCCTCGACCACGCCGTCGGCGAAGAAATCGCGCTGGCCGCCGCCCAGGTCGTCGAACGGCATGACGACGACGCTGGGCTGGCCGTGCCGATCCGCGGCGGAAGCGTTGAGTGGCTTGGGTGGCAGGGTTGAGACCGCAGCCGGCTGGGTGTCTCCGGTCGCCGGGTCGTCGCTCTCCAGCAACGTCAGGGTCTGCGCTTCTGGCGCCGTGCCGAAGGCTTCCTGGACTGCCGCTGTGCAGCGCTCAAGTTGCCGGCGGGCGGCATTGGTCTGGCCTTCGGCGAGGCGCAGGCGGATCAAGGCGCGATGTGCCGCTTCGGCGGCAGGGTCGGCGACCAGCAGGCGGTTGGCCAGGGCCTCAGAAGCGGTCGCCGCGGCCTCGCCGCGGATTCGGCTGAGAGCCTCCACCAGGACCAGCGCCAGATGCTGCAGGCGTTCGCGTTCCGCGCCGACCGGGCCCTCGAGCGCTTCGGTGAGGGCGACGTTTTCGAGCAGGGGTCCGGCGTAGAGGTCAGCGGCCGTGCAGAGCTTTGCCAGGTCGCGTGACGCCGCGAGGGTCTGGAACCGGCAGTAATCGGTCTGGGCCTCGCCACCGCTCAGGCGCAGGAGGTCCTGCCCGGCTTCCAGGCCGGCGCCTTCCAGTACAGCGGGCAGGGCCTTGCGTACCGCCGTCAGGGCCTGGCGCAGGCTGGATTTCGCCTGGCTTTCCGCGCGGTCCGGCCAGATCCATTCCGCCAGGGTCTCGCGGGCCATGCCCTTGTCGCCCGACAGGGCCAGCAGCGCCAGGACCAGGGCGGTCTTGCGGGTCGGCAGGGGCAGGTTCGCGCCGGAACCGTCGGTGACCGTGAGGCCTCCCAGCAAGGACAGCGGCATGCTCTACCTCCCCCATCCCCGACAAGACGTTGGTTCTCGGCGGATTTTACGCAGATTTCACGCTACGGCCATGACTTTTCATCGCGCTTTTGCGCCGGTCAGCCGCGTTTTCATACGCCACCGGAGGAAGCTCTCTTCAAGGCCCGGACGGGCAGAACCACAGCCGAGAAGGATGAGACCCATGGCCAGCACAGCGATCCACAGTTCCCGCCGCATCACTTCCAGCCTCCCGGCGACGATTTCCGACCAGCTGCTGCATTTCTTCAGCCGGGCCGCCGCGCGGCGGGAGCTGCGCTCCCTTAGCCCGGCACAGCTGCGCGACGCCGGAATCGATCCTGCCGAAGTCCGTAAGGGGCCGGTTGTCGACGTCGAGGCCGCTTTGATGAGCCGCCTCATGAGCCTGCTCTGAGACGCTGACGCAGTCTTCCAGCCAAGTGGGACGAGGTCGCCACCCTGCGGTCTTGTCCCTCCGGCCCTCCTGCGGCAAGGTGCCGAAACGTCAAGGCGCCAGTGCCGAAGGGATAGAGCGAGATGAGCGACAAGCAGTACGACCTGGTGGTAATCGGCGGGGGACCGGGCGGCTACGTGGCCGCGATCCGCGCCGCCCAGCTCGGCATGAAGACGGCCTGCGTCGAAGGGCGCGGCGCGCTGGGCGGCACCTGCCTCAACGTCGGCTGCATCCCTTCCACGGCGCTGCTGCAGTCCTCCGAAAAATACGCCGACGCCGCCAAGCACTTCGCCGAGCATGGGATCAAGGTGGAGGGCCTGGGCCTCGACGTGGGC
>JBFGUI010000217.1:0-6562 GCA_041565695.1 Kiloniellaceae bacterium
AGACTGGTGTCGGTCATGTTTTCCAACCGCACGGCCTGCACGTGGACGATCTCGCCGCTGTCGCTGGTGCCCTTGATCCAGAACCCGTTGTTGGCGTCGATGTCGCAGACGTGCGGGTCGAATAGGGGCGAGATCGGCGGGCGCTCCGGTTGCATCGCCCGGATACAGCGAAAGGCCTCGAAGTCGGAACTGACTTCAAGCCTCATGCCATGACGCTCGGCGATCCGCTCAATGCTGTTGATGTATTGGAAGTGCTTGAAAAGGTCGCTGGCTGGCATTGGAAAATAATCCTTTGCTGAGTTGCTGGTCGTCAGCAAAGGTTAGCCAGAAAAACACTCTATGAATGCAATCTTGGTTAGGTTTCGACGAAAAATACCTCCTGAATCGACCTAAATGTCGTCCTCCATAAGGAATTCCGCCGGCATTTCGGGGATTTCGTCCGGTTCGAGGCCGGAAATCTCGACCCGGTTGGTCCGCGCGACGAACAGGGCCAGGGCAGGTTCGCCGTCGGGAAAGCGGCAGCCGACCAGCAGGCGCTGGAAGCGCACCGGCATCGCGTCGCCGTTGCGGGCCCGCGGGATCATGCCGGCGATGTGGTCGAGCCGGGCGCTGCCGGCGGCGAAAACGCCGTGATAGGCCTGCGACATGAAGTTGTCGAAGTCGCGGCCCACGGGGTCGTCCTGCGAGAAGCGGCCGATGGCGCTCTTGGCCCATTCCCAGCCCAGCCAGGTAGCATAGGACGATTGCTCCCCGATCTCGACGCAGAGCCAGCTGTCCTGCAGTCGGCGGTAGACCAGGCGATAGGCCTTGATGCGCTCCATGGCCGGGTGTTCGAGCTGCAGCTCGGCGCGGGACCAGCCCTCGAAGCCACGCCGCAGCAGCGGCGGCGCGTCGACCCAGAGCCGGCCGAGATGATGCTGCTGGGCATGGAAGCAGTAGCCGTGGTCGTCGACATAGGTGACCCGCTCGAGGCTGCCGCGTCCGCGGGCGCGGACCGACTTGTTGCGCAGCCAGCTATCGGTCTGGTCGAGGATGGCCTCGGCCTCGAGCCGGCACTGTGCCCCGGCTTCGGTGAGGAAGTAGCTGCGGTTGCGCAGCTCGAACAGCTTGGCGCCCTTGATCTCTTCCAGGGTGTTGATGTGGCGGCGCACGGTCTGGCGGGTCACGCCCAGGCGCTCCACCGTCTCGCTGAGATTGAGGGTGCGCGCAAGGGTCGTGAAGGACCGCAGGATCTCGTAGAGGGTCGAGGGAGCGGTGTCGTGGATCACAGGACGGGGGCCAGGCTGAAGGGCATGGGGTCCGGTCTTCGCAGCTGTCTTTGCTGGGGCACTTTATCAGGATGCTTGGGGCGATTGGGAACAAAATTATTCCGAAAGGGAATATTTATTCTCGATTACGTTAAGCAGAATGCCCATGCTGAGCTAATCAATGTACCTCCTATGGTATGCATTTGGAGAATTGAGTCGCCCATGAGTTTTATGGGATTAGTGTCTCCGATGAGCGAGGCACTGAAAAACGGGACGGAACCCTCGACGCGTTGCGGCACCATCATTGGTAAGCAAATCAATTGCGCGCGTGTCGAGAGAAATCTGACCAGGGGCGATCTTGGAGCCATTCTCGGGATCAGTTCCGAACAGGTAGAGATCTACGAAACAGGCGTCGAGGCCATGCCGGCCGGCATGCTGTACCGCCTGTCGCAGGTGTTCGAGCTGCCGGTCACGGCTTTTTTCCGGCACCCGGACTGAGGGTTTCCCCGCTGACGTCAGCGGGCGGAGTTTCGGGGAGGGCAGTCACTCCCGGCCGGGGGTCGCGGATCAGTTCTGCGAGACCTGACGGGGTGGCGGTCGTCAAAATGCCGGTCGGATGCTGTCACATCCGGCCGGCATTCTTTTTGCGCTCCGGTCAATAGCTCGGATTGAGCTTCAGGTAGTCGTAGCGGTTGCCGGAGGTCACGGTGACCTCGCGGTACCCCGTCGCGCTGTCCAGCAGGGTGAGCGGCACGGCGACTCCGGCATCGCCCAGCGCCCAGACGGCGCGGTAGAACTCGGCCAGGCTGGAGACGCTCTTCCCGCCCACCGCGGTGATGATGGCGTTGGGACCGATCCCGGCTGTGGCAGCGGGCCCTTCCGGTGCGACCCGGTTGATCATCACGTGGCCGCGCAGTTCCTGGGTATAAAGCCCCAGCCAGGGCCGTGCCGGCTTGGTCGACCGGCCTTTGCGCAGCAGGTCGTCCATGATCGGCCCGAGGGCGGCGATCGGCACGAACATGTTGCCGGGCAGGGTCTCGCCGGGGGCCGCCGCGTCGGCGACGATCAGCGAGCCGATGCCGAGCAGCCGGCCGTCCGGTCCGATGAGGGCGGCGCCGCCGAAGGAGCGGTAAGGCGGCGAGGTGAAGATCGCATCGGGCAGCAGGTACTCCCAGTAGCCGGCGAACTCGCGCCGCGAGACCACCAGGGCCGGGCTGGGACCTTCGGGCCCGGCCACCAGGACCCGGCTTTCCGGCGGCAGCTTGGTCGAATCGCCGAGTTCGATCGGCGTCGCGTCGAGCTTCGCCAGCGGGCGCAGCAAGCCGAAGCCGGTCTCGTAGTCGTAGGCGACGACGTCGGCCGGCACCACGCTGCCGTCCTGTTCGATGATCTCGGTGCGCATGGCTTCCATGATCAGGTAGCCGATGGTCAGCACCAGGCCGTCCTCGCCGATCACCACGCCGCCGCCTTCGCGCTCCGTGCCGAGCGTCCGGGCGGTGCGGGCCGAGGGCGGCACCTCCGCGCGCACGCCGACCACCGCCCGCAGAGGATTGGGCCGCGCGGCCTCCTGGCCCAGCGCCGGGGCGCCCGGACCCGCCAGCAGGCACAAGAACCCGACAACAAGGACTAAGAACGAATGCCCCGAAAACAGGGCAAAGGGACCCTTCGACATGCCGCTCTCCTTCGTGACGTTGCGGCGTCTCCCCCTCTTTGCGATGGAGTCTATCACCAATCGGGAGCTAGCGCGCCACTGCAGAGAGTTCAGCAGCCGGAAAAGGGGTGACTTCAGTCCTCCAGCAGGTAGGTGCCCTCGCGGTGCGGCAGGGTCTCCTTGCCGACCACCTTGGCCAGCACCATGCCGGGGCGCACGTAGCGGTGGCTGCGGCGCGACAGCACCAGGCCGCTGGCCTGCGTTTCCACCGGCGTGCGGGCCTGCGCCGGCTCAGCTGAGGGATCGACGATCCAGGCGATGACGTCGCCCTTCCTCACCTGCTGGCCCAGGTCGACCGCGTAGGCGATGACACCGGCGGCCGGGCTGCGCACCGAATCGGTGGCGTCCAGGCGGGTCGCCTCGCACAGCGGCTTTGGGGCCGGGCCCGCTTTGCCGGCGACGGCGCCGAACCGCTGCAGGCAGCGGAACAGCGCCTTGGCATCGCCCTTGGCGGTCGCATCGTCGACGTCCGAGCGGCCGCGCAGCTCCACCGTGCCGGCGAGGCAGGCGGGTGGAATCGGGTGGGCGGGGAATCGTTCGGCAAGGCGCGTCCAGGGTGTCGAGAAGGCCTCGTCGAAGGAGTTGCCCCCCGAGTCCTCGGCCAGCAGCACCGCGCGGCAGCCCAGCTCGGCGGCCAGCTCGGCCGCTTGCGGCCAGTGTTCGGGGATCAGGAAAAGGTGCATCAGCGCCTCGTCGTCGCAGTGCAGGTCGAGCACCACGTCGGCATCGGCCGCCAGGCGCGCCAGGGAGAGGCGCAGGGACTGCAGTTCGCTGCCGGCTGCCTGCCGGGCGAGGTGGTCCAGCATGGCGCCGCGGATCACCGCGACGTTCCCCGCGGCATCGTCGCTCAGCTTTTCCGCGACGGCCGCGGCGACGGGCTCGAAGAGGTCGGGCCAGTTGCGGTTGAAGTTGCCGCCGCCGCCGATCTCGTAGCGGCCGAGGTTGTCGCCGTTGACGAACTGGGCGAGGCCGATCGGGTTGGCATAGGGCAGGACGACGATCTCTCCCTTGATCTCGCCGCGGTCCTCGGCCGCCGCCAGCAGGGGCAGCAGATGGTGCTGCACCAGCAGTCCCGGGGTCTCGTCGGCGTGCAGGGCCGCCTGGAGGTAGACCTTGGGCCGCGCGGCCGGGTTGCCGAAGCGGTAGACGGTTAGATGCCGGGCGCTGCCGGGACTGGCTGTGAGAAGCGGCAGGTGCTCGCTGCGGAGAGGCATGGGCGGAAATCCTGAGGAAGAACACCGGAGGGCGCATCAAAGGCGCGCGGCCGGGCCGGGTCAAGCCTCTGTCCCACTTTACCTGACGCGCGCCCGACGGCGGGAAGAATTCCCGTCCTTACCGCGTGAGCCCCCCGGCCGGCTGCGCTATATAGGGGGCATGTCGGATCTCTTTGCGGCGCCGAACGGCGGCTCCGGGGCCACCCCCGAACCCGCCCGGCCCAATCCCTATCTGGACGCTCTCAACGCGGGCCAGCGCGCGGCGGTCGAGGCGCTCGACGGCCCGGTGCTGGTGCTGGCCGGGGCGGGTACCGGCAAGACCCGGGTGCTGACCACGCGGCTCGCCCACCTGCTGACGACCGGCAGGGCGCGCGGGCCGGGAGAAATCCTCGCCGTCACCTTTACCAACAAGGCGGCGCGGGAGATGAAGGACCGCGTTGCCGCCCTGCTCAACAGGCCCTCGGTCGAAGGCTGGTGGCTCGGCACCTTCCACGCCATTGCCGCGCGCATCCTAAGGCGCAACGCGGAAGCCGTCGGGCTCAAGAGCAACTTCACCATCCTCGACACCGACGACCAGATCCGCCTGGTCAAGCAGCTGCTGCAGGCCGAGAACGTCGACGAGAAGAAGTGGCCGGCGCGTTCCCTGCTGGCGATCATCGAGCGCTGGAAGGACCGCGGCCTCTCGCCGGAGCGGGTCTCGGCGGGCGAAGCCGGCGACTTCGCGCGCGGCCGCGCAGTCGATCTCTACAAGGCTTATCAAGAACGCCTCAAGACGCTCAATGCCTGCGACTTCGGCGATCTGCTGCTGCACAACCTGACGATCTTCCAGAACGAGCCGGAGGTGCTGGCCGATTACCACCGGCGCTTCCGCTACATCCTGGTCGACGAGTACCAGGACACCAACGTTGCGCAGTACCTCTGGCTGCGGCTGCTCGCCCAGAGCCACAAGAACATCTGCTGCGTCGGCGACGACGACCAGTCGATCTACGGCTGGCGCGGCGCGGAGGTCGGCAACATCCTGCGCTTCGAGGAAGACTTCCCCGGCGCCAAGGTGGTGCGCCTGGAGCGCAACTACCGCTCCACCGGACGCATCCTGGCGGCCGCCTCGGGCCTCATCGCCCACAACGAGGGTCGCCTGGGCAAGACGCTGTGGACCGAGGACGAGGCGGGCGAGAAGATCCGCCTGCGCGGCCTGTGGGACGGCGAGGCGGAGGCGCGCTTCGTCGGCGAGGAAATCGAGGCCCTCGTCGCCCGCGACAGGAACCATCTCTTGAGCGAGATCGCCATCCTGGTGCGCACCGGCGCCCAGACCCGCGAGTTCGAAGAGCGTTTCATCACCCTCGGCCTGCCCTACCGCGTGGTCGGCGGCCCGCGCTTCTACGAGCGCCTGGAGATCCGCGATGCGCTGGCCTACCTGCGGGTGATCCTGCAGCCGGCCGACGACCTGGCCTTCGAGCGCATCATGAACAAGCCGAAGCGCGGCCTCGGCAACGCCACCCTGCAGCTGCTGTACCAGACCGCGCGCGCCGGCAACGTGCCGCTGACTCTCGCGGTGCGGCGGCTCATCGACACCGACGAACTGCGCCCGGCGGCGCGCCGCGCGCTCACCGAGCTGATGAACGACTTCGACCGCTGGCGCGGCATGGTGGATACCACGCCGCATCCGGAATTGGCCGAGATCGTGCTGGAGGAGTCCGGCTACGTCGAGATGTGGCAGAACGACAAGTCGCTGGAAGCGCCGGGCCGGCTCGACAACCTGAAGGAATTCGTCAACGCCATGGGCGAGTTTGAAAACCTCGCAGGGTTTCTCGAACACGTCTCGCTGGTCATGGAGGCGATGACCCAGGAAGGCCAGGACGTGGTCACCATCATGACGCTGCACGCGGCCAAGGGCCTTGAATTCGACACCGTCTTCCTGCCGGGCTGGGAGGACGGCCTCTTTCCCAACCAGCGCGCCCTCGACGAGACCGGGCGGCGCGGCCTGGAGGAGGAGCGGCGGCTCGCCTATGTCGGCCTGACCCGGGCGCGCAAGCGGGTCATCGTCTCTTTTGCCGCCAACCGGCGCATGCACGGCTCCTGGGCGGCGGCGATTCCCTCGCGCTTCGTCGACGAGTTGCCGAAAGAACACGTCGAGGTGGAGAGCGACCAGGGCGTTTACGGCGCCGCGGCGTCGACCTTCGGCGGGATGGGGGACGGCTGGGGTGGCAGCGAGTGGCGCCAGGCGCGGGTCAGTCCCGGGCTGCAGCGCGCCCAGGCCCGCCGCGGCCAGGAAACAGCGCACTACATCGACGTGGTACCGACCCGGGTCGAGAGCCTTTCCAGCGGCGCCTTCCAGCGCGGCGACCGTGTGTTCCACCAGAAGTTCGGCTACGGCAAGATCACCGCGGTGG
>JBFGUI010000218.1:0-6553 GCA_041565695.1 Kiloniellaceae bacterium
CGCCATGCTGTCGAGCGAGTTCAAGCTGGGCGCCGATGCCAGCGTCACGGTCGGCCCGCTGGGCCGCGGCATCGAGGCCTCGCGCAGCACCGACTTCACCTCGGACATCTACGCCTTCTCCAAGTCCGTCGGGCTGTTCGGTGGCGGCGCGCTGGAAGGCGCCAAGATCTTCACCCGGACCTCGCTCAACGAGGCCTACTACGCCCCCGGCGCCACGCCGAAGAGCATCGTCATCGACCGCAAGTACACCAACACCCACGCCGAAAGCCTGCGCCAGCTGCTGCCCTAGGCTGACGGCCCGGCCGCGACAGCAGGCCGCATTGCCCGGCGACGCCGCGCCGCCTAGAGAGGGGCGACCTGCATTTTTTTCCGACCCGGAAGGGAGCCGACCTGCCGCCATGCCGACCAAGATCCAAGTCCTGCTGATCGTCCTGCTCGGCCTGGCGCTGGCCGGCGGCGGCCTGGCGGCCTGGCGCCTGACCCAGCCGCAGGGGCCCGGCGGCATCATCTCCAGCGAGACCCGCAGCAGCGGCACGGCGCTGATCGGCGGACCCTTCACCCTGACCGACCAGGACGGCACAGCACGCAGCGAGGCGGATCTCGCCGGCCGCTACAGCCTGGTCTACTTCGGCTACACCTTCTGCCCGGATGTCTGCCCCACCTCGCTCAGCACCATGACCCAGGGCCTCGACATCCTGGCCGCACAGGCGCCCGACCAGGCCGCGGCGGTGCAACCGGTCTTTGTCACCGTCGATGCCGAGCGCGATACCGTCGAGGTGCTGAAGGCCTACGCCGGCCACTTCCACCCGCGTCTCATGGCCCTGACCGGCACGCCGGAAGAGGTCGCCGCCGCCGCCAAGGCCTATCGCATCTACTATCAGAAGGTCGAGGAGCCCGGCGCCAGCGACTACCTGATGGACCACTCCTCGATCATCTACCTGATGGGTCCCGACGGCGCCTATCTGACACACTTCACCCATGCCGCCAGCGCCGAGGACATCGCCAAGGGCCTCGCCGAGACGGTCGATCCCGCCCTGGCAACGGCCGCCGGCGCCGGCAGCTGACTGCTACAGGTCGGCGAGGCGCCGGCCGCTCTGCGGATCAAAGAGGTGCAGGCTGCCCGGGTCGGCGGCGAGCGTCAGGCGCTCGCCCTCGTGCGGCGTGGCACTGCCGGGCAGGCGGATGGTCAGGGCCTCGCCGTTGCCCTGCAGCACGCCGTGCGCCAGGACGTCGGCGCCCAGGGTCTCCACCATCTGAACCTGCAGGCCGAAGGCCGCCGGCCCGTCGCCGGCCGGGTGCAGGTGCTCCGGCCGGACGCCGAGCGTCACGCGGCGTCCGGCCTGGCCCGGCAGGCCGCCGCGCGGCAGGGCGAGCCGGGTCCCGCCGCCGAGGCTCAGCGCGCCGCCGTCCGCGGCGACCTCCGCGCTCAGGAAGTTCATCGAGGGCGAGCCGATGAAGCCGGCAACGAACAGGCTGGCCGGGTTCTCGTAGACCGCCATGGGGGTGTCGATCTGCTCGGCATTGCCGGCATTCATGACGATCAGGCGGTCGGCCATGGTCATGGCCTCCACCTGGTCGTGGGTCACATAGACCGAGGTGGTGCCGAGCCGGCGCTGCAGGCGCTTGATCTCCAGGCGCATCTGCACGCGCAGCTTGGCGTCGAGGTTGGACAGCGGCTCGTCGAACAGGAAGGCCGCCGGCTGGCGCACGATGGCGCGGCCCATGGCGACGCGCTGGCGCTGGCCGCCGGAGAGCTGGCGCGGCTTGCGCTGCAGCAGGTCCTTCAGCTCCAGGATCGTCGCCGCCTCGGCGACGCGCTGGTCGATCTCCGCCTTCGGCTTGCCGGCGATCTTCAGGCCGTAGGCCATGTTGGCGTAGACCGTCATGTGCGGGTAGAGCGCGTAGTTCTGGAACACCATGGCGATGTCACGGTCCTTGGGCTCCAGCCGGTTGACCACCCGCCCGCCGATGGCGATCTCGCCCTCGGTGATCGCCTCCAGGCCGGCGATCATGCGCAGCAGGGTCGACTTGCCGCAGCCGGACGGCCCGACGATGACCACGAACTCGCCGTCGGCGATGTCGACCGAGACGCCATGGATCACGGCGTTGTCGCCGTAGCTCTTCTTGATGTTGCGCAGTGAGATCTCTGCCATGGGAGTCTTTCGTTCTTACTTCTCGGTTTCCACCAGGCCCTTGACGAAAAGCCGCTGCATGGCGACCACCACGAAGACCGGTGGGATCATCGCCAGGATCGCCGTGGCCATGACCACCGGCCAGTTGGTCTGGTCCTCGCCCGGCGCGATCATCTGGTTGATCCCCATGACGATGGTGTTCATCGATGCGTCGGTGGTGATCAGCAGCGGCCAGAGGTACTGGTTCCAGCCATAAATGAAGAGGATGACGAAGAGCGCGGCGATGTTGGTGCGCGACAGCGGCAGCACGATGTCCCAGAAGAAACGCAGCGCGCCCGCCCCGTCGATGCGCGCGGCTTCGAGCAGCTCGTCGGGGATGGTCATGAAGAACTGTCGGAAGAGGAAGGTCGCCGTCGCCGAGGCGATCAGCGGAATGGTGAGTCCGGCGTAGCTGTTCAGCATGCCCAGCTGGGCGACGACCTCGAAGGTCGGCACGATGCGCACCTCGACCGGCAGCATCAGGGTGATGAAGATCGTCCAGAAGCACAGAGCGCGCAGCGGGAAGCGGAAGTAGACGATGGCGAAGGCGGAGAGCAGCGAGATCACGATCTTGCCGATCGCGATGGCCATCGCCATGACCAGGGAGTTCCACAGCATCAGCGCCACGGGCGCGCCGGACGCCTGGGCGACGCCACGGGTCAGGGCCTCGGTGTAGTTGTCGATCAGATAGGGTCCCGGCACGAGCGGCAGCGGCGGCTGGATAATGTCGCGCATCTCCGAGGTGGAGGCGACGAAGGTGACGTAGATCGGAAAGGCCAGCACCGCGATGCCCAGCAGCAGGATCGCGTGCGACAGCAGGGTCAGGAGTCCGCGGTTTTCGACCATCGCGCGCGCCCTAGTAATGGACCTTCCGCTCGATGAAGCGGAACTGGATGACGGTGAGGCTGATGACGATGGCCATGAGGATGACCGACTGGGCGGCCGAGCCGCCGAGGTCCTGCCCGACGAAGCCGTCGGCATAGACCTTGTAGACGAGGATCTCCGTCGACTTGCCCGGTCCGCCCTTGGTGATGGTGTGGATGATGCCGAAGGTCTCGAAGAAGGCGTAGACGATGTTGACCACGATGAGGAAGAAGGTGGTCGGCGAGAGCAGCGGAAAGACGACGGTCCAGAAGCGCCGCACCGGCCCCGCGCCGTCGATTGCGGCCGCCTCGATGAGCGAGCGCGGGATCGCCTGCAGCCCGGCCAGGAAGAACAGGAAGTTGTAGCTGACCTGCTTCCAGGCGGCGGCGATCACCACCAGGAACATGGCCTGGTTACCATTCAGCACGTGGTTCCAGTTGTAGCCCATGATCTTCAGGTAGTAGGCCACCAGGCCGATCGAGGGATTGAACAGGAAGAGCCACAGCACGCCGGCGATGGCGGGCGCCACGGCGTAGGGCCAGATCAGCAGGGTCTTGTAGCCCGTCGCGCCCTTGACGATCCGGTCCGCCAGCACCGCCAGCAGCAGCGCGACACCGAGGGAGAGGGCGGTCACCGCGGCGCTGAAATAGGCCGTGGTCCAGAAGGTCTGCAGGTAGAGCCGGTCGGAGAACAGATAGGCGAAGTTCTCCAGCCAGACGAATTCGGTGCGCATGCCGAAAGGATCCTCGATCAGCAGCGACTGGTAGAGTGCCTGGGAAGCCGGCCAGAGAAAGAAGACCGCCGTGATGACCAGCTGCGGCAGCACCAGCAGGTAGGGCAGCGGCGACGGCCGGAAGAAAACGCGCTTTTCCATCTGCGATGACGTCTCGCCTTGATTTTTGACGGCTGTGAAGACAGCAGGGCAGCGGCGGGCGCCGGCCGAACCGACGCCCGCTTTATCGCCCGCGACGCGCAGCTAGTTGTTGGCCCTCTCGAAGCGGCGCAGCAGCACGTTGCCCCGCTCGACCGCGGAGTCGAGGGCTTGCTGTGCCGACTTCTTGCCGGCCCAGACCTCTTCCAGCTCCTCGTCGATAACGCCGCGGATCTGGTCGAAGCTGCCGAGACGCAGGCCCTTCGAGTTGGCCGAGGGCGCCATCGAGGTCATCTGGACGAGCGCCGTCTCGGTGCCCGGGTTCTCGGCGTAGTAGCCCTGCTCCTTGGTCAGCTTGTAGGCCGAGTTGGTGATCGGCAGGTAGCCGGTCTGCTGGTGCCAGTCCGCCTGCACCTCGGCCGACGAGAGGAAGGAGAAGAACTTCGCGACGCCCTTGTACTCTTCCGGCGAGTGGCCGGACAGCACCCAGAGGCTGGCCCCGCCGATGATGGTGTTGCGCGGCGCGCCTGAAGACCCTTCCCAATAGGGCAGGTTGGTGACGCCGAAATCGAACTGCGCCTCGGCCTTCACGCCGGCATAGCCGGCCGAGGATTCGGTGAACATGGCGCACTCGCCGCTGCGGAAGCGCGCCCCGCCCTCGTTGCGGCGGCCGGCATAGATGAACTTGCCTTCCTGGGCCCAGTCGCCGAGCTGCTGGATGTGCTTGACCTGGGTCGGGCCGTTGAAGGCCAGCTCGGTGTCGGTGCCCTCAAAGCCGTTGGCCTTGGTGGCGAAGGACACGTCGTGCCAGGCGCTCATGTTCTCCAGGTGCACCCAGGACTGCCAGGCGGTGGTGAAGGGGCATTCGGAGCCGGCGGCCTTCAGCGCGTCGAGCGCCGTGCCGAACTCCTGCCAGGTCTTCGGCGGCGCCTCGGGGTCGAGGCCCGCCTTCCGGAAGGCATCCTTGTTGTAGTAGAGCACCGGAGTCGAGCTGTTGTAGGGCATCGACAGCATGTTGCCCGCGGGGTCGGTGTAGTAGCCCGTGACGGTCGAAAGGTAGGCCTTGGGATCGAAGCTTTCGCCGGCCTCGGCCATCACCTCGTAGACCGGCTTCACGGCGCCCTTGGCGGCCATCATGGTGGCGGTGCCGACCTCGAAGACCTGCAGAATGTGCGGCTGCTGCTTGGCGCGGAAGGCGGCGACGCCGGCATTCAGCGTCTCGGAATAGTTACCCTTGTAGACGGCGACCACCTTGTAGTCGCTCTGCGAAGCATTGAAGTCCACCACCTGCTTGGCGAGGATCTCGCCGAGACGGCCGGTAAAGGCGTGCCACCACTGGATCTCGGTGACCGCCAGGGCCGGCTGCGGCAGGCTGCCGGCAACGACCGCGGCGGCGACCCAGGTGATGATTTTTCGGTTCAAACGCATGAGAGATTCTCCCTGTTTCCTGCGGCTCGATCCCCCAGAGGGGCCGTGCGATGCAAGGCAAAGCTAACGGCCCGTCGCGATCGTCTTTTTATGGTTTTGTGACGAGTATAAGACCTTGGTTTTGATCGTATAACAACAATTCGGTGATCGAAATCTGACATTTCGGCGCAAGCTTCGGATAGAGCCGGCCGGCGCCCGCCCGCTACAAGGGGTCAGAAAGCGGCTATTGTCGGCAGGAGGAAGAGCGATGGACATGCAGAGAGCGAAGGGCGCAGCGGGCAACCAGATGAGAGCCAACGCACGACAGCTGGACATCGTGCGCCGCGCCTGCGCGCTGATCGACGCGCAGGAGGGCGAGCGCCTGACCCTGGCGGTCATCGCCGCCGAGCTCGAGGTCAGCCCCTGGCACCTGCAGCGGCTGTTCAAGCGGGTCATGGGGGTGAGCCCCCGCGACTATGCCGACGCGCGCCGCAACGCCGCCTTCCGGCAACAGCTGAAAGACGGCGAGTCGATCGCCCAGGCGACCTACGGCGCCGGCTACGGCTCCTCATCGCGCGTCTACGAGCGCGCCGAGCGCATGCTGGGCATGACCCCGGCGTCCTACGCCAAGGGCGGCAGGGGCGCCGTTATCGTCTACGACATCGTCGAATCGCCGCTGGGACGCCTGCTGGTGGCGGCCACCGCCAAGGGCCTCTGCTTCCTCAGCCTCGGCCACGACGACGGCGAGCTGATCGAGGCGCTGCAGCAGGAGTTCCCGCAGGCCGAGAGCATCTCCCGCGACCGCCATTCCATCGCCCAGTCGGTCTCCGTGGTGATCGACTTCCTGGAGGGCAAGATCCCCCACGCCGAGCTGCCGCTCGACGTGCGCGCCACCGCCTTCCAGCGCCGGGTGTGGAACGAGCTGATCGCGATCCCCTGCGGCGAGACCCGCACCTACTCGGAGATCGCCGAGCTGCTGGGCGTGCCGCGCGGCCAGCGCGCCGTCGGCCGGGCCTGCGCCACCAACCCGGTCTCCCTGGTCATTCCCTGCCATCGCGCCCTGCGCGAGGACGGCGGGCTCGGCGGCTACCGCTGGGGCCTGGAGTTCAAGGCCGCCCTGTTGAACGGCGAGGCCGAGCACCCGGAGTGATGCTCGCCACATGCTTCGAGACGGGCTCCCGCCTGACGCGGCAGCCCTCCTCAGCATGAGGTCACGGTCCTATCCCTTCATCGCCTCACC
>JBFGUI010000219.1:0-6550 GCA_041565695.1 Kiloniellaceae bacterium
GCCCTTCCCCAACGACCTCGGCTCCTCCAGCGACCAGCATCGCATGATCCGCCATCCCTACGGCGACAAGGCCGGCTACGCCCGCCTGGTCGACCCCGCCTACGCCGCCTGGGAGCGGCTGTGGGCGCGGCTCGGGCGCAACCACTACGTGCCCACCGGCACCCTGGTGGTGAGCCGCGAGCGCGGCGGCTGGATGGACGCCTCGGCCGCGACCCTCGCCGAGGTCGGCCGGGCGGTCACCTGGCACGACGCCGGCGCGCTGGCGGCGCGCTTCCCGCTGCTGGCGATTGATCCGCCGGACCGCGGCTTCCACCTGGAAAGCGGCGGCCTGCTGCTGGCGCGCCCCATCCTGCAGCACCTGGCCGCGCGCCTCGCCATGCTGGGCGGCACCCTCAACACCCGCCGGCGGGTCAGCGAGATCGATCCCGAGACGGCCAGCCTGACCCTGGAGCGCGGCGGCAGCGTGAGCGGCGATCTGGTGGTGGTCACCGCCGGGCCCTGGTTGCCGGACCTGCTCGGCGCGCAGTTGCCCGAGCTGACGAAGCGGATCACGCCCTCGCGTCAGGCCTATGCCTACCTGTCGCCGCCGGAGGAGACCCGCGCCGCCTGGGCCGCGCATCCCATGGTGCTGGACATTAGCCGCGAGAGCGGCTTCTACCTGGTGCCGCCGGCAGCGGGGACGGCCATGAAAATCGGCGACCACGGCTTTTCGCTCAGCGGTCATCCGGACCAGGCGCGCGAAGGCCACCCGGAGGACGTGGCCGAGAGCCTCGCCATGGCCGGGCGGCGCATCGCCGACTTCGAGCGCTATGCCGTCGAACGCATCGGCACCTGCTTCTACACGGTTGAACCGGAGGAGCGCTTCATCGCCCATGCCTGCGAGGCCGCCTGGATTTTGACCGGCTTTTCCGGCCACGGCTTCAAGTTCGCCCCGCTGATTGCCGAGCAGTTGGCCGAGGTCGTCGCCGGGTGCAGGCCGGCCGACCGGTTCCGGGACTGGATTTCGGGGCAGTCCGGCGCTATGCAGGACGCGGCATCGCCGCAATGAGCGCGTCGGCAAACGGCCCCCTCGGGGAGGCATTCGCGGCGGAGCGCGCCGCGGCTAAATGGCCGCGCGGCGGCAGGAAGGTTCCAGGGCCATGAAAGTCATCATCATCGGAGGCGGCATCGTCGGCCTGTCGACGGCCTGGGCCCTGGCGCGCCGCGGCCATGAGGCGCTGCTCTTCGAACAGGGGCCGCTGCCCAACGCGGGCGGCGCCTCCTACGACCAGCATCGCCTGATCCGGCTGCCCTACGCCGACCACACGGGCTACTGCGCCATGGTGGTCGACGCGCTGAAGGCCTGGAAGCGCATGTGGGACGACCTCGGCGAATCGCACTATGCGGAGACCGGCAGCCTGGCGCTGTCCAGCGCGGAAGGCGACTGGGCCGACCTCTCGCAGCAGACCCTGGCGCATCTCGGCCTCGACTACGCCGAGCTGGACCGCAAGCAGGTCGAAGAGCTCTGCCCCTTCCTGCAGGTGCCCGAGAAGGTCACCGGCCTCTACAACGAGACCGGCGGCCTGCTGTTCGCCTCGCGCATCGTCGACGCCCTGATCCGCGACCTGCGGCGCCGCGGCGTCAGCCTGCGCGAGGAGACACGCATCGTCGGCGTCGACCCGGCCGCCGGCGTGATCACCCTGGAAGACGGCAAGCAGGAGCGCGCCGAGGCCATCGTCGTCGCCGCCGGCGCCTGGACCGCCAAGCTGTTTCCGGAGATTGCCCGCCGCGCGGTGCCGCACCGCCAGGTGGTCGCCTACATGGCGCCGCCGGAGGCGCACGCCGCGAGCTGGGCCAAGGCGCCGGTCATGGTCCACCTGCTGAACGACGTCGACATCTATGCCGCGCCGCCGGCCGGCGGCAGCGAGTTGAAGTTCGGCTGCGGCCAGCACCGCCGGCCCGGCGACCCGGACAACCTCGACCCGCTGGGCGACAACGAGGCCGCCGAGGTGGCCGCGGCCTTCGCGCCGCTGCTGCGCGACTTCGCCGACTACAAGGTGCTGCGCGGCCAGGTCTGCCCCTATGCCATCGCGCCCGACGAGCGCTTCGTCGCCGAGCAGAACGGACCGGTACTGTTGATCGGCGGCTGCAGCGGCCACATGTTCAAGTTCGGCGCGCTGATGGGCGAGCAGCTCGCGCGCACCGCCGTCGGCGACATCGCCTTCAAGGATTTCCGCCTCTGGGCCGAGGGGCGCCACCAGACACTGACGCCGGAGTAAGCCAGGACCATGCCCAGCCCCCTCTCCCCCCGCGAGCGCATCTTCGTCGGCCTCGACACGCCGGACATCGACAAGGCGGCGCGCATCGCCAAGTCGCTGGTCGGCACCGTCGGCGGCGTGAAGATCGGCAAGGAGCTGTTCACCGCCCAGGGGCCGGACGGCGTGCGCGTGGCGGCCGGCGGCGCGCCGCTGTTCCTCGACCTGAAGTTCCACGACATCCCCAACACCGTGGCCGGCGCGATCCGCGCCGCCGTGCACCTGCGGCCCCGGATCGTCAACGTCCATGCCTCCGGCGGCCGCGCCATGATGATGGCCGCCGCCGAGGCGGCGCGCGAGGCGGCCGAGGATCTGGGCGTCGAGCGCCCGCGAGTGATCGCCGTCACCGTGCTGACCAGCCTGGACGCCGCCGACCTGGAGGAGGTCGGCCAGATGGGCCCGCCCGAGGCCCAGGTCGAGCGCCTCGCCCGCCTGGCCCAGGCGAGCGGCCTCGACGGCGTGGTCTGCTCGCCGCGTGAGATCGCCCGGCTGCGCGAAGCCTGCGGCCCCGACTTTCTGCTGGTGGTGCCGGGCATCCGGCCGAGCTGGGCGGCGGCCGGCGACCAGAAGCGCATCATGACCCCAGCCGAGGCCGTCGCCGCCGGCGCCGACCACATCGTCATCGGCCGGCCGATCACCGCCGCCGAGGACCCCCTCGCCGCCGCCCGGCGCATCGTCGCCGAGCTGGAAGACTGCGCCGTCGGCGCCTGAGATCCGGTCCGCCTTTCGCCATGAGCATGCACAACCAGCCACCGCCGCAGGCCGTCGCCGACCTGCCCGTCATCGAAACCGTGGTCGCGGCCTTTCCCGCCACCTACGGGCATCCGCTGCTGCTGCTGCGCGCCGCCGGCGGCGCCTTCATCATCCTGGCCATCGGCTTCATCCTGCCGCTGGCCTGGCCCAACGCCCTGACCACCCTGCTGTCGCTCTTCGCGCCGCTGGTCGCCTACGTCCATTTCGGCGTCAACTGGTATCGCCTCCAGCTGCTGGGGCCCGCAGGGCTGGTGCGTCCCGCCCTGCGCTGGGACGGGCGGCACTGGCGCAGCCTCGGCTACAGCGTCCTGTTCCTCGTCCTCATGGTCTTCGCCAACCTCTTCCTCGGCGTGACACTGGGACTTGTCGTGCCCTTTGCCGGGGCGCTGACGAACGTCGTCGTGCTCTACCTCCTGGCCCGCTTCAGCTTCGTGTTTCCTGCCCTGGCGGTCGAGGAGCCCTACAGCCTCGCCTTTGCCTGGCGGCACACCCAGGGCCAGGGCCTGCGCCTCACCACGGCCCTGCTGCTGGCCGGTATTCCGCTCTACATCGTCCTGTCGCTGATCGTCGCCCAGCTCTTCGTCATGATCATCGGCATCTCGGCCAGCGACATCGCCGCCCTGCAGGCGGCCATGGGCAGCGGCAATGCCCCCGAGGCCCTCGAAGAGGTCTTCGGCTCCGTTCCGCCGGAGTCGGTCTTCACGGTCAAGGTGATCGTCGACGCGCTGTTCATGGCCGTGCTGGCGGTGTTCTTCACCATCGTCGCCACCGCCTTCCGCATCTGCACCGGCTGGGTACCGGCAGCCCCGGCGAACCTGCCGGCGGCCCCTGAGGACGAGGACCACGACGGCCAGGGCGCCTGAGCCGCCGACGCCCCTTTCGCTTGGTCGAACAGTCGACCGGCTGCTATCGTTCTGGTTGGAAGACTTTCGACCGGAAGCGACAGGGGGGTCACCGTCATGACCATGGCAGAAGCACCAGCGCCGGCACCGCGGCTCGCCTTCGGCAAGACCTTCGGGGCCGGCTTTGTGACGGTGTTCGGACAGCTCTGGACCTTCATCAAGGCGTCGCTGCTGCCCTTCGTCCTCAGCCTGTTGATCGGCCTCCTCGGCTTCCTGCTGACTTTCGGCGCCACCCTTGGCAGCGGCATTTCAGTCGTTGAGAGCGGAGGGGACGGCGTCGTCGCCGGGACGGGCGAACAGGTGGCCTTCGCCCTTGTCGAAGTCGCAATGCAGATCCTTGGCATGCTGCCCTTTGTCATCCTCGGCATCGCCTGCAGCCGCCTTGCCTTGATCGGGCGGCAGGCCGGCGTCCTGCCGCGGCCGCTGCTCGGCCGCCGCACCCTGGTCTATCTCGGCTACAGCCTGCTGTTCCTGCTGATCCTCGCCGTTCCGGCCATCGTCATCTTTGTCTACAGCTTCAGCGATGTCCTGCCCTTCTTCGCCGTGGGTTCGGTGCCCGCCGGCATGGAGGATCCGGAGGCCGTTCTGTGGTGGGTTCTGCGGTTCATCGTCATTTACTTCGTCTTCATGTATTTCGTGACCCGTCTCAGCCTCGTCTTTCCCGCTGTCGCCGTCGATCAGAAGCTGGGCCTCGGCGGCTCCTGGCGCCTGACGCGGGGCGCCGCCGGCTTCAAACTCTACGCGGTCTTCATCCTGCTGACCCTCGCGCTGCTCATCGGCCTAGCCCTCCTGATGTTCCTCGTCAGTTCGATCTTCAGCTTTGCAGTGCTCGCTCCGAACATACTGGCGCAGGATCCAGCAGCGATCGACGTGACGACTCTGCTCCTCGCCCAGACACCGACACTGATCATCGGACTGGTGTTCCAGTACCTCGGCTCCGCTATCATGATCGTCGCCCTGGCCTCCGCCTATGCCCAGCTGACCGGCTGGGGCGGGCCGCGTGCGGAGCTTCTGGAGCGCTTCGAATGACGCTGGAGACGACAGCGGAAGCCGCGCCTGCGCAGCCCAAGGTGCCGGTCTGGCGAACGGTCGGGGCCGCCTACCGCGACACCTTCGGCAACTTCGGGGCCTTCCTCCTGCTGGCGGCGCTGCCCTATGCCGTCTCCACCCTGCTCTCCGTGGTGCTGACGACGCAGTCCGCGGGGCTCACCTACGATCTGCTGAACACCCTGGTCGAGCCCCTGCCGGTCGCGGTCTTCGAGTGCCTCTGGCTACGTTACCTGCTGCTGCGGGGGAGCGAGCGGCGCCCGGCGCTTCTGCTCCAGCCGCAGCAACGGCTGCTGCCCTTTCTCGGCTACACCTTCATCCTCGCTCTGCTTTACGTCCCGGTAATCCTGATCTCCAACTTCGCGCTGGCAGCCGTGCTGCCGGAGCAGCAGGTCGCCGGCCTTCTCGCGCTGCCACTGCTCGTCGTCGCCACCTACTTCTATCTGCGCCTCTGTTTCGCGCTGCCGTGGATCGCCGTCGACGCGACGGGCCGCCTGCAGCAGTCCTGGCAGCGGACCCGCGGCAACGGCCTGCGTCTGCTGGCCGTCATCTGCCTGGTGACGGTCCCGCCGATGCTGCTGATCGGCCTGGCCGCCGGCATCGCCCAGTTTACGGCCGGGGACTCGGCGCCGGACCTCACCGCCGGCGACATGGCGGACCCGGGTTACTGGCTTCTGAGCATCATTTTCCAGGTCATCGCCTACCTGATCTACGCGGTAAACATCGCCGCCATCGCCCAGGCCTTCTGCCTTCTGACGGGCTGGCTGCCCAACCGATCCGAACTGCTCGAGCGCTTCGAATGATCGCGGACGAGCCGCCGCCGGGGCCCGTGGCGCCGCTCTACTTCGGCCAGACGGTCGCCGAGGGCTCTCGTCTGCTCGCCCGCAACTTGCCCACACTGGCCAAGGTCTCGGCGGTCCCCTTCGTCCTGACCCTGCTGCTCGGCCACCTGACGGCCTCGCTCGATCCACTGGCCAGCCGCCTGGTCTGGGACTTCGCTATCCAGCTGCACTGGACACTGATGGCCGTGGCCTGGGTGCGGCACCTGCTGCTGGGTCCCGCGGCCGGGGAGGCCCGGTTCTTCCCCCGCCTGCAGCCGCAACACCAGCGTTTTCTCGGCTACGCCCTGCTGCTCACCTGTCTCTTCCTGCCGGCCACGCTGTTCTCCCTGATCGCCGATGTCCTCGCGCTGTCGGAGGCCGAGCGGCAGGTCGCCTACTGGGCCCTCTACGCGGCGCTGCTCTACCTCAGCCTGCGCTTCGCCTTCATCTACGTGGCGGTCCCGCTCGAGGAGACATACAGCCTGGCGCTGGCCTGGCGTCATACCCGCGGGGTCTCCCTCGCTCTGTTCCTCGCTGTCGGTCTTACGGTCCTGCTGCCCTGGATTCTGTTCAGCTACTTCTTGGGCTTGGTCGCCGAGACCGACACGCTGCTCACCCTGGTCGTCAGTATCCTCTGGCATGTCGGCCTGTGGATCGTCGAGGGCGCCTTCCTCGCCTTCATCGTCGTCGCCTTTCGCACCACGACCGGCTGGGTGCCGCGCCCGGACAAGGC
>JBFGUI010000220.1:0-6451 GCA_041565695.1 Kiloniellaceae bacterium
AGAAAAAGCTACAGGTACGTCGGTGCATCTGCACCGACGTACCTGCGCTCATTTCATCTAACCGGCGCTTAGCGCATCGGCGGAGCGTACAGGATGCCACCATCCTTGTACTGCGCGTTGATGCCGCGCTCGAGACCGATCGGCGTGTTCGCACCGATGAACTTCTCGTAAACTTCGCCGTAGTTGCCGACCTGCTTGATGACGTTGTAGGCCCACTTCTTGTCGAGGCCCAGCATGCCGCCGAGGTCGCCCTCGGTGCCCAGCAGACGGTTCACTTCCGGATTGTCGCTGCCCTTGGCCAGGTCATCAACGTTTGCAGAAGTGACACCATACTCTTCGGCGTTGATCATGGCGTTCAGCGTCCAGCGAACCACGTCGCCCCACTGATCGTCGCCATGGCGCACGAGCGGGCCCAGCGGCTCCTTGGAGATGATCTCAGGCAGGACCACGTGGTCGCCCGGATTCTCGAAGGCGGCGCGGGTCGCGGCGAGGCCCGAGGCGTCAGTCGTGTAGACGTCGCAGCGGCCGGCGAGATAGTTGGTGCGCGCTTCTTCGTTGGTTTCGATCGGCACCGGCTCGTACTTCAGGTTGTTGAGCCGGAAGAAGTCGGCGAGATTGAGCTCCGTGGTGGTGCCGGTCTGGATGCAGACCGAGGCGCCGTCGAGCTGCTTGGCGCTGGTGACGCCGAGAGCCTTGGGAACCATGAAGCCCTGGCCGTCGTAGTAGTTCACGCCGACAAAGGTGAAGCCGAGATCGACGTCACGGCTGAAGGTCCAGGTGGTGTTGCGGGCCAGCATGTCGATCTCGCCGGAAGCGAGCGCGGTGAAGCGCGTCTTGCCGGTGGTCGGGGTATACTTGACCTTGCTGGCATCGCCGAACACGGCTGCCGCGACGCCCTGGCAGACGGCCGGGTCAAAGCCCTGCCAGTTGCCTGCGTCATCGGTGAATGCGAAGCCCGGCACGCCGGTGGACACACCGCACTGGATAAAGCCCTTGGCGCGGACGTCGTCCAGAGTGCCGGCGCTGGCTCCGGCGGCGCTTGCTACGGTGAGTGCACTGGCCGCGAGCAGAACCTTGATTTTAGACATGGAGTAAACCTTCCCTGCTGTTCACAGTTTATTGTCTCTTAAGGTGGGCTACGGCCCCCACATTGACGCCCCGCAACCGCCATTCGACGAGCGGTGCGCCGCGAGGAACTTCGCGCCACACCCGCGAACCATGTCTCAGTATTTAGGGAAAGGCAACAGCTTGCTACACTTGAAAAGCCAAAAAAATCACATCACCTAGTGCCACCAATTTAGGCTCGCTCAAAGTTTAACGAGCGCCCTGTCGTGCCAGGCTACAATGGACCGCGCCGGCTCCTACGGTCTTGGCTAAAGGCCGCGGATCGGACAACCTTGGCGCGTCTCACGCGCCGTACCGCCGGGCGCGAAGTCCAGCGAAACCACTTGGATTCACCGTTCCTATGAAAAAGCCCGTCGCACGCCATCCGGAAACCCTGCTGGCCCACCTGGGGCGTGATCCGGCCGGCCACTTCGGTGCCGTCAACACGCCCGTCTATCATGCCTCCACCCTGCTCTACGACACCGTGGCGGAATACGAGGAAGCGGGGCGGACCCGGCTGAGCAAGGGAAAAAGTTCCTATGGCCGAATGGGCACGCCCACGACCTTCGCCTTCGAGGAAACTGTCGCCGCGCTCGAGGGCGGCTACGGCGCGGTGGCCGTCTCCTCCGGCCTGCAGGCCGTGGCCGTGGCCCTGCTGGCCTTCGCGGAATCGGGCCGGCACTTCCTGGTGCCGGACAGCATCTACTTCCCGGCGCGCAAGCTCTGCCTCGGCCTGCTGCAGGGGCTCGGCGTCGAGACCACCTTCTACGACCCGCTGGTCGGCGCCGGCATCGCCGAGCTGATCCGCGAAAACACGGCGATGGTCTACATGGAGTCGCCGGGCTCGCTGACCTTCGAGGTGCAGGACGTCCCGGCCATCGCCGCCGCGGCCCGGGCCGCCGGCGCGGTCACGGTGATCGACAACACCTGGGCCACCCCCCTCTTCTTCCGGCCGCTCGACCACGGCGTCGACATCGTGCTGCACGCCGCCACCAAGTACCTCGTCGGCCACTCCGATGCGCTGCTCGGCGTGGTGGTCAGTCACGAGGAGAACTACGAGCGCCTGCGCCGTGTCGGCCAGTACATCGGCTGCGCCGCGGCGCCGGACGATGTCTATCTCGGCCTGCGCGGGCTGCGCACACTGGCGGTGCGCCTGGAGCGCCACCAGGCCAACGCCCTGCGGCTCACCGACTGGCTCGCCGCGCGCCCGGAGGTCGACCGCCTGCTCTATCCGGCGCGCCCGGACGACCCGGGCCATGCCCTGTGGAAGCGCGACTTCACCGGCGCCTCTGGCCTCTTCGGCTTCACCCTGAAGCCCTGTGCGCGCGCCGCCGTGACGGCGATGATCGACGGCCTGGAGCTGTTCGGCATCGGCGCCAGCTGGGGCGGCTTCGAGAGCCTCATGCTGCTGACCGACCCGGCCAGCATGCGCTCGGCGACACGCTGGGACCCGCCGGGCCCGACCCTGCGCATCCACGCCGGCCTGGAGAACTGCGACGACCTCATCGCCGATCTGGAGGCCGGCTTCGAACGCCTGGCCGAAATAGAACGTGGACAAAGCGCGCGCGCCGGGTAAGACGGGGTGCGGCGCAAACTGGCGAAGACCGACGGAAACCGACCATGAGCAAGCTACCCGACGCCCTGGAACGGGCGGTCACCTTCGACGCCCAGGGGCTCGTCTGCGCCGTGGCGCAGCAGCACGACAGCGGCGAGGTGCTGATGGTCGCCTGGATGAACCGCGCGGCGCTCGCCGAGACGCTGGCCAGCGGGCAGGTCTGTTACTGGTCGCGCTCGCGCGGCAAGCTGTGGCGCAAGGGCGAGACCTCCGGCCAGACCCAGAAGCTGGTCGAACTGCGCGTCGACTGCGACGGCGACACGCTGCTGCTGCGCGTCGACCAGAAGGGGGTCGCCTGCCACACCGGGCGGCGCTCCTGCTTCTACCGCGCGGTCGCCGGCGACGGCAGCCTCGCCGAGGTGCTGCCGGTGGTGACCGACCCCGAGGACCTCTACGGAGCCTGAGCCATGACCCGCCTGCTCGGCGGCCTCTGCATCGCGCTCGTCGTCGCCCTGGCGCTCCGCGCGGCGCCCGCGGCAGCGGCGCAGGACGCGCCGGAGACGGTCACCATCTTCGCCGCGGCCAGCACCACCGATGCCCTCAACGAGATTTCCGCGGCCTACGCGGCGGCCGGCGGCGGTGCGATCCGCCCGGTGATCGCGGCCTCCTCCACCTTGGCCCGGCAGATCGCCCAGGGCGCGCCCGCCGACCTCTTCCTCTCGGCCAACGTCGCGTGGATGGACCACCTGGCGGCACAGCAGCTGATCCTGCCCGACAGCCGCGTGGCGCTGCTCGCCAACCGCCTGGTGCTGGTGGCGCCCGCGGACTCGCCGCTGAAGCTGCGGCTGTCGCCGGAGCTCGACCTCGCCGGGCTCATCGGCGACGGCCGCCTGGCGATCGGCGATCCCAGCCACGTGCCGGCCGGGATCTATGCGCGCGAGGCGCTGCAGGCGCTCGGCCTGTGGGACCAGGTGGCCGGCAGGCTGGCCCAGGCAAGCAGCGTGCGCGCGGCGCTGGCCCTGGTCGACCGCGGCGAGGTGCCGGCGGGGATCGTCTACGAGACCGATGCCGCCATCTCGCCCCGGGTGCGCATCGTCGATGCCTTTCCAGCGCGGGTGACGCCGAAGATCGTCTATCCCCTGGCGATCGTCGCCGGACGCGACCGCCCCGCGGTGCGCGCCGTCCATGCCTTCCTGCAGAGCGAAGCGGCCACGGCGATCTTCGCCAGACATGGCTTTACGCGTCCGGCCCCGGGCAGCTAAACGACTGGGGGAGCTCGGCGCCGCGCCGGGCCCCGGACCAGGATTTGCGCAGGGGTCGCGATGTTCGAACTGACGCCGCTTGAGACGGAAGCCCTCAGGCTCAGCCTCAGGGTGGCGCTGTGGAGCGTCGCCGTCAGTCTGCCCTTCGGGCTGGCCGTGGCCTGGCTGCTGGCGCGCTGTCAGTTCTACGGCAAGACCCTGGTAAACGTCGTCGTCCACCTGCCCCTGGTCCTGCCGCCGGTGGTGATCGGCTATCTGCTGCTGATCCTGTTCGGCCGCCAGGGGCCGCTCGGCGCCTGGCTCTACGACAGCTTCGGCATCTCCCTGCCCTTCACCTGGGAAGGCGCGGCGCTGGCCGCCGCGGTCATGGCCTTCCCCCTGATGGTGCGTGCCATGCGGCTGTCCATCGAGGCGGTCGACCGCAAGCTGGAGCCCGCGGCACGCACCCTGGGGGCCTCACGGGCGAGCGTCTTCCTCACCATCACCCTGCCGCTGATCATGCCGGGCATCCTGGCCGGGGCGGTGCTCGCCTTCGCCCGCAGCCTCGGCGAGTTCGGCGCCACCATCACCTTCGTCTCCAACATCCCGGGGGAGACCCGCACCCTGCCGCTGGCGCTCTACAGCCTGATCCAGACCCCTGGCGGCGAGGCCGGCGCGCTGCGCCTGGTGATCCTCTCGGTGCTGCTGTCGCTGGCCGCGCTCGGCGCCTCCGAAGCCATCGCCCGGCGCCTGCGCGCCCGGCTCGACGACTGAGGGAGCCACGCGGATGCTGGACATCGACGTCACCCGCCAGCTCGGCAGCTTCTCGCTCGAGGCCAACTTCAGATGCGAGACCGCCGGTATCACGGCCCTCTTCGGGCGCTCCGGCGCCGGCAAGACCTCGCTGGTCAACACCCTGGCGGGCCTGCTGCGGCCGGAGCACGGGCGCATCGTGCTGCGCGGCCAGACCCTGTTCGATTCCGAGCGCGGCATCGACCTGCCGCCGGAAAAGCGCCGCCTCGGCTACGTGTTCCAGGAAGGGCGGCTGTTCCCGCATCTCTCGGTGCGCCATAACCTGACCTACGGCTACCGCCGCGCGCCGGCCGCCGAACGCCACATCGGCCTCGACCGGGTGGTCGCCCTGCTCGGCATCGAGCCCCTGCTCGAGCGCCGCCCCGGCGCCCTCTCCGGCGGCGAGAAGCAGCGAGTCGCCCTGGGCCGCGCCCTGCTGGCCAACCCGCGCCTGCTCCTGATGGACGAGCCCCTGGCCGCCCTCGACCAGCCGCGCAAGGAGGAGATTCTGCCCTTCATCGAGCAGCTCAAGCACGAGCTCGACCTGCCGATCGTCTACGTCAGCCACGCGATGCCGGAGATCCTGCGACTCGCCGACACCCTGGTGCTGATGTCCAACGGCCGCATCGAGGCGGTGGGCCCGCTGGAGGAGATCACCAACCGGCTCGATCTGCGGCCGCTCACCGGGCGCTACGAGGCCGGCGCCGTCTTCAGCACCACCGTGGCCGGGCAGGACCGCAGCTTCGGGCTCACCGAGCTGCGCTTTTCCGGCGGGCGCCTCAGGGTGCCGCACCTGGCCCTGCCACTCGGCCAGCAGCTGCGCGTCCGAATCCGCGCCCGCGACGTTTCCATCGCCCTGACCCCACCGGAAAATATCAGTATTCTCAATGTTATCCAATGTACAATTAAAGAAATAGGTGAGGAACAGGCGCCGCAGGTCGACCTGCTGCTCGACGCCGGCGGCTCGCCGCTCTGGGCCCGCATCACGGCGCGCTCCCGCACCGCCCTCGGCCTCCGGCCCGGGCTGTCGGTCTATGCCCTGATCAAGAGCGTCGCCATCGACCGCCAGGCGCTCGGGCGGCGCGACGGCGCCGAGCGCTTTCTCGCCGAAGATGAGTGAGGGGCGACAGGTCCTGCCCGCTGATGTATGATGCGTCCCGCGGTGTGCAGGTGACCGCGAAAAGACACATCTCGGCCACCGGAGTGCGGGGTTTAATCATGTCCATGCACACACTGAACGAGCTCGCGATCTTCCGGGCCCGCCTGCTTCGGGACGCGCAGCATCTGGGCAACGGCTCCACCGACGCCACCGTGCGCCAGCTGGATGCGGCCATCATCGAGCGCCCGGCGACGACCCCCGACGAGGGCATTGCCAAGCTCGAACTGGCCCGCGATCTTGCGGACAGCGATGGGCAGTCCGATATCGTGAAGCTGATCGAGGGAGCCCTGCTGATCCTGCGCCATTGAGCCCTGGCCGGGCCCGCCGCGAAGGAAGGGTGTCGCCACGCCGGATCGACCGGCAGAGGATGCTATCCTCTCATTGAGTTAGATTGGCAAGAAACAACCGTAATACCATGAAAAAACACGATATTCTTATCGAACCCTGGCGCGGAAACCCGGGGCCGCGCAGCCAGAAGGGCAGCGAGGGGTTCCGCTGGATCGTTTCCTATGAGAAGGACGGGCGGTTCTACGCCCAGGGCTTCGCCGATTCCCATGCCGAGGCCCGGGCGGCGGCCGAGGCCTACCTGAAGGAGCAGGG
>JBFGUI010000221.1:0-6439 GCA_041565695.1 Kiloniellaceae bacterium
CGCAGCGCGCGGCCCATCGACTCCGCCCGCGCCGCCCTGCTGCTGCGGGTCGCCATTCCGCAGCTGGAGAGCGAGGCCCGGCAGCTGCGCGACGAACTGGGCGACCTGGCGGTGGTGCGCACGCGCATCGCCCTGGAGCGCGACGGCCTGGGCGCAGCCGCCGCCGCCCTGGGCACGGAACGCGACCGGCTGGCCGGGCTCCTGGCCCGCAAGGCGGCGCTGCAGGCCTCCACGGCGGCCGAGCACGGCGCCGCCCAGGCCCGCATCGCCAGGCTGGCCGAGGAAGCCCGCGACCTGCGGGAGCTGACCGACCGCATCGCCGCCGACGCCCGGGCCGCGGAAGAACGGCGCCTGGCCGCCGCACACCGCCGCACGGAACAGCTGCGCCGCGCCGCCGAGCAGGCGGCTGCCCAGCGCGAGGCCCTGCGCCGTCAGGAGGCCGAGGCCGCCGCCTCGGCCGCCGCGGCAGCCGAGGCGGCCCGCGCGGCGGCGGCGGAGGCCTCACGGCAAGTTGAACAGGAGAGCCAGCAGGTCGCGCGGCTGACCCGGCCGCCCTCGCTGCGCCCCTTTCCCGAGGCCAAGGCCGGCCTGACGCTGCCGGTGCGCGGCGAAGTGGTGCGACTCTACGGCGAACCGAGCGAACTGCCCGGGGCCACCACCAAGGGGATTTCCATCCGCAGCCGGCCCGGCGCCCAGGTGGTGGCGCCGTTCGACGGAAAAGTCGCCTATGCCGGGCCGTTCCGCGGCTATGGGCTCATCTTGATCATCGACCATGGCGAGCGATATCATACGATCCTAGCCGGTTTCGATCGGATCGACGCCGTGGTCGGGCAGTGGGTGCTGGCTGGCGAGCCGGTCGCACAGATGGGCGACCCCGCCGGCAGCAGTCCGGAGCTTTACCTGGAACTCCGCCGCACAGGGCAGGCTATCAATCCGCTCCCCTGGTTGGCTACAAACGACGACAAGGTGCGAGGTTAATGCGCAAACTCCACATCGCGGCCCTGGTCGCCGCTCTCCTGATCGCCGTGCCGCAATTCTCGCCGGCGCAGGAGAACACGTCCGACACCTACCGGCAGCTGAAGCTGTTCAGCGACGTTTTCGAGCGCGTGCGGGCCGATTACGTCGAAGAGGTCACCGACCAGCAACTGATCGAGTATGCCATCCAGGGCATGCTTTCCACCCTCGACCCCCACTCGAGCTACCTCAACGCCGAGTCCTTCGGTGACATGCGGGTCCAGACCAAGGGCGAGTTCGGCGGCCTCGGTATCGAGGTCACCATGGAAAACGGCTTCGTCAAGGTGGTCTCACCGATCGACGACACCCCGGCGCATCGCGCCGGCGTGCAGCCGGGCGACTTCATCACCCACCTGGACGGCGAGCCGATCCTGGGGCTGACGCTGAACGAGGCGGTGGAGAAGATGCGCGGCCCGGTGAACACCGACCTGACGGTGACCATCCGCCGCGAGGGCAGCGAGCCTTTCGACCTGACCATCACCCGCGACGTCATCAAGATCCAGTCGGTGCGCAACCGGGTCGAGGACAGCGTCGGCTACATCCGGATCACCACCTTCAACCAGCAGACCATGCCGGGCCTGGAGCAGGCGATCAGCGAGATCAAGGCGGAAGCCGGCAGCGAGCTGCAGGGCTATATCATCGACCTGCGCAACAACCCTGGCGGTCTGCTGGACCAGGCGGTGGAGGTTTCCGACGCCTTCATCGAACAGGGCGAGATCGTCTCGACCCGCGGCCGCGAGGTGGACGATTCCCAACGCTTCAATGCCAAGCCGGGTGACCTGGCCGAGGGCCTGCCGATGATCGTGCTGATCAACGGCGGCTCCGCCTCGGCTTCGGAGATCGTGGCCGGCGCCCTGCAGGATCACCGCCGCGCCATCGTCATGGGGACCAAGTCCTTCGGCAAGGGCTCGGTGCAGACCATCATTCCGCTCGGCCTCAACGGCGCCATGCGCCTGACCACGGCGCGCTACTTCACGCCGTCGGGCCGGTCGATCCAGGCGCTCGGGATCGATCCCGACATCCTCGTCGAACAGGTCACGGTGGAGCAGGCGGAGCAGAAACGGTCCGGTCGTCGCGAGGCGGACCTGCGCGGCGCCCTGGCCAATCCCAACGAGGAAAACGGCGTCAGCAACGGCAGCGAGGAAGGTGCCGCACCGCACGCTCTTTCCGATACCACCCAGCAGGACTTCCAGCTGGCACGGGCCTTCGACCTGATCCGTGGCCTGGCCCTTTATAATCAGCGGGTCGTGAACTAAGAATAGGGTTCAGATTTGCGAATCCGGTGCGGAGTCGCACCGCCAAAAGGGCCGGTATCGTTCATGACCAGCCGTCGTCACACGGATCCGCGGTGGCACTTGGGCCGCGTGCGTTGCTTCTGCGCACAGCAAGCGGCCTGAGTTTCGGCGGGCCTTGAGCAGCTTCCTCGCCAGTCGCGGCGTCCTGTTCACCGCCTGGGGGGCTGTCCTTCTTGTCCTGGGCGGCGGCCTGACCCTCGCCTTGCTGCAGCCGCCTCCGCCTCCGCCCGGCGCCGAACCGGTGACCCTTGCCGTCGCTGCCGCGCCACCCACTGCCGGCGCGACCGAGGCCGCCGAGACCCCCGACCCGACGGAGTCGGCATCGGATCAGGGCGCGACGGCGGCACCGTCGGACCGGGTGACGGTCGGCATCGCCGCCAAACCGCCCGCGGCGGCGGATCCGCCGGTTCACGAAAAGACGGAAGAAGCGAAAGCCGCAGACGAGAGGGCGGCAGAAGAGGAAACGGGCGAAACGGCCGCGGAAACACTGCCCGCGGCCGAGCCAGCCGCGGAGGCCGCGCCGGCCAGGGAGGAGGCTCCCGTGGACAAGGTCGTTGCCGCCCTGCCGACGCCGGCTGCCAAGCCGGTTGCGGTCCCGGCCGAGAAGGCGGCGCAAGGCGATGCCGCGACGGGCGCGGCCGCAGCGCCGGGTGCCGCCGGTGAGGCTGCCACAGAGGCGGACGAGGAGCAGTTGGTCGCCATCCCGCTGATCCCGCCGGCGCCCGAGGAACTGGCCTACTGGGAACGCTACCGCCAGCCCTTCAACATGGAAGACCCCCGGCCGCGGATCGCCGTTGTGCTGGCCGGTCTCGGCCTCTCTGACAGCGCCACCGAAGCGGCAATCAACAGGCTGCCGTCGTCTGTCACGCTGTCCTTCAGCCCCTATGCCCGCAATCTCGAGCGCTGGATCGCGCTGGCCCGCGCCCGTGGCCACGAGGTCATGCTGGATCTGCCGATGGAGCCGGCGACCTTCCCCAACGAAGATCCGGGCCCCCAGGGACTGCTGACCGGCCTCAGCGCCGAGGACAACCTGGACCGGCTCGACTGGGTGCTGAGCCGCGGCAGCGCCTATGTCGGTCTGGCGGGCAGCATGGGCTCGCGCTTCACCGCCTCACGCCAGGCCATGGAGCCGGTCCTGCGCGACGTCAAGAAGCGCGGCCTCATCTTCCTCGACCGGCGCACCACGGAGCATTCGGTGGTCGCCGAGCTCGCCGGCGAGATCGGTCTGCCGACCGCCATCAACAACCGCGCGGTCGACGAGCGCCAGGCGAGCCGCGTGGCCATCGACGCGCGCCTCGCCCAGATCGAGCGTATCGCCCTGACCGACGGCTTTGCCGTGGCCATGGCGCAGCCCTATCCGGTCACCCTCGACCGTCTGGCCGAGTGGGCGACGGAGCTGACCGCGCGCGGCTTCGTCATCGCGCCGATCTCCGCCCTGGTCGACCGGCAGCAGCGGCCGTGAAGGAAGCGCCCGCGATGCTGACACCGGAAGAAATCGAGAAGCTGCCCTACCGTCCCTGCGTCGGCATGCTGCTGCTGAACGCCGAGGACAGGGTCTTCGTCGGGCGGCGCATCGACACGGCCAAGGAGGGCGACAACATCTGGCAGATGCCCCAGGGCGGCATCGACGAGGGTGAGAGCCCGGCGGCCGCGGCCCGGCGCGAGCTGCGGGAGGAGATCGGCACCGATAAGGCGGAGATCATCGCCGAGAGCCGCCAGTGGCTGCACTACGACCTGCCCCCCCACCTGCTCGGCAAGGTGTGGAAGGGACGCTACCGCGGCCAGAAGCAGCGCTGGTTCGCGCTGCGCTTTCTGGGCTGCGATAGCGACATCGATCTCGACACGCGGCATCCGGAATTCGATGCCTGGCAGTGGGTCGAACTGGACGACCTGCCGGGACTGGTGATCCCCTTCAAGCGCGACACCTATCGCGCGGTCGTGTCCGAGTTCCGCGAGCTGCTGGGAAAAACCTGAGAAAAGCCGTCAGGCCGCCCGCAACATGCGCCCGCGCAGGCGGATGAAGCCATAGGCGGCGCGCGCCGCCAGGCTGGCGCCGCGGCTCTGCGGGTCGAGCCCGGCCGCCTTGAAGATCATCGCGACGGCCCGCTGGACCTGCGGCGGCCGGTAACAGGCATAGGCCCGCTTCATGTAGGCGCGGCCATAGGTCTTGCGGTCGTAGGGGCGCGCCGCGTTCGCGTTGGCGGCATAGAAGGCATAGGCCAGTTCGTCGTCCTCGCTCTCGCCGATGCGGCTGAGCGCCACTGCCAGGCGCTTCCACCTGCCGATGCCCTCGCGCTCGAGATAGCGCCGCAGGTGGCTGTAGAACAGCTTGTAGTGACGCAGCTCGTCGGCGGCGATGCAGCGGCAGATCGCGCGCAACACCGGTTCCTCGGTCGTGGCGCCGATGGAGGCATAGTAGGAGGAAGTGCCGACCTCCACGATGCAGCGGGCGACGAGCTCGCCGGAGCGCGAGCCGCGCACCGAATCATTGGCCCCGACGGGGATTTTGTAACCGTCGCGAAAGCGGCTGAAGCTCTCGTCGAAATCAAAGCTTTCGTCGGCCAGCCCTGCCCAGCGGGCCAGCGCCTCGCCGTGCTGCACCTCTTCCCTGGCCCAGGCGCGCGCGGCGTCCTGGAACTCGGGATCATCGGCGAAGACGTTGCAGAGATAGGCGGCATAGTCGCCGCCATTGTACTCGACCATGCTGGCCGCCTTGACGATCTTCACCAGTTCCGGGTCGACTTTGGCCGGGTCGAACTTTTCCCAGGGGATGTCGTCTAAGCTCCAGTGTCCTGCCGCCATCGGTAACGCCCCAAGGAAATGATCTCAATCCGACTCGACCATAGGACCAAGAACCGCTTCTGTGACGGTTTTGAGAAGGCCGCAGCCTAACCAGAAGACTCTGGCCGATCAACGACTTCTCAAGAGGTATACGGCCTTTCCCCGCCTGACAAGGCCGCATCGAAGGCAAGGTTGTGCTGGAAAAGGCTGGGAAAACAAACCGCTTGGACGGGCGGCCGCGGCCTACGCGACGCCCGCAGGAGACCGCCTAGACGGCCGCCTTCAGCATCTCCTCGGCCACCTTGATGCGCTGCGCGCAGGCCGCCTTCTCGGAGTCGTCCTTGGCGTCCAGCAGATCGTCCTTGGCATCGCTCAGACGCTGCTCGGTGGCCGCCCGGTCGATCTCGCCGACCGGCAGGGCCTCCTCGGCCAGCACGGTGCAGCGCGCCGGCGTGACCTCGGCGAAGCCGCCGGCCACGAAGATCTGCTCGGTTACGCTGCCGCCGTCGTGCACCTGGATGACGCCCGGCCTGAGGGTCGAGATCATCGGGGCGTGCCGGGTGAGAACGCCGAAGTCGCCTTCCTCGCCCGGCACCACGACCATGTCGACCTCCTGGGAGAGCAGCAAGCGCTCCGGGGAGACCAGTTCGAATGCGACTTTGCCTTCGGCCATATCCGCGCCGTCCGTTTTCCTGGTTCAGCCCTGGCGGGGCGGCCCTCAGGCCGCTTCCGCTGCCAGCTTGCGGGCCTTCTCGACAGCCTGCTCGATCGGGCCGACCATGTAGAAGGCGGCTTCCGGCAGGTGGTCGTACTCGCCCTCGCAGATGCCCTTGAAGCCGCGCACCGTGTCCTCGATGGAGACCTGCACGCCCGGCGAGCCGGTGAAGACCTGGGCCACGTCGAAGGGCTGCGACATGAAGCGCTGGATCTTGCGCGCCCGGGCCACGACCAGCTTGTCCTCTTCCGACAGCTCGTCCATGCCCAGGATCGCGATGATGTCCTGCAGGGCCTTGTAGCTCTGCAGGATGCGCTGCACCTCGCGGGCCACGTTGTAGTGCTCCTCGCCGACGACCTGCGGGTCGAGGATTCGGCTGGTGGAGTCGAGCGGGTCGACCGCCGGATAGATGCCGAGCTCGGCGATCTGGCGCGACAGCACCGTCGTCGCATCGAGGTGCGAGAACGAGGTGGCCGGCGCCGGGTCGGTCAGGTCGTCGGCCGGCACGTAGATGGCCTGCACCGAGGTGATCGAGCCCTTCTTGGTGGAGGTGATGCGCTCCTGGAGTTCGCCCATGTCGGTGGACAGGGTCGGCTGGTAGCCCACCGCCGACGGGATGCGCCCCAGCAGCGCG
>JBFGUI010000222.1:0-6408 GCA_041565695.1 Kiloniellaceae bacterium
CCCCCGCCGATGCCGATCACCGCCTTGGTCGCCGCGCCAACGGCGGCGGCGCGGACGTCGTCGGAGAGCGAGCGCCGGAGCCAGCGCTCCAGCTCGTTGTCCTTGATCACCATCAGGGCCGAGGACCAGCTGTGTCCCATGGCGTTGGAGAGCGCGGGGGTATTGGTGTACTCGATGTCCTCGAAGGTAAAGGGCCGCTGCGCCTTGGGCGGCAGCAGGGCCTGCTTCGGGCTGAGATGACGGCCGTTGAGCCAGAGCATCAGGTCCTCGTGGCGCCAGCGCTCCTCCGGGTCATCGCAGAGCAGGCCGCGCAGCACCTCGACCATGGGCAGCGAAAGGCGGGTATCGCGCACCAGGGCGGCATAGGACCCCTTGCTGATCTTGGCCTCGATGACCTCCTGCGCGCTGAGATCGGCCACCGGGTTGCCGCCGCAGATCAACACCAGGATCAGCACGCCGAGCGCGTAGTAGTCGTCCGCCGGGCTGCCGTGGCCGCGGCCTTCGGGCATCGCCATGGCGCTGTCAATGGGCTCGTAGAACGCAGGCTGAGCCATGGCCGGCGGACCGGAGAAGCACTCGCCGAGGACGACTGACTCGCGCGCCGCATCGGCGAAGAACAGGTTGTCGGCCCGGATGCCGCGGTGGGTCAGCAGGCGGCCGCCGAGTTCCTTGAACATCGGCAGCAGAGGGTTCATCACCGTGCGTACCACCCGGTCCACGCGCCACGGCTCGATGGTCGCGTCCGGGGCCGGCAGGATGCGCTCGCCGCCCGGCTGGTGCATGATGATGGCAAAGCGCCGGGCCCGCTCCGGCGGCCAGTAGACCACGCCCCAGCGCAGCGGCGCGGTTATCGGCAACCGGCTGAAGCGGGCGAACTGGTTGAGCACCTCGACGCGGGGCGCGATGTCGTTGCGGCAGACCAGGGCGAAGAGCGCCTTGGGCGCACCGCGCTCGTCGGTGGTGCTGTAGGCCTGGACCCCTCCGGGCGCATCGAGGGCCGGAATCGGCTGATCCGGGTGGATACGGTAGCGATCGGCCACCATAACCAGACCGGTGTCGTCCCGTGCTGCCCGCGCCTTAGTGCTCATTGCCCTTACGACTGAAAAAGCCTCGATCCCCCGGGCGGCCGAGGGACTCGTCCGCCCAGCCTCAACTAGACCGCAATAAGGCAAAGAGATCGTTAAGGCGGCGGCCTTTGAGGCGCGGAAATGCGCGCTTTCCGGTGCTCAACGGAGCGGCCGGGGCCGGCGGGCCGCCTCAATCGGCGAAGGGGTCGCGCACCAGGATGGTGTCGTCGCGCTCCGGCGAGGTGGAGACCAGGGCCACCGGGACCTCGATCAGCTCCTCCAGGCGGCGGATGTACTTCACCGCCGGGGCCGACAGCTCGGCCCAGGATCGCGCGCCCCTGGTGCTTTCCTGCCAGCCGGGGATGGTCTCGTAGACCGGACGGGCCTTGGCCTGGCGCGCCGGCTGGGCCGGCAGGTAGTCGAGGCGCTCGCCGTCGATGTCATAGCCGACGCAGACCTTGATCTCGTCGAAGCCGTCCAGCACGTCCAGCTTGGTCAGGGCGATGCCGTTGATGCCGGCGACCTTGGCCGCCTGGCGCACCATGACGGCATCGAACCAGCCGCAGCGCCGCTTGCGCCCGGTGACCACGCCGAACTCGTGGCCGCGCTCGCCGAGACGCTCGCCGGTGGCGTCGGTCAGTTCGGTCGGAAAGGGCCCGCTGCCGACGCGCGTCGTGTAGGCCTTGGTGATGCCCAGCACGAAGTCGAGCGACCCCGGCCCCATGCCGGAGCCGGCGGCGGCACTGCCGCCCACGGTGTTGGAGGAGGTGACGAAGGGATAGGTGCCATGGTCGACGTCCAGCATGACGCCCTGCGCACCTTCGAAAAGAATGCGGCGGCGGGCGCGGCGCGCCTCGTCGAGCGACTGCCAGACGCGGTCGGCGAAGGGCAGGATGCGCGGCGCCAGGGCGAGCAGGCTGTCGACGATCTCGTCGGTGGTGAACTCGGGCTGGCCGAGGCCGCGCAGCAGGGCGTTGTTGTGCACCAGCAGGCCCTCGACGCGCTGGCGCAGCAGGTCGGGGTCGCTGAGGTCGCAGAGGCGCACGGCGCGGCGCCCCACCTTGTCCTCGTAGGCCGGCCCGATGCCGCGCCCGGTGGTGCCGATCTTGCCGTCGCCCTTGGCGGCCTCGCGGGCGCGGTCGACGGCGCCGTGCATCGGCAGGATGAGGGCCACGCTCTCGGCGATGCGCAGGCGCTCCGGCGTCACGTCGACGCCCTGGGCACGGATGCGGTCGATCTCCTCGACCAGGGCCCAGGGATCGACCACCACGCCGTTGCCGATCACCGACAGCTTGTCGGAGCGCACCACGCCGGAGGGCAGCAGCGACAGCTTGAAGACGTCGTTTCCGATGACCAGCGTGTGGCCAGCGTTGTGGCCGCCCTGGAAGCGCACCACCACGTCGGCGCGCTCCGACAGCCAGTCGACGATCTTGCCCTTGCCCTCGTCCCCCCACTGGGACCCGACGACGACCACGTTAGCCATGATGAATCAGTCCTCTATCTCTGAGATCTCACCGTCGCGCAGCAGATGGCTGCAGCCCAGCCGCCGCGCCTCCGCCGCCGCGTCGTCGACGGCGGCGAGGCCGGCCAGGGTAACCCAGCCCTCGGCGCGCAGGCGCCGGCCCGTCTCCGGGTCGCTGCCCAGCGGCAGGAACACGCGCCGCGGCGCCGCCGGGGCCGGCAGGGCGCGCAGCACGGTATCCATGAACAGGGTGAAGCCGGTCGACGACTGGTGCGCGCCGTTCGGCCCCGAGGCCTCGTAGCGCCCGCCGCGGCCGAGCTCGCCGCGCACGCCCTTGGCGAAGAGAATGAAGGAGATGCCGCTGTGATACTCGAAGCCGCGGTGCTCGACCGGATCGACGGTGATGCGCGCCTGCGGGGCGCTCAGCCGGATCAGGCGGACCACCTCCTTGAGCCGCGCGATCTCGGCAGCCGCGGCGGCCGACAGGTCGAGGGCGTCGAGCGCCGCCAGCGCCTTGTCGGCGGGCCCGGCGGCGCGCAGCAGCTTGTGGAACACGGCGGCTTCGGCGCCGGCCAGCTGCTGCACCGCCGCCGCGTCCTTGCGGTCGAGGGCAAGGCGCAGGTCGGCGACGAGATCCTCGGCCAGGCCGAGCGCGCCGGCCAGGGCGCCGACCAGCGGCGGCAGGTTGAGGTCAACGGTGATCTGCGCCACGCCGACGGCGCTCAGTGCCTCGATGGCCAGCAGCACGACCTCGGCATCGCCGGCTTCCTCGGCGGCGCCGATCAGCTCGACGCCGGCCTGGGCGAACTGCCGCTCGGGGCGCAGCTGGCTGCCGCGCACCTGCAGCACCTGGCCGCCGTAGCACAGCCGCAGCGGCCGCGGCGCCTTCCTGAGGCGGGAGGTGGCGATGCGCGCGACCTGCGGAGTCATGTCGGCGCGCAGGCCCATCATGCGCTGGCTGCCCGGGTCCATGAGGCGGAAGGTCTGCCCGGCCAGCGCGGCACCGGCGCCGGTCAGGAGCGCCTCCTCGAACTCCAGCAGCGGCGGCTTCACGCGGTCGTAGCCCTGCGCCTGGAAGCAGGCGATGAGACGGTCCACCACCGCCGACTCGTGAGCGGCGTGCGGCGGCAGCACGTCCTGCAGGCCGGCCGGCAAGAGGCCCTTTTCGGCGCGATCGGTCATGTCAGCGGGTCGGTGGAGAGAAGCGGTCCGGTTCCATGGGCGAGCACGGAAGCGGGAGTGCCCCTGGACCTTCGGCCCGGCGGGGCCCGCTTCCGCCTTCTGTTACCAGCCCCGGGCGGCACGGGCAAACAGAAATCCGCGGCCGGGGCCCGAACGCGACGGGGAAAGCCAGGGGAATCAAGCCCTTGAAGCTGGTTGCCCGGGACGCCCCCGTGTAGACTGGGCGGCGACGACGCGGAGCCGGACAGCCCTCGAGCCCCTTCCCCCATGAGCCTCAGACCCTTCAGCCTCTTTCCGCCCGGCACCCTGGCCGCCGCCAGCCAGGGCCTCGACCGTCTTCTCGGCCTGCTGCTGCTCGCCTCTGCCATGGCGTTGCTGGCCGGCTGGCTGCTGCCGGTGATGACGGTGCGCACCCTGCTGGTGTTCTACGACGAGGTCTCCATCCTGACCGGCGCCTACCGGCTGCTGGAAAGCGGCGACATCGCCCTCTTCCTGCTCATCGTGCTGTTCACCGTGGTGCTGCCGGTCGGCAAGCTGGTCTTCGCCTGGCTCGCCTGGGCCTATCTCAGAGTCGACGACCCGCGCGTGCGCCGCACGCTCGCGTGGGTCGAGGCGGTCGGACGCTGGTCCATGCTCGACGTCTTCGTCATGGCCATCCTGGTGGTGGTGATCAAGCTGTCGCTGATTTCCGACGTCGAGATCCACGCCGGACTCTACGTCTTCGCCGCTGCCGTGATCCTCTCCATGATCGCCGTGCGCCGCATCGCCGCGCTGGCGCACCGCAAGCTGGAAGAGGTTGGGTCGTTTTCTAAAGCCGAGTAAGTGCGCACTCAAGCAGCAGCGAAACTAACCTGTCACCCTCGGGCTGGTCCCGAGGGTCCATGGTTGGGCCAGGCGTCCTGCCTCCGCAATGGATCCTCGCAACAAGTGCGAGGATGACGATTTAGAATGGGTTTAACGTCGGTGCGACGCCTGCACCGACTAACGGTACAGCCGGACTTCCAGGCCGTCATCGAGCTGGAAGATCACCTCCTCCATGCCGTTGCCGTCGAGGTCCTCGAGGCGGAAGTCGCCGACGATCTGGGCGTCGTAGAGGTCGCGGCCGAGCAGCCGGATCGCGCCGTCCCGGTAGCGCAGCACGCGCAGCGAGCGGCGCCGCGCCGAGGGCAGGAAGATCTCCGGCAGGCCGTCCTCGTCGAAGTCGAGGATCGCCGAGAGCCCCAGCTCGCGCGAGCCGATCACGTGGTTGGAGACGCCGACCCAGGAGGCCTCCTCGACCAGCGCGCCGTCCTTGAGCGAGACGATGCGCAGGATGCCGCCGATGTGCGGGGTTTCCACGTAGGCCACCTCGATCACGCCGTCGCCGTCGAAGTCGGCGGCGCCAACCGGGTTGAGCCAGCGGTGGACCGGCAGGTGCTTGGGGCCCTCGGCGATGAGGCGGACTTCGCCGTCGACCAGCCCGTAGGCGGTCAGCACCGCGCCGGCGGTGAGCGAGGCGCGCACCACCAGGATCTCGTCCCGGCCGTCGCGGTCGAGGTCGGCGAGGCGCGGCTGCAGGTCCTCGAAGACCTGGTCCTGCGGCAGGATGAGGCGGCGCTCGCCGCCGTCCCTGAGCCGCACCAGCAGGCCGCCGGCCTCGATGGCATCGCCCAGCACGCCGTGGTCGTAGCGCTCGGTAGGTGCGATCAGCCAGGCCTCGGCGATCTCGCCGCGGCCGAAGGCCGGCCGGCCGTCGGGCAGTGCGTCGTCGGGGCGGGAGGTCCGCCACAGATCGACCCGCAGGCGCGGCTCGGGCTGGGCGAAGAAGGGCCGGAAGCCGAGGGCCTCGAGGCTCCCCACCCCCTGGCCTTGCGCCGCCGCGCCGCCGGCCCCGGCCGCTGCCAGACAGGCGGCGGCCAGCAAGCTGCGGCAGGAACGCGAAAGCCTAGAAGCGCAGCGCTTCGGCCTGCTTGGTATGGGGCAGAGCACGCACCTTCTCCAGCGTCCGGGCGTCGATCGGCGCGTCCAGTTCCAGCAGGGCGATGGCGTCCTGCCCCTGGGCGGCGCGGCCCAGGTGGAAGGTGGCGATGTTGACGCCGGCATCGCCCAGGGTGGTGCCCAGGGCGCCGATGAAGCCCGGCTTGTCCTCGTTGGTAATGTAGAGCATGTGCGGCGTCAGGGCAGCCTCCACGGCAATGCCCTTGATGTCGACCACGCGCGGCTTGCTGCCGCCGAACAGGGTGCCGGCGACGCTGCGCTGGCCACGCTCGGTGGTCACCGTCAGGCGGATCAGCGTCTGGTAGTCGCAGTCGCGCTCGTGCTTCACCTCGGCCACGTCGATGTCGCGCTCGCGCGCGATGGCCGGCGCGTTGACCATGTTGACCGTATCCAGCATCGGCGTCAGCAGGCCGCAGAGCGCCACCTGGGTGAGCGGCCGGGTGTTGATCTCCGCCGCGTCGCCCTCGTACTCGATGGTCACCGAGGAAAGGCCGGTGCGCGTCAGCTGCCCGGCGAAGCTGCCGAGCTGCTCGGCGAGCTGCATGTAGGGCTTCAGGCGGTGCGCCTCCTCGGCCGTCAGCGAGGGCATGTTGAGCGCGTTGGTGATGGCCCCGGTGGTCAGGTAGTCGGCCATCTGCTCGGCGACCTGCAGGGCGACCTTCTCCTGCGCCTCGGCGGTCGAGGCGCCGAGGTGCGGCGTGGCGACGACCTCATCCATGC
>JBFGUI010000223.1:0-6319 GCA_041565695.1 Kiloniellaceae bacterium
GAAGACGTCACCGTCTTTCGGCTGCAGGACGATCAGGATGTTGTCGTCCTTGGTGTAGACCTGCTGCAGCGACTCGAAGGCCTGAAGCTGCGGGTTCTCCTCGCTGAAGAACACCCGGTAGTCGGTCGAAAAGCCGAGCAGGCGCCCGCCGGTGGCCAGGCCGAGCGCCGCGACCAGGCAGGCCAGCAGGACCAGCCAGCGCCAGCGGATGATCCAGGCGGCATAGGCCGTCACCCAAGGATCCCGTGTCCCCTTTGCGGGCGGGCTGGGTTTCGGCTGTGGGTTGGTCATGCAATGGTCCCCTGGCAGCCACCGGAGGAGGCGCCCCTCCCACTACACCTGGAAGCGGCTTCGAATCAGCGGCGAGTTCGCGTTCTCGGGGCGACAAGCTGTCGTCCCAAGATCGCCGCGAAACATAGCGCCATTATGGTTAACAGGCTACTTACGAGCGTGGCGGCGCACCGGTTCGGCGACAGAAATGGGAAGAGAAAATATTCCCCTCATCCATCAGAGAAACGGGAGTTCACGGAGGATGCCGCTTTGCGTCGTCCCGTCCATGGCCACCGTGACCTCGTCGCCGGCCGCAAGCCCGGTGGAGACCAGCGCGAAGCCGATGTTCTGTTCCAGGCGGTAGGACCAGGTGCGGTTGGTCATGTCGCCGACCTTGACCCCGTCGGCCAGGATGTCGAACCAGCGGAAGGACGGCCCCAGCGGCGCGCCATCCTCCAGCACGACGCCCAGCTGGTGGCGCTGCGGCCCCGCCGCGGCGGTGCGCCGCAGCGCCGCGATGCCGACCACGTCGTCGGGCACGTCGAGATCGACATAGCGGCCGAGCCGCACCTCGAAGGGACTGGTGCGCTCGTCGGTATCGCCGCCGTAGGACAGCAGCCCGCTTTCCACCCGCTCCGTGAGGTTCGGATAGCCGGGCCCGATGCCCAAGGGGCGGCCCGCCTCCTTGACGAGGTTCCACAGCGCCGCGCCCTTGCTGCCGTCCATCAGGTAGATCTCGAAGCCGCCCTGCTTGGACCAGCCCGAGCGGGCGACGGCGACGGGAATGCCCTCGATTTCGGTCTCGCGGAACCAGAAGTATTTCAGCTCGCGCACCCAGTCGCCGAACACCGCGGCGACGACGTCCTCCGCCTTGGGCCCCTGGACCGCCAGGGGCGAGACGTCGGGCTCGCCGACCGCGACATCGAGCCCGCGCTCGGCGGCGACGGCCCTGGCCCAGAACCAGATGTTGCTGTCGGCGATGGAGAGCCAGTACCGGTCCTCGGCCAGCTTCAGCAGGATCGGATCGTTGATCAGCACGCCCTGGTGATTGCACAGCGCCACGTACTTGCCCTGGCCGATGCGGCACTTCGAGAGATCGCGCGGCGAGAGGATCTGCGCCAGCCTGCCGGCGTCGGGCCCGGTCAGCTCGACCTGCCGCTCGCAGGCCACGTCCCACAGCGAGGCCCCCTTGATGATGCGCCAGTACTCCGCCTCCGGATCGCCGTAGCCGGTCGGCATGAGCATATTGTTATAAGTGGTGAAGGAGGTCACACCCTCGGCCACCGTGGACTCGAAGAAGGGCGACGGACGCAGCCGCGCCGACGGAGAGATGCCGAACAAGATGTCAGGTCCTTCCTCTGCTGGACTTCGCTGGAACGGGGAGAGGGTTCATTGCGCCGCCAGGGTGCTGCGCAGCGCCTTCTTGTCGAGCTTGCCGACGCTGGTCTTGGGCAGGCCCGCGACGAAGACCACCCGCTCCGGCGCGGCCCATTTCGACAGCCGCCCCTGCGCGATGCTGTCGTCGATCCTGGCGCGGATGCCGGCCTCGACCGGAGGGTGTTCAGCGCCGGCCGCCGCCACCACGACGAGACAGGGCCGCTCGCCCCACTTCTCGTCGGGCAGCCCGACGGCCGCCACCTCGGCGACGCCCTCCACCAGGCTGGCGATGCTCTCCAGGTCGAGCGAGGAGATCCACTCGCCGCCCGACTTGATGACGTCCTTGATGCGGTCGGTGATCCTGAGGGTGCCGCCGGAGTCGATGTGTCCGACATCGCCGGTGTGCAGATAGCCGCCGCGCCACAGCGCCGCGCTGCCCGCGGGGTCCTTGACATAGCCCTGCGTCAGCCAGGGGGCGCGGACCACCACCTCGCCGGCGGTCGCGCCGTCGTGCGGCAGGTCCCGCATCTCGGCGTCGACCACGCGCAGCTCGACCAGCGGCGCCGCCTTGCCGGCGGGGATCCGAACGCTGGCCGTCGCGCCCTCGGCCTGCGAGGCGGCCATGTCGGCGGCGGTCAGGAAGGGGCAGGTCTCCGACAAGCCGTAGGCGGCATGGACATCGATGCCGCGGGCCAGGGCCGCCTCGGCCAGCCCCTGCGGCAGGGCCGAGCCGCCGATGATCACCTTCCAGCGGGTGAGGTCCGTGGCCGCAGCCTCCGGCGCGTTCAGCAGCATGCCGAGAATGGTCGGCACGCAGTGCGAGAAGGTGACGCCGTGCTCGGCGATCAGGCGCAGCAGCCTGGCCGGCTCGTAGCGCCCCGGATAGACCTGCTTCAGACCGAGCAGCGTCGCCACGTAGGGAAAGCCCCAGCCGTGGACGTGGAACAGCGGCGTGATCGGCATGTAGACGTCGCCGCGGTGCACGCCGCCCTGGCCGGGCACCGGCCCCAGACCGGCGGCCACGCCGAGCGAGTGCAGCACCAGCTGGCGGTGCGAATAGCTGACGCCCTTCGGGTCGCCGGTGGTCCCGGTGGTGTAGAACAGCGTTGCGCGGGTGTTCTCGTCGAAGTCCGCGAAGGCGAAGTCAGGCGCGGCGGCGGCGAGCAGCGCCTCGTATTCGCCGGCGAAGTCCAGCCCGGCCGGCGCCTCTGCGGCGCGGTCCTGCAGCAGGACGAGCCGCAGCGGGCGCGTGATCCGCGGCAGGATCTGCGCCAGCAGCGGCGCGAAATCCTCGTGCACCAGGATGACGTCGTCCTCGGCATGATTGATGGTGTAGAGGATCTGCTCCGGCGAGAGCCGCACGTTCACCGTGTGCAGCGTCGCCCCGATCATCGGCACGGCGAAGAAGCACTCGAAATAGCGGTGGCTGTCCCAGTCCATCACCGCCACCACGCTGCCCTGCCCCAGGCCGAGGCCGGTGAGCGCGCCGGCCAAGCGCCCGATGCGGCCCATGAAATCGCGGTAGGAGTAGCGGCTGACGTCGGCGTGGACGATGACCTGCTCCGGCGCGTTGGCGAGCGGCGTGTGCAGCAGGTGCCGGATCAGCAGAGGGTATGGATAGGCCTGCGTCATGACGCCGTGGAGCCTCGCCGCCGAAGGGACCCGCCGGCCCGAACGCCCGCGGTATCGGGCCAGTCTGCCCCCGCCGCCCGGCGCCCGGCAATTGACGAATTCGCCCGCTGAGCCCGACGAAAACGGGGGATTCCCGGCGGCGCGGCGCCGCCGCCTCGACGGCGATTGACGACCGGCCGGCCGGCGCGGTAGGGGGAAATGCCGCTTTTTCTGTTATGGCCGGGTTTGACATGGTGCACCGCTTTCCCCCCCTGCCCTGGCTGCGGGCCTTCGAGGCCTCGGCGCGTCATCTGAGCTTCACCCACGCCGCGGCCGAGCTCAACCTGACGCAGGCGGCAGTCAGCAAGCAGGTGAAGCTGCTCGAGCAGCACCTGCGCGAGCCGCTGTTCCACCGCAAGCCGCGCAGCCTGGTCCTCACCAAGATCGGCGCCGCCTACCTGCCCAAGGTGCGCGACGCCTTCGAGCGCCTCAGCGAGGGCACCGAGGAGACCTTCGGCAACCGCCGCTCGGAGGTGCTGACCGTGCGGGCGACGGTGGGCTTTTCCGTCAACTGGGTCGCGCCGCGCCTGCCGCGCTTCTTCGAACAGTACCCGAAGACGCCGGTGCGGCTGGTCTCCAGCGTCTGGGGCGAGGAGTTCGACAAGGAGCGCTTCGACCTGGACATCCGCTACGGCAGCGGCAGGTGGCCCGGCTTCCGCTCCGACCAGCTGACCTGGGAGAAGCTGGAGCCGCTCTGCGCGCCGGCGCTGTGCGCCGCGCTGAAGACGCCGGCCGAACTGCAGCACCAGCGCCTGCTGCACGTGCTGGGCTACGAGGAAGGCTGGGCCACCTGGCTGAAAGCTGCCAGGGTCACCCAGGTCAACGCCGGCGAGGGCATCCAGTTCGATTCCTCGCTGCTCGCCTTCGAGGTCGCCGCCTGCGGCGGCGGCGTGGCGCTGGGACGGACCTCCATGTCGGCCCTGGAGATCGCGGCGGGCCGCCTGGTCAGGCCCTTCGATCTCGCGGTGCCGATCCGAGAGGCCTTTCACATGATCGCGCCGGCCGACGGCTCGGAGCATCCCGACGCCGCGGTGTTCCGCGACTGGATCCTGGCCGAGGCCGCGGCCGCCCGCGACGCCTAGGCGCCGGCGCGCTGCGCCAGCAGGCGGGTCAGCCAGTCGGGGTCCATCTCCGGCACCGAGGACAGCAGCAGCTCGGTGTAGGGATCGTGCGGCGGGCGGAACATCTCCGACTTGCCGCCCTTCTCCACCACCTTGCCGTCCTTCATGACGACCACCTCGTCGGCGATGGCACGCACTGTGGCCAGGTCGTGGGTGATGAACATGTAAGCCAGGTCGAACTCGCTCTGCAGCCGGTCGAGCAGCTTCAGGATCCCCTCGGCGACCAGCTGGTCGAGCGCCGAGGTGACCTCGTCGCAGATGATGAACTGCGGCTCGGCGGCCAGCGCCCGGGCGATGCCGATACGCTGCTTCTGGCCGCCGGACAGCTCCGAGGGCAGGCGGTCGATGAACTGGTCGGGCTCCAGCTCGATGAGCCGCAGCAGCTCGCGGATGCGCTCGCGCAGCTTCCCGCCGCGCAGGCCGAGGTAGAACTCCACCGGCCGGCCGATGATCTCGCGGATCCGGTGCTTGGGATTGAGCGCAGTATCCGCCATCTGGTAGATCATCTGGGCCTGGCGCAGCTGATCCTTGCTGCGGCTACGGTAGTCCGGCGGCAGGGTCTTGCCGTCGAACTGCACCTCGCCCTCGAGCGGCGGCAGCAGACCGGTGATGACGCGCGCCGCCGTCGACTTGCCGCTGCCCGACTCGCCGACCACCGCGACGGTGCGCCGCTTGTGGATCTCGAAGCTGACGTCGTGCAGCACCGGGAACTTGCCGTAGGCCGCGGTGACCCCGCGCACGGCGACCACCGGCACCTCGCCGGTCGGCGCCGGCGGCTGCTCCGGCCGCTGGTAGCTGCGCACCGCCCAGAGCGACTTGGTGTAGTCCTCGCGCGGTGCGGCCAGCATGGTGCGGGTATCTGCCTCCTCGACCTCCTCGCCGCGCAGCAGCACCTTGATGTGGTCGGCCATCTGCGCCACCACGGCCAGGTCGTGGGTGATGTAGATCGCCGCCGTGTCGAACTGCTCGACGATGTCGCGGATCGCCGAGAGCACCTCGATCTGGGTGGTAACGTCCAGCGCCGTGGTCGGCTCGTCGAAAATGATCAGGTCGGGGCGACAGGCCATGGCCATGGCGGTCATGGCGCGCTGCAGCTGCCCGCCGGAGACCTGGTGGGGATAGCGGAAGCCGATGTCCTGCGGGTTGGGCAGGCGCATGCGGCGGTAGAGCTCCACCGCGTCGCGCTCGGCTTCGGCCCGCGACATGACGTGGTGCTGCACCGGTGCCTCGCAGTACTGGTCCATCAGCCGGTGCGCCGGATTGAAACTCGCCGCGGCCGACTGCGCGACATAGGCGATCCGCCGGCCGCGCAGGGAGCGGCGCTCGGATTCCGGCGCCTTCCGCAGGTCGATGCCGTCGAAGTCGATGGTGCCGCCGGTGATGCGGCAGCCGTCGCGCGTAAAGCCCATGGCCGCCAGCCCCACCGTCGACTTGCCCGCGCCGGATTCGCCGATCAGCCCCAGCACCTCGCCGCGGCGCAGGGTCAGGTCGACGCCCTTGACGATCTCGGTCCAGGTCTCGTCGGCGCGTCCCTCGATGCGCAGGTCGCGGATCGTCAGCAGGACCGGTTTCTCATTGGCGCTGTCGTTCATAGCGTCATTCCTTCAGCCCGCTGGCGCGATGCAGCATCCAGTCAACGACGAAATTCACCGCAACGGTGAGCAGCGCGATCGCGCCGGCCGGCAGCAGCGGCGTGATGTCGCCGAAGGTGATCAGTGTTGCATTGTCTCGCACCATGGAACCCCAGTCTGCCGTTGGAGGCTGGATCCCCAGCCCGAGGAACGACAGCGCCGAGATCATCAGGAAGACGAAGCAGAAGCGTAATCCGAACTCGGCGACCAGCGGCGCCGAGGCGTTGGGCAGGATCTCCCGGCTGATCA
>JBFGUI010000224.1:0-6318 GCA_041565695.1 Kiloniellaceae bacterium
CCGGTCAACCAGGCACCGGAGCAGGCGCCGGAGCCGGAGCCCGAGGTGGCCGAGGCGCCGACGCCGGAGCCGGCGCCGGTTCCGGAGCCGGAACCGGTGCGCGAGCCCGAGCCGGCGCCGGAACCCGAACCGGTCCCGGAGCCGCAGCCCCAGCCCGAGCCCGAACCGGAGCCGGTGCCTGCTCCCGAGCCCGAGCCGGAACCGGAGCCCGAGCCGGAACCCGAGCCCGAGCCGGAACCCGAGACCAAGGCGCCGCCGCCCAAGCCGAGGCCCAAGCCGCGGGTGCAGATGGCCCAGCAGGCCGAGCCGGAGAAGAAGGAAGAACCCAAGCCGGAAGATCCCCTGGCTTCGATCCTGAAGAACGTCGAGAAGCTGAAGGACCAGCCGACCCGTCAGCGCGAGCAGCCGGCGCGCGCGCCGCAGGTCGCCGAGAAGCCGAAAATCTCCGCGGTACAGCGCCAGCAGCTGGAGAAGTCCGTGCAGGACCAGATCAAGCGCTGCTGGAGCCTCGATCCCGGGGCGCGCCGCGCCGAGGACCTGATCGTCGAGGTCGCCGTCAACCTCGCCGCCGACGGCCGGGTCATCGGCCAGCCGCAGGTGATCGACGCCACGCGGATGAACCGCGACGCCTATTTCCGCAGCGCGGCGGAGAATGCCGTGCGCGCCATCCTGAGGTGCAGTCCCTTCCAACTGCCCCTTGCACAATATGCCGAATGGAAGCAGATGAAGCTCACCTTCAACCCGAGAGAGATGTTCGGATCATGATGTCGATGCAGCGCTTCAAATCCCGTCCGACCGGGCCACGTCACACCCTGGTGCCGCAGCTTGCAGGCTGGCTTGCCGCCGCCCTGCTGCTTATTGCCGGCCTGCCGGCCCGCGCCGAGCTCAACGTGAACATCGAACAAGGCTTCGTGAAGCCGCTGCCGATCGCGATCACCGACCTCTACGGCCAGGTGCCGGAGGAGGCCAAGCTGGGCGCCGACATCGCCGGGGTGATCGCCGCCAACCTGGAGCGCAGCGGCCTGTTCCGGCCGGTCGACAAGCGCGCCTTCATCCAGGACGTCGCCAGCCTGCGCAACGGGCCGCGCTTCGGCGACTGGCGCCTGATCAACGCCGATGCCCTGGTCGCCGGCAACGTGCAGCTGCAGGGCGACGGGCGCATGCAGGTGCAGTTCCGCCTCTGGGACGTCTATGCCGAAGCACAGATGTCCGGGTTGCAGTACACCACCACGCCGGCCAACTGGCGCAACATCGCGCACCGCATCTCCGACCAGATCTACCAGCGCCTGACCGGCGAGTCGGGCTACTTCACGACGCAGATCGTCTACGTCGCCGAGCAGGGACCGCAGAACCGCCGCATCAAGCGCCTGGCGATCATGGACCAGGACGGCGAGAACCACCGCTTCCTGACCTCCGGCAACGAGCTGGTGCTGACGCCGCGCTTCTCGCCCTCGACCCGCGAGATCACCTACATGGCCTATCAGTCCAACGGCCGGGCCGAGGTACCGCGGGTCTACCTGTTCAACCTGAACACCGGCCAGCAGGAGGTGCTCGGGGAGTTCCCGGGCATGACCTTCGCGCCGCGCTTCTCCAGCGAGGGCAACGAGGTCATCCTCTCCATGGCCAAGGACGGCAACTCGGAGATCTACTCCGTTGACCTGCGCACCCGGCGCCAGACCCGGCTGACGAACCATCCGGCGATCGACACCTCGCCGTCCTTCTCGCCGGACTCGCGGCAGGTCGTATTCAATTCCGACCGTGGCGGCCGGCCGCAGCTCTACATCATGAACCGCGACGGCAGCAACGTGCAGCGGATCAGCCGCGGCCAGGGCTACTACTACACGCCGGTATGGTCGCCGCGCGGCGACCTCATCGCCTTCACACGCCAGCATGCAGGTGAATTCTACATCGGCGTGATGCGCACGGACGGTTCCGGCGAACGCATGCTGGTCAGGGATTACAACGTGGAAGCGCCGACCTGGGCCCCCAACGGGCGGGTCCTGTCGTACTTCCGTACCAGCCGCGCGGACTCGCGCGGCAGGATCACTAGTAAGATCTTTACAATTGACCTCACAGGTTTCAATGAGCGCGAGCTTGTGACGCCTCTGGACGGCTCAGATCCGGCCTGGTCCCCCTTGATTCCCTAGGGGGCCGTCGGTATAGTCCGTTAACCATTTTCGGCTGTTAGATGCCGATGTTGGGGGGCCATATCAAGCAGGCGTGACCTGTTAATCACCGGTGGCAGGTCAGCCTCAAATCCAAAAATCCGGGGATGTGTTTGAGAGGGCAGAATATGCGCTTTTCCCTTGTTATGACTTTCGCTGCGGCGTTGTTGCTCGCGGCGTGTTCTACGCCATCTGAAGAGGCGTCTACCACGTCCGGCACTGGCTCCAGCGGAACGGGCACCACCCAGCAGACGACCCAGCCGACCACGCCGAGCACGATTCCGGGCCCGCCTCCGGGGTCGCAGGAGGCTCTGACCGTTGAGGTCGGCGACCGCGTCTTCTTCGACTACGACAAGTACAACATCCGTCCCGACCAGCGTGGCACGGTCGAGGCCCTCGCGGCCTGGCTGGATGCCAACCCGTCGGTGACGCTGACCATCGAGGGCCACTGCGACGAGCGCGGCACGCGCGAGTACAACCTCGCCCTCGGTGAGCGCCGCGCCAACTCGGTGCGTGACTACCTGGTTGCGCTGGGCATCAACCCGGCCCGCCTCTCCAGCGTGAGCTACGGTGAGGAGCGCCCGGCCGTGCTCGGCTCCAACGATTCCGCCTGGGCCCAGAACCGCCGCGGCGTCTTCGTTGTGAACTAAGGCGCATTCGACGCCGTAACGTCGTGAGAACCCCGCCCGGCTGCGCGAATTTCGCAAGGCCGGGCGGGGTTTCGCGTCTCTGGCACCGGGGTTTGGCCTGAACTCATGAATTCTTGGGTGCCGCGGTTCTGGCCTCGCCCGGCCAACTGCGCCATAAAGATGACATGAAAACCTGTCACGCAAGACGGCCCCGGCCATCCGGGACCAGCGACCAAGCGGAGGAAAGAGCGATGACCACGACGCTCCGCAGCCTGCCTTTCGAAACCCTGCTGCGCCGCGGCGCCGCGACCCTCGCGCCGGCGGTGCTCCTCGGCAGCCTCCTGGCCGGCGCCCTGCAGCCGGCCGTGGCGCAGAGTGTCGACGACCAGCTGCAGCGCCTGCAGCGCGAGGTCTCCGACCTGCAGCGCCAGGTCTACGGCGGTGCGCCACCGCCCGCCGCCGGTGCGGCGGCCGGCGGTGGCGGCGGCCTGGCGCCCACTCAGGCGGCACGCCTGCAGCTGCAGGTCGACCAGCTGGAGGTGCAGATCCAGGACCTGACCGGGCGGGTCGAGGACATGACCTTCCGCATGCAGAGCGTCTCCGACCGCCTCGACAGGCTGGTCGCCGACGTCGACCTGCGCCTGCGCAACCTGGAAGAGGGCGGCCGGATGCCCATGGCCGGCGCTGCGCCGCAGGGCGGCACGATGGCCGACCAGCCGGTGGTCGGCGGGCAGGTCGCCGAACCGGCGGCACCGGGCCCGCAGGCCGGTGTCGCCTCGCCGCCGCAGCCGGGCACCCTCGGCACGATCAGCGAGACCGATCTCAATGCCTTCCAGCGCGATCAGGCCACCGAGGCCGCGCAGACACAGTTCGCGGGGCAGGCGCCGGCGACCGAGCAGACCGCGGCGGTGCCACCGGCAGCCTCGGTGCTGCCCGCGGGCTCGCCGCAGGAGCAGTACGACTTCGCCTTCGGCCTGCTGCGCCAGGCCAACTATGCCGGCGCCGAGCAGGCCTTTTCCGCCTTCCTGCAGCAGAATCCCAACGACCCCCTGGCCGGCAACGCCAAGTACTGGCTCGGCGAGACCTTCTACGTGCGCGGCAACTATCAGCAGGCGGCAGTGACCTTCGCGGAGGGCTTCGAGGCCTATCCCAACAACTCCAAGGCCCCGGACAACCTGCTGAAGCTCGGCATGTCGCTGGCCTCCCTCGGCAGCACCCAGGATGCCTGCGGCACCTTCAACGTGCTGCTCGACCGCTATGCCTCCGCGCCGGCAACCATTCTGTCGCGCGCGCAGCGCGAATCGCAGCGCCTCGGCTGCCGCTGAGCGCGGCGGCACGGCAGGAGCAGGCGAGGTGACGAGTGCCGTCATCGCTGAGGACTTCGCCCGCCGCATGGCGGCCCTCGGACCCTTCGAGCCGCGGCCGCACATCGCCGCCGCGGTTTCCGGCGGCCCCGACAGCCTCGCCCTGGCGGTCCTGCTGCAGGACTGGCTGGCCGCGCAGGGCGGGCGGCTGACCGTCTTCACGGTGGACCACGGCTTGCGGGCCGGCTCGGCCGCGGAAGCTGCCTGGGTGGCGCGGCTGCTGAAGGAACGCGGGATCGCCCACCACATCCTGCGCTGGAAGCACCCCAAACCGCCGAAGAACCCCGCGGCCTCGCGCCAGGCCGCGGCGCGGACCGCCCGCTACGACCTGCTGCTCGGGGCCTGCGAGAACCGCGGCATCTTTCACCTCGCCCTCGCCCATCACCTGGAAGATCAGGCCGAAACCTTCCTGCTGCGCCTCGGGCGCGGCAGCGGCCTCGACGGTCTCGCCGCCATGGCGCCGGTCAGCGAGACCAGCGGCCTGCGCCTGCTGCGCCCGCTGCTCGACCTGCCCAAGACGGCGCTGGTCGCGACGCTGGAGGCGCGGGGGCTCGACTGGGTCGAGGATCCCAGCAACGACGACAGCGCCTATGCGCGGGTGCGCCTGCGCCGCCTGCTGCCGGATCTGGCCGGCGAGGGCATGACGCCGGCGCGGCTCGGCAGCGCGACCCACAACCTGGGCCGCGCCCGCGCCGCCATCGAGGCCGACGTGGCCGCGGTGCTGGCCCGCGCGGTGCGCCCCGACCCGGCCGGCTTCCTCGAGCTCGACCCGGCAGAACTGGCGCGCCACAGCGACGAGGTCTCGCTGCGCGCCCTGGCGCGCTGCCTCATGGCGGTGGGTGGCTGCGACTACACCCCGCGCCTGGCGCGCCTCGAGCGGCTGCATGCGCAGCTGCGTGACGGCCTCGCCCGCGGCGTCACCCTGGGCGGCTGCCGTATCCTGCCGCGGAAGGGCCGCTGGCTCATCGTGCGCGAGGCCGGGCGCAGCGAAGCCGCCGCCCTCAAGCCGGGTAGCGCGCTCTTGTGGGACGGCCGCTTCGAGATCAGGCTGGCGCGCGGCGCCGACGCCGGGGAGGCGGTCACCGTCGGCCCGCTGGGCAGCGCCGGCTGGCGCAGCCTGAAAGAGGCCCTGGAAGCGGCGGGCGCAGGGGGGCGGGCCGCCCGCATCCCCAGTGCCGCGCGCGGCGCCCTGCCGGCGATCCGCGACGGGCAGGGGCTGGCCGCGGTGCCACCTGTGGGCTATTTCCGGGACCAGCGGACGGCCAAGCGGTTGAAACTCTGCCGCTTTGCCCCGTCAAATGGGTTAACTTCCCCCGCTTTTACGGTTGTTTAGACCGCGCGGCGCATTATCTTTTGAGTCAGGCGGCCGGGCGGCCGCCCGGGCAGTTGTGCTGTCCGGACGCTCAACAGGGGTTTCGCCGTGAATTTCAGCCGAAATGCAGCGCTCTGGATCATTATCGTCCTGCTGCTGTTTGCGTTGTTCAACTTCTTCCAGAACAACATGAACCGCGGCCAGCAGGCGGAAATTCCCTATTCCGTCTTCCTGGACAACGTCGCCCAGGGCGAGGTCAAGAACGTGACCATCCAGGGCAGCGAGATAACCGGCACCGACGCCAGCGGCCGCAACTTCATCACCCGCGGCACCGACAACCTCGATGGCCTGATCCCGACCCTGCGCGAAGGCGGCGTGGTTTTCGAGGTGAAGGCGGAAGACAACAACAACACCCTGCTGAACATCCTCATCACCTGGTTCCCGATGCTGCTGCTCATCGGCGTGTGGATCTTCTTCATGCGTCAGATGCAGGGAGGCGGCGGCAAGGCCATGGGCTTCGGCAAGTCCAAGGCGCGCCTCCTGACCGAGAAGGTCGGCCGCGTCACCTTCGACGACGTCGCCGGCATCGACGAGGCCAAGCAGGAGCTGGAGGAGGTCGTCGAGTTCCTGCGCGACCCGCAGAAGTTCCAGCGCCTCGGCGGCAAGATCCCCAAGGGCTGCCTGCTGGTCGGCCCGCCGGGCACCGGTAAGACCCTGTTGGCCCGCGCCATCGCCGGCGAGGCCAACGTGCCCTTCTTCACGATTTCCGGCTCCGACTTCGTCGAGATGTTCGTCGGTGTCGGCGCCAGCCGCGTGCGCGACATGTTCGAGCAGGGCAAGAAGAACGC
>JBFGUI010000225.1:0-6250 GCA_041565695.1 Kiloniellaceae bacterium
CCACTCCCCGCCGGGGAGAGGGAGGGACCCGCGAAGCGGGAGGGTGAGGGGGCTGCCCGCTGTCGCCGCTCAGCCGCCCGTGACGCTCATGTGGCGGGAGACGGCGGGCTGCCTGCGGCGGCGGTCGATGATGAAGTCGTGGCCCTTGGGCTTGCGGCCGATGGCCGCGCGGATGGCCTGCTCCAGCAGGGTGTCGTCGTCGCTGGCGCGCAGCGGCGCGCGCAGGTCGGCGGCGTCCTCCTGGCCCAGGCACATGTAGAGCGTGCCGGTGCAGGTCAGGCGCACCCGGTTGCAGCTTTCGCAGAAGTTATGGGTCATCGGCGTGATGAAGCCGAGACGCCCGCCGGTCTCCTTGACGCGCATGTAGCGCGCCGGCCCGCCGGTGCGGTAGTCGATCTCTTCCAGGGTCCAGTTCTCGGCCAGCCGGGCGCGCAGCATGGACAGCGGCCAGTACTGGTCGATGCGCTGCTCGCCGATGTCGCCCATCGGCATGACCTCGATGAAGGTCAGGTCATAGCCCTCGTCGCCGCACCAGGCGATGAGCTTGTCGACCTCGTCGTCGTTGACGCCCTTGAGCGCGACGGCGTTGATCTTGACCTGCAGACCGGCGTCCTTGGCCGCCTCCAGGCCCTCCATCACCTTGTCGAGCTTGCCCCAGCGGGTGATGGCGACGAACTTGTCGGGATCGAGGGTGTCGAGCGAGACGTTGACGCGCTTGACGCCGAGGTCGGCGAGCTCGTGGGCGAAGCGGGCCAGCTGGCTGCCGTTGGTGGTCAGCGTCAGCTCCTCCAGGTCGCCGCTCGCCAGGTGGCGCGACAGCGAGCGGAACAGCTTCATGATGTCGCGGCGCACCAGCGGCTCGCCGCCGGTCATGCGCAGCTTCTTCACGCCGTGGCGCACGAAGGCGCTGCACACGCGGTCGAGCTCCTCCAGGGAGAGGATCTCTTTCTTGGGCAGGAAGGTCATGTCTTCCGCCATGCAGTAGCGGCAGCGGAAGTCGCAGCGGTCCGTCACCGAAACGCGCAGGTAGGTGATCGCCCTGCCGAAGGGATCGATCATCTCGGCCATCAAGAGTCTCCCAACCCAAAAAACGCTCCCGCTTGTGTCGCGGGACCCGATGCCTCCGACTATAGCGGGCTGTCCAGTATAGGTACAGCGGCCCGCCGTTTCGCCCCCAAGATTTCTAGGGCTATCCTGCCGGAATATCTAGGCTTTCCCGGCGGTTGGGCGTGATTTCGCCTGTTGCCCGGGGGCGGGGGGCGGATTAGCATCCAGCGCCATGAACGCCCCGTCCCCAGAGGTCTCTTTTCTGGACCGCCCGATCGCCCGCCTCTGTGCGGTCGGGGTGGCGCTGCTCATGGGCGCCGCCCTGGCCTTCATGCACCGCGACGATATCTTTCCGCCGGAAGCCGCCGAGGCGGCGGCGGACGACCCGGTCGCCCTCTGCCTGGCCGAGCGGGCCAAGGACATCGACGCCATGGTGGCCGAGGGCACCATCACGGCCGCGCAGGCCAGCCTGTTCAAGAGCCGGGCCGAGGCCCTCTGCCAGGCCCAGCTGGGCGGCGGCAGTGGCCCGCCGCCGCGCTAGCAGCCAGCTAGAGACCGATCCGCCGCACGCAGGTGAAACCCTTGCCGTCGGTCTCGGCCTTGACGCGGGTTTCCAGGGAGTCGAGGCGCTCGATGGCGACCGACATGGTAAAGCCGTTGGCGTGCACCACGTGGGCGTCGTCCAGCATGATGGCGACGTGCCCGGGGGAGTAGACCAGGTCGCCGCGCTGCAGGGCGACTTCGCCGGGCAGGCCGTTGAGCGCCTCGCCGAGGGTGGTCGCCTGCTGGTAGGAATCGCGCCGCACCGCCTGGCCGGCGCAGGCCAGCGAGAGCTGCACCAGGGTCGAGCAGTCGAGGCCGACGGAAGAGCGCCCGCCCCAGTAGTAGGGCGCGCCGAGGAACTCCAGCGCCGTGGCGACGAAGTCCGGGCTGGCCTCGCCGAGCGGCTGCAGGTGCCGGCTGTAGAGCCAGCCGCCGCCGGCGATCTCGCTGTAGCCGTCCTTGCTGCCGACCACCTTGACCGGACTGGCGATGGAAAGGCAGTCGAGCGGCGGCGCCTTCAGGTTCGGCTCGGGAAAGAGGAAGGAGCGCAGGGCGCGCAGGCGGTGGGTCGGATCCTCGACCGGCGCGCCCAGCGCCGCGGCCTTCACGTAGCCGACATAGCCGTCGGTCTCGTTCTGCACCCAGGCCCAGCCGTCGGACTCGTCGAAGACCCGCACGCGCTCGCCAAACAGCAGCTGGCTGTCCAGCGGCGCCTGCGCCTCGGGCCGGCGGCGCAGATCGGCGATCCCGCGCACCACGCCGGCGAGCCGTCCCTCGACGTAGCGCGGCGCCGCCACCTGCTCCTTCAGGCGGGCGTCGGCCAGGTCGTCGCGAAAAGCGTTCAGGAAGGGGTCGAGCTCGGTCATGCTGGCCCGCAGTCTATCTCAAAGGCCCGGAGTCTAGGGCGCGAAGGTTAAGCGCTTCTCAAGGCGCTCAGCTTTCGTCCGCGCCGTTGCCCCCCGTGCCGGCCGCCCGCTCGGCCTTGACCTTGGCGCGGGCTTCCTCGATCTCGCGTTCGCGCAGGTCGTCGTCGGTGGTGCGGATGCGCGGACGCGTGCCCATCTGGAAGGGATTGTCGCCGGTCTCGAACTGCACGGTCACGCGGCAGTCCTCGCACATCTTGATGCGGTCGATCTGACCAGAGTCCTGGAACATGGAGTGCTTGCCGGCGAGCTGCTCGGCGATGCGCTCGATCGACTTGCGCACGCCGAAGGGCTTACCGCAGCGGATGCACTCGAAGGGCTCTTCCTCGTTCAGGGTGACGGCGCTCATCGCCTCACCGGTGAAGTTGAGCCGCGGCTCCAGGGTGATGACCTTTTCCGGGCAGGTGTTGCGGCACAGGCCGCACTGCACGCAGGCGTCCTCCTTGAAGCCGAGCCAGGGCCGGTTCTCGTCGTCGAGCAGGGCCGAGGTGGGGCAGGCGGAGACGCAGGCCAGGCAGAGGGTGCAGCCCTCGGTGTCGATCTTGACCCGGCCGAAGGGCGCGCCGGGTGCCAGCGGCAGGATGTCGACCGGCTCCGGCGCCTTTTCGTGCAGGTGGCGCAGGGCGAGGAAGGCGCGGCTGCGCTTGCCGCCGAGCGGCAGGAAGCTGCCCGGCGTGATCGGTTTTTCCGGCGCGGCCAGGCCGTAGAGCTGCGCTTCCACCGCGTCGGGATCCATGTCGTCGATCACGTGGATGCGCCCGCCGCCGTAGCCGAGGCCGCTGACAAGCGTCTCGGCGAGGCCGATCTGCCCGGCCAGGCCGGCCATCTCGTCGCGCTTCTTCGGGTCGGCCAGGAAGACCAGCTGCCCGGCGCCGTAGGCGAAGGCGGCGGCCAGGAAGTCGAGGCCGACCTGGGTGATCTCGTTGAGCGGGAAGGGGATGACGTGGGCCGGCAGGCCGCGCCCGAGGCGGGCCATGAGGCCGATCATCTCGCTGCCGTAGCCGCCGTCGTGCAGCAGCAGGGTGGCGCGCTTGCCGCCGGCCTTGCGGTAGGCGGCGAGCAGCTCGCGCAGGCGCTCGAAGAGGCTGTCGCCGGCCGGCAGCTGGTAGGAGGTCGCGCCGGTCGGGCAGACCGAGGCGCAGGAGCCGCAGCCGGCGCAGACCTGCGGGTCGATGTGCACGTAGTCGCCGTCAGGCGTGATGGCGCCGGTCGGGCAGACGTCGAGGCAGCGCGTGCAGCCGGTCTTGCGGCTGCGCGAGTGGGCGCAGATCTCGGCCTTGTAGCTGACGTAGCGCGGCTTGTCGTACTCGCCCACCATGTCGGCGATGTCGAAGAGCGCGCGCTGCACCGCCGCCGGGTCGCCCGGGTCGGGGCGCAGGTAGCCGTCGCGCTTCTCCCAGGCCGGGAACAGCGGCTGCCCGCCGGTCAGGTCGAGGATCAGGTCGCACTCGGAAAAGGCGTTGTTCTTCGGGTCGTCGAAGCCGAGCCGATCACGACCGGACGGGGTTGCCGACGCGTAGTCGTTGACCGTGATGCCGAAGCCGCCGAGATGGCCCTTGGCGGCCACGATGGTGCCCTTGAAGATCGGCACGTCCATGACGCGCGGCGGCACGATCTCGCCGGGCTGGCTGAGCAGCACGGTGACGTCGAGGCGCCCGGCCAGCTGCTTGGCGGCCTCGATGGCCTGATCGTCGCGGCCGTAGACCAGGCAGACGCCCTGGGAGGCGAGCGCCACCAGCGGCGTCGGCTCCGCCTCGACCATGGCGGCGGCCAGCAGGGCGGCGATCTTCGGCGTCGCCGCCTTGGCCTCGGCCGACCAGCCGGCGGTCTCGCGGATGTTGACGAAGGCGAGCTCCGCCTCGGGGTTGTCCTCGGTGGCCAGTTCGGCGAACAGCGGCGCTTCCTGGGTGCAGGCGACCACCACCGGCTGCTGGCCGATGACGGCGCGTTGGAAGTTGCCGAGCTGGGCCCGGCAGAGCTGGGTGTTGACCTCGGCCTTGCCTTCCGCGCCGACCGCCTGGCAGGCGCGGGTCAGCGCTGCGGCCTCCAGCGGCATGGTGAAATCGCAGTCGCAGACGAGGACGCGCTTGCCGCGCATCTCCATAAGATTTCTCTCCGTTGCCTCCGGCGCAGGGTTTTCTAGGGATCAGGCGCGCCCGTGGCGCCCGCTCCTCCCTGGCCTTTCATTTTCCTCCAGTGGCCGGACCTTCGCCCGGGCGGCCGCGCTGGCCTGCTCCCCGAACCAATTGGTATGACCATTTGCGGGCAGTGTACCGGTCAGTGCCCCTCGAAGACGACCCTAATTTTCCTGCGGGGATTGCCGGCGGAAAAGGCGGCGACACCACGTTTAGCCGCAGTCCGGCCCTGGAGGCGCGACGTCAGCCTGCCCGGGGCATCCGCTGCCTGCTGGGCGTCGAGGCTCGGACCCGCCCGGAACAAGGGGCAGGCGCGGCTAAACGGCCCTCTTCGTCTCGACTGCGAAGGGGCTGAGACCCAGCCAGGACTGCATCGTCCGGGCAATCTGCTTGTTCCCCTCCATGAGGAATCGACCCCGCTCCTTGGCCACTGTTGTCAGGCCCATCCAGATCGCCGTCATCGTCCTCAGGTCGGTTGTCACATAGAGATCCACTTCGAAGCCGGGATCGGACCAGCAGAGATCGACGGCTCCCTGCGGCTCGATCACCAGCCACCAATCCCTCTTGGAGGCAGCGAGTTCGGGGTAGTTGAACTGAACCACCGTGCGCTGCTTTGGCAGCGGTGACGGGTTCAGGTTCCGGCGCATGTCCCACATCAGCAGCGAGGCGTCGAGATTGTTCAGCGACGGCTGCGACTCGACCCATCTCTGTCCCCAGAAACCGAACGCTTCGACGACCGGCCGCAGGTCGCGACCCGCCGGGGTCAGGCGATACTCGAGCACGCCATCTTTTCCGCGAACCGGCTTTCGCTCCACGATGCCGGCGCTTTCCAGGTCCTTCAGCCGTTGCGACAGCAGGGTCGGGGACATCTTCGGCACGCCGCGGCGCAGATCGTTGAACCGTGTTGAGCCGGCGATCAGCTCGCGCAGCAGCACCATTGTCCAGCGTGTGCAGAGAATCTCCGCCGCCATGGCGACGGGACAGAATTGCTTGTACCCTGGTTGCGTCATGCTTCGTCCCCCGTCTGTTGATCTGTCGTCGTTGCGAAGCAGGCGGGAGGCGCGATATTGGCGGCCCCTCTCCCGGTACAACTACTGTACTATCTGAAGTCGGTGGCGATGGCTAGCATGCCGGGCATCTGGAGTGGCGCCCCGTCCCCGGCGGGCGCGCTTCCTGACTGGAGCGAGATCAGTTGAGTGGAGGATCTAGGTGGATAAGACTCTTTATCAGCGCCTCGGCGGTGCTGCCGGCATTGCGAGCCTGGTTGACGATACCGTCGAAGCCCATATGAACAATCCGACGATCAACGCGCGTTTTCTGCCCTATCGTGAAGAGCCGGAGCGGCTGGACGCGGCCAAGCGGCATCTTTGTGATTTCTTCGGTGCCGGCAGCGGCGGGCCGGAGCAGTACGGCGGCCGGAGCATGCCAGAGGCCCATCGCGGCATGAACATTTCCGCCGAGGAGTACCTGGCGGCGATGGACGACATCATCGCCACGCTCGAAAAGCACGGGATCGATGACGCGACGCGCAAGGACGTCCTGGCGATCGCCTATTCGCTCAAGGACGAGATCATGCATCGCTGAGCTCTACGCCTCCGAACC
>JBFGUI010000226.1:0-6227 GCA_041565695.1 Kiloniellaceae bacterium
CCGGCTGCACCGAGGAGGGGCTGCACCGGGCGCCGCGCTCGCGCGAGGCCCTCGACAGCTACTACTGGTTCTGCCTGGAGCACGTGCGGGAGTACAATCTCGCCTGGGACTACTTCAAGGACCTCGACGAAGCGGCGATCGAGCAGATCCGCCGCCGCGACGCGGTCTGGCAGCGCCCCACCTGGCCGCTGAACGGCCTGGGACGTGGCAGGACCGGCCCACAGGACAGACCTTTCCGGGACGCCTTCGGTTTTTTCGCCGAGGAGAGCGCCGGGCAGGCGGAGAGCCGGGGCCGCTTTCCGACGAACTCGCGCCAGGCCAAGGCGCTCCGGACCCTGGAACTGGCCCCCGACGCCACGCTCGCCGAGGTGAAAGTGCGCTACAAGTCGCTGGTCAAGGAACTGCACCCGGACGCCAACGGCGGCGACGCCGGTGCCGAGGAACGGCTTAAAATCATCAACTTGGCGTATTCGGACTTGAAGGCGGCCTTCGAGTGATGTTCAACAGGCTTGGCGCCGTTTGACGCAATTTTCAGAACGACGGAATTCCTACCTCATGGCGACAGCAGAAACCATGGCCGACGGCAGCGATATGCCGACCAGCGGCCCCGACATCGAAGTTTCGGTGCGGCAGACCTTCGGCATCGACAGTGACCTGCAGGTCCCGGCCTTCAGCCAGACCAGCGACTACGTGCCGGACGTCGACGAGACCTACCGCTTCGACCGCGACACCACCCTCGCCATCCTGGCCGGCTTCGCCCATAACCGCCGGGTGATGATCCAGGGCTACCACGGCACCGGCAAGTCGACCCATATCGAGCAGGTCTCCGCGCGCCTCAACTGGCCCTGCATCCGCATCAACCTGGACAGCCATATCAGCCGCATCGACCTGGTCGGCAAGGACGCCATCGTCCTGAAGGACGGCAAGCAGATCACCGAGTTCCGCGAGGGCCTCCTGCCCTGGGCGCTGCAGCGCCCGACCGCGCTTGTCTTCGACGAGTACGACGCCGGCCGTCCGGACGTGATGTTCGTCATCCAGCGCGTGCTGGAGGTCGAAGGCAAGCTGACGCTGCTCGACCAGAACCGCGTGATCCGCCCGCACCCGGCCTTCCGCCTCTTCGCCACCACCAACACCATCGGCCTGGGCGACACCACCGGCCTCTACCACGGCACCCAGCAGATCAACCAGGGCCAGATGGACCGCTGGAACATCGTCGCCACGCTGAACTATCTGCCGCACGACGAGGAAGTCGAGATCGCGCTGGCCAAGTCGCCGGACTACGACACCGCCGAGGGACGCGAGACCATCGCCGCCATGGTGGCGCTCGCCGACCTGACGCGCAGCGGCTTCATCAACGGCGACATCTCCACCGTGATGTCGCCGCGCACGGTGATCACCTGGGCGGAGAACGCCCGCATCTTCGGCGACGTCGGCTTCGCCTTCCGCGTGACCTTCCTCAACAAGTGCGACGAGATCGAGCGGCCCATCGTCGCCGAGTACTACCAGCGTTGCTTCGGCAGCGAGCTGCCGGAATCCGGGGTCAAGGCGCACATCACCTGAGGCGCCACCTGGGACACCGCGCATGAGCCAGCCCGAGAACCCGCTCGACGTCTTCCGGCGGACCACCGCCGCGACGGTGCGCGCCATCGCCGAGCGCGACGACATCAACGTCGCCTACACGCCGCGCGGCCAGGGGCTGGTCGGCAAGGAAGTCAAGGTGACGCTGCCGGCGCGCAACCTGCCGCCGGAGGACGCGGCCCTGGTGCGTGGCGAGGCCGATTCGGCGGCCCTGCGCCTGCGCCACCACGACGGCGGCCTGCACGCCAGTTCGCGACCGCGCTCGCAGGAGGCACGCGAGATCTTCGATGCCGTGGAGCAGGCGCGCTGCGAGGCGCTGGGCATGAAGCGCATGGCCGGCGTCGCCCAGAACCTCAATGCGGCGCTGGAGGAGCAGTACCGGGTGCGCGGCCTGTCCCGCGCCCAGAGCCGCGACGACGTGCCGCTCAGCGAAGCGCTGCGTCTCATGGCCCGCGAGGCCATGACCGGCGCACCGACGCCGCCCTCGACCCGCGCGGTGATCGACCTCTGGCGGCCTTTGATGACCTCGGAGATTCTGCAGGACATCAAGGAACTCGGCCGGCGCGTCGAGGACCAGGCGCTGTTCGCCGAGAAGGTGCGCGACATGCTGCAGCACCTGGACATCGACATCGGCCTGGAGGACGAGCTCGAGCAGGACGACGACGAGAGCCAGCAGCAGCAGGACGACGCCGAGCAGGACAACAGCGGCACCCAGACCGACGGCGACGAGAGCGCCGAGACGCCGACCACCATGGACGGCGAGGACAGCGACGGCGACCAGGCCGAGGACGCCGAGCCGCAAGCGGCCGAGACCGAAGCCGACATGATGGAGGGCGAGGGCGAGGAAGACCCGGGCAAACCGGGGCAGCTGCCCGACATGTTCGGCCACAACGCCCGCGACGGTGCGCCCTACCACGCCTTCACCACCGAGTTCGACGAGACCGTCGACGCCGAGGAGCTCTGCGATCCGGACGAGCTCAGCCGCCTGCGCCAGCTGCTCGACCAGCAGCTCGCCCACCTGCAGGGCGTCATCGCGCGGCTCGCCAACCGGCTGCAGCGCCGCCTGCTCGCCATGCAGACCCGCGCCTGGGACTTCAACCTGGACGAAGGCATGCTGGACACCGCGCGCCTCGCCCGGGTCATCGTCAACCCGATGCACTCGCTGACCTACAAGCAGGAGCGCGACACCGAGTTCCGCGACACCGTGGTCTCGCTGCTGATCGACAATTCCGGCTCGATGCGCGGCCGGCCGATCACCGTCGCCGCCATGAGCGCCGACATCCTGGCGCGCACGCTGGAGCGCTGCGGCGTCAAGGTCGAGATTCTCGGCTTCACCACGCGCATGTGGAAGGGCGGCCAGGCGCGCGAGCGCTGGATCGCCGGCGGCAAGCCGCCCAACCCCGGGCGCCTCAACGACCTGCGCCACATCGTCTACAAGGCCGCCGATGCGCCTTGGCGGCGCGCGCGCAAGAACCTCGGCCTCATGCTGCGCGAGGGCATCCTGAAGGAGAACATTGACGGCGAGGCGCTGCTCTGGGCCCACAACCGGCTCATCGGCCGGCCCGAGCAGCGCCGCATCCTCATGGTGATCTCCGACGGCGCGCCGGTCGACGACTCGACGCTGTCGGTCAACCCGGGCAACTATCTGGAGCGCCACCTGCGCGACGTCATCGCCTACATCGAAAACCGCTCGCCGGTGGAGCTGCTGGCCATCGGCATCGGCCACGACGTGACCCGCTACTACCGCCGGGCGGTCACCATTGTCGATGCCGAGCAACTCGGCGGCACGGTGATGGAAAAGCTGGCCGAGCTGTTCGAGGAAGAAAACGCCCTGCCGCCGGCCCACCGCCCGCGCCGCAGCGCCCAACGGCTGCACTGACCGCGCGCACCTTGCGGGTCGCGGCGCTTCTCTTCGCACTATTTTTCGCGCTGAGCGCGCCGGTCGCGGCGCAGACCGCGGTGCCGCTCGAGGTTACGCCGCTGCCGCTCAATCCCGAGGACCGCACGCAGGCGCGTGTCGGCGGGCTCATCTGGCGCGGCGGCTTCGCCGTCACCTCGGCGGACGCTGCTTTCGGCGGCCTCTCCGATCTCGAACTCTCGTCCGACGGCCGGGAGATCACCGCGATCACCGACCAGGGCCAGTGGCTGACGGCGCGCCTGACCTACGACCGCCGCGGCCACCTCGACGGCATGACCGACGCGCGCCGCGGCCCGCTGCGCGACCCGCGCGGCCTGCTGCTGACCGGCAAGTTCAACCAGGACGCCGAAGCGCTGGCCCGCCTCGACGACGGCAGCCTGGTGGTGGCCTTCGAGCGCAACCACCGCCTGCTGCGCTATCCGGCCGGCAAGCTGGACGGCGTGCCGCAGGTCATCAACGCGCCGCCCAGCCTCGCGGGAGCCGCCAGCAACGCCGGCCTGGAGGCCCTGGTCGCGCTGGCCGGCGACCGCCTGCTCGCCTTCACCGAGGGCCAGAAGGCGGGTGAGCACTATGCGGTCTATCTGCGCGAGGCCGACGGCCGCTGGCAGGCCCTGGCACTGAGGCCCAAGGGCCTCTTCGTGCCGACCGGCGCGGCCCAGCTGCCCGACGGCGACATCCTGCTGCTGGAGCGGCGTTTTACGCTGCTGGGCGGCGTCAGCGCGCGCCTCAGCCGCCTTCCCTTGGCGTCGATCCGGCCCGGCGCGGTGCTGCAAGGGCGCGAGATCGCCGAGCTGCGCCCGCCGCTTACCCTCGACAACTTCGAGGGCGTCGCCCTGCACCGCGCCGGCGACGGCGCGGTCCGCATCACCCTCCTCTCCGACGACAACTTCAGCCCGCTGCAGCGCACGCTGATCGTGCAGTTCGAGCTGGTGGCCAACTGACTCCTCTGTCATCCCGGGGCTTGACCCCGGGATCCATAGACATCAGCGCGTGGCGATCCCGAGCAGCAAAGTTTCACAGACTTTGCAAGCGGCGATGGCATTGGGTCCCAGCATCAAGTGCCGGGACGACGGCCTTGGTATGGCGACAACGGGTACGACTCCGAACATCCAGAATGAGTCGCCAAAAAAGCAAAAGGCCCGCTTGAAGCGGGCCTTTCGGAAACTCTCAAGAGGCTTGAAAACGTCAGGCGGCGGCGCCCTGCTTCTCGGCGGCCTTCTTGATCCGGCGCTTCAGCTCGCGGGCCTTCTGGCCAAGCTTCTCCGAGGAGGTCGACATGAGATAGGCGTCGATGCCGCCGCGCTTTTCCACGGTGCGGATCGCGCGGGTCGAGAGCCGCAACTGCACCGGATGACCCAGCACGTCGCTCATCAGGCTGACGTCCTGCAGGTTCGGCAGGAAGCGGCGGCGGGTCTTGTTGTTGGCGTGGCTCACGTTGTTGCCGGACATAACGCTTTTGCCGGTGAAGTCGCAACGTCGTGCCATGATCGCAAATCCCAGGTCTGTGGCCCGCGCCCCGGAACTGAAGGGGCAGGCAGGCGTCCATTGAAAAGGCTTACCCATTGAAACAGGTTACCGGGCGGCCCTGCCACCCGGTGCGGGCAGGGTTCTACGGCAGCAGCAGGGCCCCGTCAAGCCGATTCCCGGAGAAACCCGGGCGGCAGCGGTCCCCCCTCACCCAGCTTCGGCTAGGCTCGCCCCGCTCGCCAAGCCTGCGCAGCCCTCTCCCCCGAGGGGAGAGGGATAAGTGATTGAGGCGGCGTGGAAAACCCCTCGCCCCTCCGGGGAGAGGGAGGGGCCCGCGACAGCGGGAGGGTGAGGGGGCTTTCGCCCTCCGATTACCCTGGAATCCTGTTAACCCTTGCTGAACAGCGCCACCAGGCGGCGGGCGGCAGCCGTCGGGGTGATTCTGCCGGCAAGCACCTCGCGCTCCAGGCCGGCCAGCTGGCGGGCCACCTCCGGGTGGTCCTTGAAGCGGCGCATCAGGCCGTCGGAGATCTCGGCCCACATCCAGGCGCCGGCCTGGGCGGCGCGCTTGGCGGCGCGGGCGCCGCTGGCCGCCATGACCGCGCGGTGCTGCTGAACCGTCTCCCAGACCTCGGCGATGCCCGTGCCCTCAAGCGCCGAGCACTTCAGCACCGGCGGGCGCCAGTCGGGGTTGGGCGCGCGCAGGAGGCCGAGCGCCGCGTAGTACTCCGCCACGGCGCGCTCGGCGGCAGGCTTCAGGTCGCCGTCGGCCTTGTTGACGATGACCGCGTCGGCCAGCTCGACGATGCCCTTCTTGATGCCCTGCAGCTCGTCGCCGCCGCCGGGCAGCAGCATGAGGAGAAAGATATCGACCATCTCGGCCACCGCGGTCTCCGACTGGCCGACGCCGACGGTCTCGACGATCACCACGTCGAAGCCGGCGGCCTCGCAGACCAGCATGGCCTCGCGGGTGCGCCGCGCCACGCCGCCCAAGGTGCCGCCGGTGGGCGAGGGGCGGATGAAGGCCCGGGGGTGGCGCGACAGCTCCTCCATGCGGGTCTTGTCGCCGAGGATCGAGCCGCCGGAGACCTTGGAGGAAGGGTCGACCGCCAGTACCGCCACCTGGTGGCCGGCCGCCACCAGCTGCAGGCCGAAGCGCTCGATGAAAGTCGACTTGCCGACGCCGGGCACCCCGGTGATGCCGATGCGCACCGACTTGCCGCTGTGGGGCAGCAGCGCCTCCAGCAGGGCCTCGGCCTCGCCG
>JBFGUI010000227.1:0-6210 GCA_041565695.1 Kiloniellaceae bacterium
GAAGCATGCCGTGCCCGAGGACGAAGTCAAGGCTGCGGGCCTGGCCTCGATCACGAACCTGATCGTCCGGCGCCGCTACGGCGCGGGCAGCGACGTCAACGACGGACCGACGATCGCGCTCAACGCGCATGGCGACGTGGTGCCGCCCGGCGAAGGCTGGACCAGGGATCCCTACGGCGCCGAGGTGGTCGAGGGCTGGATGTACGGCCGCGGCGTTGCCGTCTCCAAGTCCGACTTCGCAACCTACACCTATGCCCTGCTCGCCCTCGAGGCGGCGGCGCAGGCCGGCGCGCAGCTGAACGGCACGGTCGAGCTGCACTTCACCTACGACGAGGAGGCCGGCGGCGAGATCGGCCCGCGCTGGCTGCTGGCGGAAGGCATCTCCAAACCCGACCTCTCCATCGGCGCCGGCTTTTCCTACAACGTGGTGACCGCCCACAACGGCTGCCTGCACCTGGAAGTGACGGTGAGCGGCAAGTCGGCCCACGCCGCCATGCCCTTTACCGGCCATGACGCGCTGGAGGCCGCCAACGGCATTCTCTCCGCGCTTTACGACTGGCGCAAAGGCCTTGCCGCCCAGACCTCGGAGGTCGAGGGCATCGGCAGCCCGCAGTGCACCGTCGGCCTCATCGAGGGCGGCATCAACACCAACGTGGTGCCCGACAAGGTCACCTTCCGGCTCGACCGCCGCATGATCCCTGAGGAACAGCCGGAGACGGTGGAGCGGGAGCTGCGCGCCCTCATCGAGGCGGCGGCCCAAACCTTCCCCGGCATTTCGGTCGCCGTCCGGCGCATCCTGCTGGCCGCGCCGCTGATGCCGCTGGCCGGCGGCGAAGAGCTCACCGAGCGGCTCTGCGCCCGGGCGACGCAGATCATGGGCGAGACTGTCAGGGCCAAGGGCGTGCCGCTCTATACCGACGCGCGCCACTACACCGCGGCCGGCATCCCCACCGTGCTCTACGGCGCCGGCCCGCACTCCATCGAGGAAGCCAACGCCCACCGCGCCGACGAGCGCCTGCCGCTCGATGACCTCCACAAGGCGACCCAGGTGGTGGCGCTAACGCTCTATGACCTGTTGAGCCAGTGAACGCAGACCGCCTCTACGACGATCCGGATCTCGTCCAGTTCTACGACCTGGAGAACGGCTGGGGGCCGGACCACGATTTCTGCGCCTGGCTTGCCGAGGACGCAGAGTCGGTGCTCGATCTCGGCTGCGGCACCGGGCAGCTTGCCGCGCGGCTGGCGGAGAACCGCGCAGTGGTCGGCGTCGACCCCGCCGGCGCCATGCTGGACATCGCCCGGCGGCGCCCCGGCGGCGACCGGGTCACCTGGATCGAGGCCGACGCCCGCGACCTGGACCTGAACCGCCGCTTCGACCTGGTGATGCTGACCGGCCACGCCTTCCAGGTCTTCCTGGCGCGTGACGACCAGCAGGCGGTGCTGCGGACCATCGCCCGCCACCTTGCTCCCGGTGGCCGCTTCGTCTTCGACAGCCGCAACCCGTCAGCGGAGGAATGGCGCGCCTGGGTCCCGGAAGAGTCGCGGCGCGAACTCATGCATCCCACCTTCGGCAAGGTCGCGGCCTGGAACGACGTAAGCCGCGACGCAGCCGGCGGCATCGTCACCTACGAGACCCACTACCGCATCGAAAGCGACGGCCGCCGGCTCAGCGCCACCTCGCAGATCAGCTTCACGCCAAAGGACGAACTGGACCGGCTGATCGCCGAAGCCGGGCTGCAGGTGACCCGATGGTACGGCGACTGGCAGGGCGGCGACTGGCACCCTGACTCGAAGGAGATCATCCCCCTGGGGCAGCTGAGCTGACTTTCCCTCTCGCGGCCGCCATGCGCCGGCGGCGCGCCCCCTTTCAACAACGCGGCGCGAGGGCGTAAGGTCGGCCTTCGTCTCGTACTGCACCCACGGAGGGCTTGCGTCCATGTCGTCCTTCTCCCGCGCCCAGGTGACCCGCAAGCCGGCGACCTGTTCCGACAAGGGCATCGTCGCCGCCCAGCATCGCCGCGCGGCGGAGATCGGCGCCGAGGTGCTGGCCGCCGGCGGCAACGCGGTGGACGCGGCGGTCGCCACCTCCTTTGCCATCGGCGTGGTCGAGCCCTGGATGAGCGGGCCGGCCGGCGGCGGCGCGGCCATGCTGTGGCACGCGGAGGAATCCCGCGCCGAGGCGCTGTTCTACGGCATGCGTGCGCCGGCCGCCCTCGACCCCGCCGACTTCCCGCTGACCGGCGAGGCGAGCGTCGGCGACCTCTTTCCCTGGAAGGCCGTGGCCGACGACCGCAACGTCCTGGGCGCAACGGCGGTTGCCGTGCCGGGCCTGGTCGACGGCCTGGGCAAGGCCCATGCCCGCTACGGCAGCCTGCCCTGGCGCGACCTGGTCATGCCCGCGGTCGAACTGGCGAAGCAAGGCTTCCAGGTCGACTGGTATGCCGCCCTTCTGATCGCCTCGGCGACCCGTGACCTGGCGAAGGACCCGGACGCGGCGGCGCGCTTCCTGGAGGACGGGCAATGGCCGAGCGTCGCCAACTGGACCGCGCTCTCCGACCGGCGCATCGACATGTCGGCCATGGCACCGACCCTCGCGACCATCGCCGAGGAAGGCCCGCGCGCGCTCTACGACGGCGACCTTGCCGCGGCCCTGGCCACGGACGTGGCGGCCAAGGGCGGCGCGCTGCGCCTGTCCGACCTCAAGGCCTATCAGGCGGAATGGCAGGCGCCGCTCAGCTTCGACTACCGCAAGGCGCGCTTCCACGTGACGCCGCAGTTGACCGCCGGGCCGACCATCGCCGACGTCTTCGCCCGCCTGGAAAACGGCTTCGCGCCGGGCGCGGCGCCCGACGCCGAGGCCTTCGCCGCCTATGCCGCAGCCCTCGCGGCGGCCTACCAGAAGCGCCTGGCCGCGGACGGCGACCAGGGCAACGAGGCGCCGGGCGCACCGGCCTGCACGACCCACTTCTCGGTGGTCGATGGCCGCGGCAACATGATCGCGGTGACCCAGACCCTGCTGTCGGCCTTCGGGTCGCGCGTCGTCTCGCCCGCGACCGGGCTGCTACTCAACAACGGCATCATGTGGTTCGACCCGGAGCCGGGAAAGCCCAACTCCCTCGGCCCGGGCAAGCGCTGCCTGATGAACGTCTGCCCGCTGATCGGCGAGGCCGGCGGCCCGGACGGAAGCTTGCGGCGCTTTGCTCTCGGGGCGTCCGGCGGGCGCAAGATCCTGCCGGCAGTGGCCCAGCTCGCCTCCTTCCTCGCCGATTTCGGCCTGTCCCTGGAGGAGGCCTTCCACCACCCGCGCATCGACGTCTCGGGCGGCGACACGGTGATCGCCGACGACAGCCTGCCGGCGATCGTCCTGGCCAGGCTCGCCGAGGCCAACAAGGTGGTCCCCGCGCGGCGGGCGCCCTACCCCTACGCCTTCGCCTGCCCGGCCGGCGTGCTGCGCTGGGGGCCAGAAAACCAGGGCGCCACGGAGCCCCTGTCCCCCTGGGGCGACGCGGTAGCCGGCTGAGCGGCAAGGACCGCATTCCCAATTGATCCAGCGCAAGGCGGGCGCCGGCGGCGCCCCCCACCATGCCGGCATCCTCGCTGCAGGAGGTTGATGGATGATGTCCTTCCCCACCCGGCTCGGCAGCCACGCCAAGTACCTTGGCCAGATGATGCAGGCCTGCGGAGTCGATCCCGAACACCTGGCCCACGACCGCCTCGGCCTGACCTTCGCCACGGTGGCGCGGGCCTGCATGGTGTGCCCCTCGACGGAGGCCTGCCAGCACTGGCTCTCGGCTGCCGGGGACGCGGGCGACAGCGAGCCGCCGTCGTTCTGTCCCAACGCGGAGCGCTTCCGCCGCGCCCGCAGCGAATAGCAGTTCGTCGGGTTATGCCGGAAAGCAGCGGCGCCCGCCCGCTGGCGGGCGGCTACTTTGTTTCGGCCGTATAGACGCCATCCCAGCCCGGCGGCGGCGGCTCGACGCGGAAGGCTTCGATCCGGGCGCGGTAGAGCTGCTCGTAGACCTCCAGCTTCATCAGGTCCAGGTGCTTGCCGGCAAGGCTGTCGAGCCGGCGCTGCACCTCGTCCCAGTACTGGCCGCGATAGGCGGTCTGAACGTCGTGCATGGTGGCGATGATGCTGCGAACGTCCGAGTCCTTGGCCAGATCGGCAGGACCGAGCAGCGCGAAGACGCGCTGCGGCTCGCGCTTTCCCTTGACGCGGATCACGTCCAGTTCGACCGTCGTCATCTTCTCGCCGACCGCCGAGGCCGTCGTCTCGCCGATGGTGATGTCGCTGCCGTAGGTCTTGCACTGGCCTTCCAGGCGCGAGGCAAGGTTGACCGAGTCGCCCAGCACCGAATAGTCGAAGCGCTGCTCGGAGCCCATGTTGCCGACCACGCAGGAGCCGCTGTTGATGCCGATCCCGACGTTCAGCAGGATGGCGGCCTCCCGTCCCTCCGCGGCCTCCCGGGCGAGCTGTGCGTTGAGGCGGTCGAGCGCGCCGCGCATCGCCAGGGCGGCCTCGCAGGCGTGAAGGGCGTGGTCCTCATCGGCGATGGGCGCGTTCCAGAAGGCCATGATGGCGTCGCCCATATACTTGTCGATGGTCCCTTGGGTCTTCAGGATCTCCGCCGAGAGCGGCGTCAGCAGCCGGTTCATCAGGCGGGTCAGTTTCTGCGGCTGGTCCTGCAGGCCCTCGGAAATCGTCGTGAAGCCGCGCACGTCGGTAAAGAGGATCGTCATCTCCTTCCGCTCGCCGCCGAGCACCAGGCGGTCCGGCTCCTCGGCCAGCTGGTCGACCAGCGCCGGCGACAGGTAGTGGCGAAAGGCGCTGCGCACCTGCTCGCGGCGCCCCTCTTCGCGCAGGTAGTTGGTGAAGACCAGCAGGCCATAGACCAGGAAGGACCCGAGCAGGGGATAGGCGACGTCGATCAGCACGCCCTCGCCGGTGTAGAGCCACCAGGAGGCAGCCAGCAGCCCGCCCGCTACCACAGCGCCGAGCAGCAGGGTGAAGGTGGCGCCCAGGATCGGTACCAGGGCGATGATCAGCAGGGCGATGATCGCGAAGGCGACCAGCTCGGCGCCCAGCGCGTAGTTCGGACGCAGCAGCATCTGGCTGCCGAGAATCATCTCCAGCAGCTGGGCGTGCACCTCGACGCCCGGGGTATACGTCTGCAGCGGCGTTGCCTTGATGTCGAGCAGCCCCGCCGCGGAGGTGCCGATCAGCGCCAGCTTGCCGGCCAGGCGCTGCGCTTCCACCTCGCCGGCGAGCAGGTCGCTGGCCGAGACGTAGAGGTGCGGCCGGGATTCCGCGTAGTGCACCCAGAGGCGTCCGTGGCGGTCGGTCGGCACTTCGACCCCGGCGACCACGAAGGAACGCACCCCGGCGTCGTCGGTCTTGATGGCGAAGGCGTTGCCGCCGGTGGCGATGCGCAGCAGTTCGATGGTGAGGCTCGGCACGATCTGGCCGTCGGCGACGACGAAGGCCGGCACGCGGCGCACCACGCCGTCGCGCTCCGGCACCAGATTGAAGACCGCGCGGCTCGACGCCGCCTGCTCGAGCTCCGCCGTGTTCCGCACAAGCCCGGGGAAGCGGTAAAGATAGGGCGTCGGATCGCGGCCCAGGATCGCCAGGGGAATCTTCGGCGTATCAACACGCGCGGCCTCCTCCAGGCTGCGATGGTAGCCGGACTGGCCGAGCACCAGACGGGACTGACGGATTGCGCGGGCGAAGACTTCATCGTTGCTGGGCAGGGAGCGCAGCGCCTCGACCACGCCGGGTTCCGCCTCCTTGAGGAAGTCGGCATAGACCGCCGGGGAGGTGCGGTCCGGTTCGGCGAAGACCACGTCGAAGGCCGTAGCCACCACGCCGGCGGCCCGCAGGCGGTCGAGCATGCGCGCTACCTCCGTGCGTGGCCAGGGCCACTGCCCGATCGTGGCGAGGCTTTCCTCATCGATATCGACGATGACCACGGGTTCCACCTTCGGCTGACGCGGCTCGGCCAGCTGGTAGAGATCGAAGATCTTCAGTCTGAGCGTTGCCAGAGGCGCCGGATCCCAGATCCTCAGCATCAGCAGCGGAATGAGCAGGCAGAGCCCGAGCAGCCGGCTGAGGCCGATGCGTTGGGCCAGACGCGACAGGCCCGAACGCTTCAGCGTACTCCAGACCCTTTGGAATCCGGCTAAGGCTCGGCGCAATTCCACCGCCTTGCC
>JBFGUI010000228.1:0-6205 GCA_041565695.1 Kiloniellaceae bacterium
GAAGACGTCACCGTCTTTCGGCTGCAGGACGATCAGGATGTTGTCGTCCTTGGTGTAGACCTGCTGCAGCGACTCGAAGGCCTGAAGCTGCGGGTTCTCCTCGCTGAAGAACACCCGGTAGTCGGTCGAAAAGCCGAGCAGCCGCCCGCCGGTGGCCAGGCCGAGCGCCGCGACCAGGCAGGCCAGCAGGACCAGCCAGCGCCAGCGGATGATCCAGGCGGCATAGGCCGTCACCCAGCCGCCGCCGTCCGACCCCCCGGAAATGCTTGATTGCGGCCCGTTCTTGTGACCTTGGTACGCCATGGACGCTGCCCCGCCGTCGCCCGATTGTCGATCTTCGTGGTAGGGTCTGAAAGGAAAAGGATGAGGATGTATACTACACCGTGTAGTTTACATCTCGAACCGATCCGGATGTCAAGCGATTGGTGGTGCAAGAAGCCTTGCCTGATGACAATGTCCTGACAGAAAGCCCCGCGACCGGTGCCGGCCGGCCGGCCGCTTCGCCCAAGCGTGCGGCAATTGTCGAGGCGGCGGCGGACTTGTTCCTGCACTCGGGCTACGGCGAGGTCTCCATGGACGCCATCGCCGCCAAGGCCGGGGTGTCCAAGCGCACGGTCTACAGTCACTTTCCGGGCAAGGACGCGCTCTTCGCGGCGGTCATGGGCAGCCACTGCGACCGCACGGTTGATCTGGACAACTGCCGGCTCGATCCGGAGGCGCCGCCGCGCGAGGTGCTGACCGACCTCGGTGTCCGCTTTCTCTCTCTGATCACCTCGCCCCCGGCCGTGGCGCTGTTCCGCACCGTGGTGGCGGAAACCGGGCGCTTCCCGGAGCTGGGACGGACCTTCTTCGCCTCCGGGCCGCAGCGCTGGCTGTCCACCATGGCCCCCTACCTGGAGTCACAGCACAGCCGGGGCCGTCTTGCCATTCCCGACCCGCAGGCGTCGGCCTCCACCCTGCTCTACATGCTGAAGGATCCCCTGCACCTGCGCTGCATCCTCGGCGTGCAGGAGGGCGTGACCGAGGCCGAGATCCGCAGCCATGTGGAAGAGGCGGTAAGCCGCTTCCTGCAGCTCCACAGGCCCGCCTGAGGCCGCTACCTGCGGATCTCGCCCTCCGGGCGGAAGGCGTGAAACACGAAGGCGAAAGTCACGTCGTAGGGGATGTCCGCCAGGCCGTCCGGGCCCTTGCGCTGGACCACCACGTTGCCCACCTCGCGGCCTTCGGCGAGGGCGCGGGTATCGAGCGCGGAGGCCTGGCCGGGCGTCCAGGTCAGCACCAGTTCGCCGCTTTCAATGCGGCCCTCGCGGCGCAGCAGGTCGAGGCTCCAGGCTTCGCCGCCGACCGCCACCACCCGGGCCATCGGTGCGATGCCCTCGGGAAAGCTGCCGTCGTAGAGAAACGGCACGGCCGCGGAGTCATAGCCGACGTAAGGATTGGCACCGTAGGGGCGCATCTGCGGGTTGTTCGGGATCAGCACCTGGCCGTCGGGGAAGCGGGCGGCAAAGTTCTCCCAGGACTCGAGGCGCGCCGGCAGTATGGCGAGCGTCTTCCCGGTCTGGCTGCCGACGATCGCCTCGCCCGAGAACTGCTGCCACCAGCTTTCGGTCGCGCGGTCGTACATCACCAGGTCGGAATGGCGCAGCAGGCCGGTGGTGCCGAAGGTCGTGGCCTCGCCGTCGACGCGCCGGTCGAAGACGATGGCGGCATTGCACAGCGGACAGTAGGTGACGGCCACCGGTGTGCCACCGACGGTATCGTTGACGATCTCGTGCCAGGTCAGGATGCGCAGCGGATAGGCCCGGGCGTCGCCGGCGACCTGCAGGCCGATGACCGGTTCGGTGGGCGAGAGGTTGCGGCCCTCGGCCACCGGCACGAACTGCGGGTTGTCGATCGAGGGAATGCCGTCCTTGGGTGGCCCGCCGCTCAGGATCTCGTCGAGATTCACGGCGGTGCGGGTGAAATCGGTCTGCGGCCAGGCGCGCGCCCAGCGTTCCGGGGTGGCGCGGGCGGTGCCACCGGCGGCCACGATGAGGGCGACCAGAAAAACGAAAGCGGCCAGACCGAGGACGGTCAGGCCGCGAACGCGCGGGCTGAGCGGCGTCTTCATGACCCAAGGATGACCGCAGAACGGTGCTCCGGGCCAATCACTTCCGCTTGAGGCGCTCAGGCGGGTTTCGAGGTGGCTTCCTGCAGCAGCGGGTCGAGTGCCGCCATGATGCGGCCGAGCACGCCGGCCTGGCTGCCGGCATAGTCCCGTGCCGCTTCGATCATCGCCTGCCGCGCGTCGGGCGCCTGCTGCAGGGCGGCGACCGCGGCGGTCAGGGCGGCGGCGCTGTCGACCGTGCGCAGCGCGCCGCAGGCGGTCATCTCGGCGGCCATGCGGGCGAAATTGGCGGTGTGGGAGCCACAGAGGATGGCGCAGCCGAGCTTCGCCGGCTCCAGCACGTTCTGTCCGCCCTTGGGCACCAGCGAGCCGCCGACGAAGACGACCTCCGCCAGTCGGTACCACAGGCCCATCTCGCCGATGCTGTCCGCCAGGTAGACGTCGATACCCGGCTCGATCGCTTCGCCAAGGCTGCGCTGCGCCACGTTGAGACCCAGAGTCTCCAGCTCGTGGCGAATGTCCTCGGCGCGGTTCGGGTGACGCGGCGCGATCAGCGTCAGCAGCTTCGGCAGACGGTCGCGCAGGGCGCGGTGGGTCTCGCCGGCAGCGAGATCCTCGCCCGGATGGGTCGAGGCGGCGAGCCAGCGGGGCCGTCCCGCCATCGCCGCCGTAAGCCGCTCGAGCTCGGCGGGATCGGCGGAAAGCGGCGGGGCCGCCGCCTTGAGGTCGCCGAGACTGAGGACCTCTCCGGCGCCCAGGGCGACCAGGTGCTCATGGTCCTCCGGCGAGCGGGCCATAATCAGCGAGAAATTAGACAGCAGATCGGCGGCCAGCGGGCGCAGGCGGCGCCAGCCGCGGTAGGACTCCGGCGAGATGCGACCGTTCAGCAGCACCAGCCGGGTGCCGCGGGCCGCCGCCATGCGCAGCAGGTTGGGCCAGAACTCGGACTCGATGATCAATCCAAGATTGGGGTGCCAGTGATCGAGAAAGCGGCCGACCGCGCCCGGCAAATCGACTGGCACGAACTGGTGGATCACGCCTTCGGGCAGGCGCTCGGCCATCAGCCTGGCGGAGGTGACCGTCCCGGTGGTGATCAGGATGCTGACCGCCGGCCAGTCCTGGCGCAGCCGCTCGAGCAGCGGCAGGGCCGACTGTGCTTCGCCTACACTGGCGCCGTGGATCCATAGCAGCGGACCGGCCGGGCGCGCGATGCTGGCCTTGCCGAAGCGCTCGTGCATTCGCTGCGGATCTTCACGGCCGCGTTCCAGGCGTCGCTTCAGGTAGTTGCGGATCAGCGGCGCAGCCGGCGTGCCGAGCAGGCGATAGCAGGTAAACACGGCTTGCGCGAAGCTGCGGCCGAGCGGTCCACGAGCGGCTGGGTCGCGTGGCGGCGTTTTCACGTGGACTGGCTCTGTCCCTGTTCGCGAAAGGTGGCGGCGAGGCCCTCGTCGACACTGTAGCCCGGAGACCATCCCAAGGTCTCGCCAATCCTGGCGTTGTCGATGGTGAGCGTGCCGGTGAGAGCGGCGATGGTGGGACCGCGGCCGAGCAGCCGCGCAATGAACCGCAACAGACTCTCCGGGAAGTAGAACAGCCGCGCCGGCCGGCCGCAGGCCCGAGCGATGCGGCGCACCAGTTCCGGCGTCGAGAGATCTTCGCCGTCGGCCAGGGCCAGGGGACCGTCGGGCGATGCCGCACAAGCGAGCGCGGCCTCGACGGCGGTGGTGAGGTTTGCAACGAAGAGCAGGCTGCGCCGGTTGTCGATGCCGGCCAGCGGCAGCGGCCGGCCGGCGGCGACGAGGCGGGCCAGGCGCGCGAAGTTGCCGGGCGCGCCGGGCCCGTAGACCAGCGGCGGGCGCAGAATGACAAGTGTCATGGCGCTGCCCGCGACGGCCGCGCGCAGCGCGGCTTCCGCTTCCAGCTTGCTCTGCTGATAGGGGCTGGCGCCGGCCGGACCGCGCTCGGCCTGGGCCGCCCCGATCGAGGACAGGAAGACGAAATGTCCCACGCCCGCCGCCACCGCCTGCTCGGCGAGCCGCCGGCTGGCCGCCACGTTGACGCGCCGGAAGGCGGCCAGCGGATCACTGTCGTTCTCCTTCAGCACGTGGACGCGCGCAGCGCAGTGCACCACGGCATCGACGCCAGCGAGGGCGGCCGTCCAGTCGCTGTCGCCGTCGATGTCGCCGGACACGACCGTTTCGACGCCCGCAGGCAGCGCGCTGCCGGCGCGGCGCAGGCTGCCGCGCACGCGCCAGCCCCGCCCCTGCAGATGGCGGCAGACGGCGGCGCCGACGAAGCCGCTGGCTCCGGTGACCAGCACGCGTACCATGGCTCAGAACACCAGTCGCTTGATGACGGCGCGCACGCCGTAGTGGGCCATGCACCAGGCGGCGCGCAGCGCTCCCAGCTTTTCGATGTCACGATAGACGTTCCACACCCACGCGGCAGAACGCTTTGGCTTGCTGGACAGCGAACCGGCGACTACGCGGTACCGTGCCAGATCCTCCTGCAGGCCATGCGCAGTGAAGCCTCGCTTCAGGAGCGACAGCCAGAGGATATAGTCGTCACGCCGCGCCTCGGTCATGCGGATCGGGCCGGTCTTGGCCGTGTCGATCATGCCGGCCAGGGTGGCGATGGCGGTGTTCTTCAGCAGTTGACGGTAGGTCAGCCGTGCCGGCACGCTGACCAGGCGGCCGACCCGGCTGCCGTCCTCGTTGATGCGGCGAAAGGCCGTGTAGGAGACCGCGGCGTCTTGGGCCGTCATGAAAGCGATCTGCCGCTCGAGCTTCTGCGGCAGCCAGAGATCGTCGCTGTCGAGAAAGGCGATGAAGCGACCACGCGCCTCGGCAAGGGCGGCGTTGCGGGCGCGCGCGACACCGCCGTTGCGGGTGAGTTGGATGAGGCGGATCCGCGGGTCCTTGGCAGCGATCTCGGCGACCATCTTGGCTGTGCGATCTTCTGAGGCGTCGTCGGCGACCAGCATCTCCCAGTCTTGGCAAGTCTGCGCCTGCACCGAGGCGATGGTTTCGCCGATGAAGGCTTCCGCATTGAAGGCGGCGGTGATGACCGATACCAGAGGCTGTCCGCTCATGCCGCCTTTTCCTCGGCACGGGTCCGACAGAGCGATGACCAGCGCTGCAAGCGCCCGGCCATCAGGTGGTCGACATCGAAGTGCGCGAGAACATGCGCCTGGGCGTGCCGGCCGATACGGTCCACCGCCGCCGGGTCGCGCAGCACGTCGATCAGCCGCCTCGCGGCATCCTCAATCGCTTCGAAGTCGACCAGCAGCCCGGTCTCGCCGTCGCTGATCAGCTCTTCGATTCCCGTAGAGCGCGTCGCAAGGCAGAGGCAGCGCTGCAGCATGGCCTCCTTCAGGGCGTTGGGCAGGCGCTCGGAACGACTCCGCGACATGGTGAGCGCTACCTCGGCGGCGGCCAGGCGGCGGAAGACGTCCGTCTGCGGCAGGTGACCGGCAAAGGTGACCTCGACGTCGATCCCCAGCTGTGCGGCCAGTCCTTGCAGACGTTCCTGCTCCGGCCCTGCGCCGAGCACCAGCAGGCGGGCCTCGGGGACCGCCGCGGCCACCCTGGCGAAGACCGCCAGTGCGTCGGCCGTACGCTTCTGCGGCACCAGCCGTTCGGCCACCACGATCAGGCCGCGGGTCTTCTGCGGCGCCGGCGGCGGCTTGGCGATGTCGATGCCGCGATAGCAGACCTCCACACCAGCCGGGTTCAGACCGAGAGCCTTCAGCGCGGGCAGGTTCGCCCTGGCGTGGGTCACCACGAGGTCGGCCGCGCGCGCCAGCCGGGCGCTCAAGGGAAAGGCCTCTTCCAGGTCGTAGGCGCCAAGGAAGAGGCTGATCACGGTGCGCGGCAGGCGCCGCCGCGCGAGCAGGCCGAGCAGGCTCGGGTAGTGTCCCCAGAAAAGGTGGAGCACGTCCGGCTTCAGGGTCTCCAGGCGATGCAACAGCGAAAAGCTGCGAGGAACCAGGGCCAGCGCCTTGCACAGCTGTAGCGGACGCCGCCAGCAATGCCGCAGGATCTCGGAGATAAGGGCAAGGCTGTCGACGGGATGCAGCAGCATCTGCCATAGCCCCTC
>JBFGUI010000229.1:0-6197 GCA_041565695.1 Kiloniellaceae bacterium
CTGCTTCTGGCCAGCACGGTGTGAAAGGGAAAGATCCCGTCTTTCTAGAGCTCCTGTCGATTGCTCAGCAAGTTACATCTAGCCCCGACATTGGCCGTCTGATGGAAACAATTAAGTTGGTCTTAGGGGAGAAATAATAGGCGAAGAGTTCCTTCAAGCTGATACGTCAGCGCAGAGGGCTGAGTCCTACTCGTGAGGCGACACGCGATCCGCCGGCCCTAGGGTGCTAGAGGCCCCGCTCGCGGAAGCGGACCAGGTGCGTCAGCAGGCTGTTGACCGGGGCCTCTTCCCCGAGCTTCGCCGCTTCGCGGGGGATCGCGCCGTTGATGACGTCGATCTCGCAGCGCCGCCCGGCCTCGAAGTCCAGCAGCATCGACGGCTTGGCCCTGGGGATCCCGGCGCCGAAGGTGCGCACATGGGCCACCGGATCCTCGATGGTGATCGCGATCCCGGCCTTGCGCGCGACCTGCCAGGCTTCGCTGGCCGCGGCCCGGCTGATCGCTCCGATGTCCGGGTCGTCCATGACCTCCCCGATGGTCAGGCCGGTCAGGGTGCAGGGCGCCGAGTAGGCGACGTTGCAGATCAGCTTTTCCCACTGCATGACGGCGATATCGCGCGCCGCTTCCGCCTGGAAGCCGGCGTCCTGCCAGACCCGCACGGCCTGCTCGACGCGTGCGAAAGGCAGGCCGGCATAGGCACCCATGCGGATGGTGCGCATGCCGTTGTGATGGGCATGGCCCGGCGCCTTCAGGGAGGCGCCGAAACCGCCGGCGATGCCCACCATCAGGCGGTCCGCGCCCAGCGCGCTGGCGACCGCATCGGCGCTGCCTAGGCCGTTCTGAATGGTGATCACGACGCTGTCCGGGCCGAGCAGCGGCGCCGCCTCGGCGGCCGCGGCGGCGGCCTCGGCCGCCTTTACGGCGATGACGATCATGTCGACCTGCTGGGCCGGCGTCGTGGTGTAGGCGGCGATGCGGACCCGGCGATCGCCGCTCGCCCCCTCCACCCGCAGCCCCTCGGCCGCAATGGCGCGGATATGCGCCTCCCAGCGGTCGACCACCAGGACCTCGTTGCCCGCGTCCGCCAGCAGGCCCGCATAGACGGAGCCCATGGCCCCGCAACCGACTATGGCAATCCGCACGCCGTTCCCCCTCTGTGTCGCCGGTCTCCGTCCCGCAGACCGCTGGCTCCGCCCGGCGGCAGCGGTCAGGACCGCTTCAGCCGGAAGGAGATCAGCGTCGACATCTGTCGCAGGTAGGAGACATCCTCCTCGCGCCAGCGGCGGAGGCCGCCGGCGTTCTCACAGCAAATCACGCCGATCGGCTTGAAGTTCTCGTAGATGATGTAGTCGAGCAGGGAGTAGATGTCGTGATCCCGGAAATAAGGATCGACCAGTTCCGCCGTGACCGGATGGCTGCGTGCCTCGGTGGCGACGATGAAATTCTCGTGCAGGATGGTATTGAAGTAGGTCGGCAGGTCGGCGGCGGTGAGCACCTGTCCGCTCGAGAACGTGTCGGCGGGGGCTTCGTAGAAGCAGGCGCAGCGAATGCTCTCGCGGCCCGGACCGAAGTTCCAGATGCTGACGCGATTGGCCCCTGTCGCTTCGGCCACGTCGCGGCAGGCGGCCTGGAAGACCGCCTGCGAATCGACCTCCGCGCCGTCGGCGGAGTCGAGGACTTCCGTGGTTCGCTTCACGTGGGGGGCCGGACCGCGGCGCCTGCGGCGCGCTAGCGCGCCGGGGCGAAGGCGCCGCTCTTGACCTTAACGCGCAGCGCCTCGGTCAGCGGCGGCAGATTGCCGCCGTTGTTCTTCAGCACCGTGCCGTATTCCGAGCGCAGGGTGATGGCCATGCTCACGCCCTCGGCGACGATGTCCAGGATCTTGAAGTCGCCGTTGTTCTCACGCACCCGCCAGGTGACCCGGTAGGGTTCGCCCTCCGGGCGGTCGATCCGCGATTCGATCAAGGCCATGTTGTCGCTGTTGCTGTCGGGCGTGACCGTGCCGATCTTGAAGCGCTCGCTGCTGTTCTCGGCCAGCAGCGGCAGGAAGCGCTGGACCATGGCGTCCTCGAAAACCGCGAGAAACGCCTTCTGATCCGCTTCCGAGGCGCCGCGCCAGTAGCGGCCGATGACGAAGCGGCCGATGGCGGTCACGTCGAAGTTCTCGTTGAACAGCTTGCGGAAATGGTCCTCCTTCTCTTTCTCGCTGACCGAGGTGTCGCCGAGGCGCGAGGCCGCCTTCTCCTGCAGGTTCTCCAGAAAAGCGGCGGCCTGCTTGGTGTCCAGCGCCAAGCCCGCGGTCGGCAGCGCAGCCAGTGCAAAGACCAGGAGACAGGAAGCAAGAAGAGATTTCACGAAGCGGCTCCGCATGCGGTCAGTTCAGGGGAGAGGGTGTCTCTCCGGGGACTTCCGAGAAGTTCGGCGTCTCGCCCGAAGAGGCGCCGTTGTTGATCTCGCTCTCGCGGTTTTGACGGTACAGGGAGCGGATGCGCGCATAGAAGTCCAGGGAGTCGGCTTTCAGAGCGTCCAGTTCGTCGATGTTCCGCGACCGGAAGTCGACGCCGGTCAGCGCCGCGCGCCCCAGGCCGACCTCTGTTGGCGCCAGGTAGGTCAGCGGGTCCAGCAAGAGATCGACGATGCGCCCGCCGGCGTCGCGCAGGTTGGAGGGGCCGAGAATCGGCAACACCAGATAGAAGCCCTCGCCGGCACCATAGCTGCCCAGGGTCTGGCCGAAGTCCTCGTCGTGGTAGGGAATGCCCGATTCCGCGGCGATGTCGAAAAGGCCGAGCAGGCCGACGGTCGAATTGATCAAGAAGCGGGCGAAGGTCGCCTCGGCGCGCTCCAGGTCGCCCTGCAGCAGGTCGTTAGCCAGGGTCACGGGGGTGCGCAGGTTGCGCAGGAAGTTGCGCACCGAATTGCGCACGCCGGTCGGCACGATGTAGCGGTAGGTCACCGCGATCGGGCGGATCACCATGAAGTCCACCGCCTCGTTGAAGGCGAAGAACATCCGGTTGGGCACTTCCAGCGGATCGTTGTAGCCGGGCTCCGGCCCGAACTCGCCGGCCTCGCTGTCCGCCCATTCGTCGGAACCGGCTTGGGCGAGCTGGACGGTCTGCGGATCGCCGGTCCCCGGGGCAGCGGTCTGCGGGGTCGCCGCACAGGCGCTGACGAGAATGGAGATGGCGAAAACGGCTAGGAGAGACCGCCAGGACTGCGGCATCGACGAACTGCGCTTACCCCCGAACAAACCCTTACCCCCGAAATCTAGGCAGAAGCCAACCGCCGCATGAGATTGCGCGCCCGTCCGTCGGACGACTGCCGAGCCCGTCACCCCTATGCGCAAGCCGCGTCATGGCCGAAAGGTTCCAGCAAGGCTGCATCAGTCGATGCCTGAAAAAGCTGGCAAAATTCAATTAAAGAACCCTTAGGCACGTCTGCAGGACACACTCCGCTAATGCTAGTTCCCCTATCATAGCGCGCTTGCGCTGGCTAGAGACCTGCACCGCCCGGCTGTCGTCGATTTGCATCACTGTTGCAAATTTGCACCAAATTCATGGGCTTACCCCTGGAAAGCGCCGGATCCGCGGTGCCGGGAACGCCGCCCTAGCGCAGCGGCAGCGACGGGGTCTGCGCCTGCGACTCCGGCTGCACCAGGCGCCGGTAGAGCGGCAGCAGCAGCGCCGGCAGCATGTACATGGGCAGCTGCGCGACGGCGAAGTAGAGCACCACGTCGAAGTCGGTTCCCGGCGGAAAGGCGGCCAGCAGCAGGCCCATGTTGCAGTTTCCGGAAACCAGCCCGACCGTCAGAGCGCGGCGCCGGCCGAGCCAGGAAAAAGCCAGGGCGCCGGCGATCTGCAGCGCCGGATTGGCGATGAAGGCGGCCAGCAGCCACAGCGCCACGGTCATCGGCCGCTCGCTCAGGGTGGCGGTGACGCCATCCATGATGGCGACGGCAAAGACCAGCATCACGGCGACCACCAGGCCGTCGAGGTGCGTGGCGATGCGCGGCAGGCGCTGGCGGCCGATCGCCCGGCGGATGACCAGCGCCGCGCAGAAGGCGGCGGCGACCACGATGGAAAGCCTGGTCATGAACTCCACTACGCCGATATCGAGCTGCAGACCGAGCAGCGCCAGGGCCAGGGGCGGCACCGTCAGCGGGGTCAGCAAGGTGGCGGCGAGGCCGACCACCAGGGCGAGGGCGCCGTCGAGGCCGAGGATCATGGCGATGGGGGCGGCGCTCAGAATCGGCGGGGCCGCGGCCATCAGCACCAGCGCCGTAGTGAGCCCGGCGGGCAGCGGCAGGAAGGCCAGTACCGCAGCCATGACCAGCGGGGCGCCGAGCAGCAGCCAGGCAGTGATGACCGCGGCCAGCCAGGGGCGCCGCAGGTAGCCGAGCATGACCTGCCAGTCGATGCGCACCAGGGTCGCGGTCAGCAGCACCACCACCGCCGGGGCCAGGAGAGGGCGCGCAAGGGCGGAGAGCGACGGCAGGGCGAGGCCGAGGAAAACCCCGACGAACAGGACCCAGGTGGCATTGCCCCCAAGAAAAGCCAGCAGACGACTCATGCATTCCCTTCAGCAGCGGTTCATCCGGCCCGGTGCGTCAGCCCGGAACGTTAGTGGCTAATGCGGCTCGGGGAAACCTCCTGTGGTGGCGGGCGGCGGCGCTTTGACCCGGCAGGGCAATGCTCTATCTTTGCGGCTGCAGGGCCCGGTCGGCGGCCCGGGAGAAACCTTGCGCGGGAGCCGTAGCGATGATCGAAACGCCGTTCGACCGGCATAGGGCGACGGTGTTGCCGGAATGGATCGACTACAACGGGCACATGAACGTGGCCTACTACCTCCTGGCCTTCGATCACGCCACCGACGACTTCCTCGACTGGCTGGGCCTCGATGCGGCGCACCGCGCAGCGGCGGGCGGCACCACCTTCGCCGGCGACATCCACCTGACCTACCAGCGCGAGGTGCGTGAGGGTGACCCTCTGCGCATCACCACCCAACTGCTCGGCTACGACGACAAGCGCATCCGCTTCATCTGTCACATGTACCACGCCGAGGAGGGGTTCCTGGCGGCGACCATGGAGAGCCTCAGTCTCTATGTCGACCTGCAGCGGCGCAGGGTGTCGGCGCTGCCGGCGGACATCCGGACTCGGCTCGCCGCCGTCTTCGAGGCCCACAGCGCCCTACCTCTGCCGCCGGAGGCCGGGCGGGTGATCGCCAAGCCGCCATTGGCGCAGTCATGAGCGCGCCGTGGCGAATTTTCCGTTGCCCTCGGGTCCGCGATGATGATGCTTAGATCCATGGTTTCCCTGCGTCCCTGGCTGCTCGCCCTCCTGGTCCTGGTCTTGCTTCCGGTCTCCGAAGCCCTGGCCGACTGCACCGATCCCCCCGGCCCGGGGGTGAACTGGCGGCGCTGCGTCTTCGATCGGCTGGAGTTCAAGGAGGTCGACCTGACCGACGCCGAACTGAGGGACGCGAGCTTCTACCGCGCCGACCTCAGCGGCACCAACTTCGAGCGGGTGAAGGCCTTTCGCGCCAAGTTCGTCAGCGCCGTGCTCTCGGGAGCGACGTTTCCGGAAGCAGATCTGCGCGAGGCGGACCTGACCAAGGCCAAGCTGATCGACGCCGACCTGGCGACCGCCGACCTGCGGCGGGCCCGCCTGTTCGAGGCCAACCTGCGCGGCGCCGACCTGACCGGCGCCAAGCTGGGCGGCGCCGACCTCGCCCGCGCCGATCTTACCGGCGCCACCTGGACCGACGGCAAGCGGGTCTGCGCCGAGGGCTCGATCGGCCGCTGCAACTGACCCGAAACGTCAGAGACTGCGTTTCAGAACGAGATCGAAGCGTCCGGCCTCGACGCCCGGGCCGAGGCCCTCGGCGGGCGCCAGGGCGACGGTCATGCTGTCGCGGGCCGCGGGGTCGCGGATCGCGTTGTAGAGGAAGTCCCGGGCATTCAGCGGGTGCCCGGCCAGGTACATCTGCGTGGTCAGCCGTTCGATGCCGGGCCCGGCGACCGCGAAATGAATGTGCGGCGCGCGCCCGGGATAGGGCACCGGCTTGATGGTGCGGAAGCCATAGGCGCCGTCCTGGTCCGCGACGGTGCGGCCGAAGCCCTGGAAATTCGGATCGGCGCCCCCGCCGCGGTCGTGGGGATGGTGATAGCGGCCGAAGGCGTCGCACTGCCAGATCTCAACCCGC
>JBFGUI010000230.1:0-6124 GCA_041565695.1 Kiloniellaceae bacterium
GGGTGCGCGAGCTGGCGCCGGAGCTGAAGATCACGCCGCTCGCCCCCGACCCGGGCCACGAGCGCCTCGACTTCCGGGTTTCCATGGGCATCCGCTACAACGAGCCGGACTGGAAGCACCTGCTGAACGAAATCCTCAAGCAGAAGGCGCCGGAGATCCAAGCCATCCTGCTGGACTACGGCGTCCCGCTGCTCGACGAACAGGGCCGCGCCATCCAGCGCGCCGGCCTCGACAGCAGTCTCGACAGCGGAGATGTGCCTGCCGCCGAGCCGGAAGGCTACCGCATGAGCGACTACATCGGCCCCGTGCCGACCGCCCTCAAGGGCGCGCGCACCGTCGATCTGGCCGGCCTGCAGCGGCTCATGGCCAGGGAGGACGTGCTGCTGGTCGACGTCATGCCGACCCAGCGCAGGCCGGCCCTGCGGCCGGCGGGATCGATCTGGCGCGACCCCCAGCGCAGCACCATCAAGGGGGCGGTGTGGCTGGCCAACATGGGCTTCGGCAAGCTCGACGAATCGGAGGAGGCCGCCTTCAAGGCCGAGCTTGACCGCCTGGCCGGCAGCCCGGATCGCACCATCGTGATGTTCTGCGAGCCGCACTGCTGGATGTCGTGGAACGCGGCGAAACGGGCACTTAGCTATGGATTTAGGAATGTCGTCTGGTTTCCCGGCGGGGCCACGACATGGCGTGAAGCTGGATTGGCAGAGGAATTGGTGACACCATGGCGCCCCTAGAAGCGCGTCGAAGCGTCGTTGATGATCTGGGAGGAATGCGGCAACGGCGCAACTCGTACGGGCCTTTAATAATTATTTAGGGCTTTTGATTAGGATGTTGCGCCATGTCACTGACCGTGGCGCGCATCCGTTTCCACCGAGGGAGCGGCCCAGCGCCCCAGATTTAAGGTGGAGAGTGAATGTACGAGGTTCTTATCGTCGCCTGCCTTATCGCCAGTCCCGCTGATTGCAAGACGTTCGAGGTACCGCTGTATCACTACGAGACGCTGCATCAATGTTCCGTCATGGCTCAGCTGAATGTGGTCGAGTGGGCCTCCCACGAGCCGGAGTGGCGGATCAAGCGTTTCACCTGCGCGCGCACGGGCTCCAGCATCTAAGCCGAACGCCCCGCCGCCCCTGGGCGGTCTCCCGGCGCGCCCTGCTGCGCGCCACCGCCCGCCTGGCCCTGGCAGGCGCCCTGGCAGGCCTCTTCGAGCCGGCGGCCCGGGCGGCGCTTCCCTTCCAGGAAGTCGCCGACGGCATCTTCGTCCGCTTCGGCCTGCACGAGGAAGTCACGCCTGAGAACTGCGGCGCCATCGCCAACGTCGGCTTCATCGTCGGACGTGACAGCGTCGCCGTCATCGACAGCGGCACCACCCATCAGCAGGGCCTCACCCTGCGCGCGGCCGTGGCCGAGGTGACCGACAAGCCGGTCAGCCACCTCATCGCCACCCATGTCCACTTCGACCACTGCTTCGGCCACAGCGCCTTTGCGGAGCTGCCGCCGCGCTCCCTCGGCCACCGCAACCTGCCGCGCGCCCTGGCCGAGCGCGGCCCCTTCTACCTCGACCTGCTGCGCGGCATCTGCCCCGACTTCGAAGGCACCCGGGTGGTGCCGCCGGGCGAAACGGTCGACGACACCCTGGAGATCGACCTCGGCGACCGGCCGCTGCTGCTCAAGGCCTGGCCGACCGCGCACACCAACACCGACCTCTCGGTCTTCGACCCCGCGAGCGGCACGCTGTGGAGCGGCGACCTGATCTTTGCCGAGCGCCTGCCGACCCTCGACGGCAGCCTGAACGGCTGGCTCGCGGTGCTCGACGAGCTGCTGCCGGCAGAGGTCACGCGCGTGGTTCCCGGACACGGCGCGGTCAGCGACGGCCGCGCCGCCCTGGCCGCGCAGCGCCGCTACCTGGAGGGCCTGCGCGACGGCGTGCGCCAGGCCCTGGCCGAGGGCCTCGACATCCCGCAGACCCTGGCCCGCTTTGGCGAAGCCAACCCGCAGGCCTGGCAGGTCTTCGAACACAATCACGGACGCAACATCGTCAGCGCCTACACGGAACTGGAGTGGGAATGATGCGCAGGAACTACGGGCCGGCCCTCCGCCGCCTGCCGGTCTTGGCGGCGGCTCTCCTCAGCCTTCTGGTCGTGACCCTGCCCGGCGCGCCGCGGGCGCAGGAAGCCGCCTGGAACGACATCCGCGGCCAGCTCTTCGGCGCCGGGCGGGAGATCCTGCCGGCCGACGGCATCATCACGCTGGAGGCGCCCTACCGCGCGCTGGACGCCGCCACCGTGCCGATCACCGTGACCTCCGAGATCCCGCAGACGGAGGCGCGCTACATCCGCAGCCTGACCCTGGTGGTCGACGAGAACCCGGCACCGGTGGTCGGCACCTTCCACTTCTCCCCCGCCAACGGCATCGCCACCATCTCGACCCGCGTCAGGGTCAACGCCTACACCAACATCCGCGCCATCGCCGAGACCAACGACGGCAGGCTCTACATGGCGGCGGCCTATGTGAAGGCCTCGGGCGGCTGCTCGGCGCCGGCCTCGAGCGACCAGGAGGCGGCCCTGGCGCGCATGGGCAGGATGAAGCTGAAGCAGCTCGGCACCTGGCAGAAGAACGAGCTCTCCGAGGCACAGTTCATGGTCAGCCACCCGAACTACTCCGGTTTCCAGCTCGACCAGGTGGAGCAGCTCTGGATTCCGGCCCACTACGTGCGCCGCATCGAGCTGACGCTGGGCGGGCGCGAGATCCTCAGCTTCGACGGCGACATCTCGATCAGCGAGAACCCGACCTTCCGCTTCTTCTTGAAACCGCAGGGATCGGACGTGCTCCACGCCAGGGTGGTGGACTCCGAGGACCGCGTCTTCGAGCAGTCCTGGCCGATCAGCGTCGAGCCTTCTTCGTGACGCCGGCTGCCTGATGGCGCGCTTCCGGTACTCCGCCTTCGCCGCCGTGCTGCTGGCGCTGTCGCCGCCGGCGGCCGCCGCTTCCGATCCGCCGGCCATCCCCGTCGCGGTTTTCGACCTGGAGCTCTACGACACCAGCCTGGAGGGCGAGCTGCGCGGCGAAGATGCGGCCGAAACGGCGCGCCTTAAGATGCTCTCCGCCCTGCTGCATGAGGCCGTCGCCGAGCATCCCGGGATGACGCTGGTCGACACCGCGCCCCTGAAGGCGCGCCTCGCCACCATGCCGGCGCTCTACAGCTGCAGCGGCTGCGAGGCCAAGCTGGCCGGCGAGCTGGGCGCCGAGCGCTCGGTCAGCGGCTTCGTCTACAAGGTCTCGACCCTGATCCTCTACATCACCGTCTCGGTGCGCGATACTGCCAGCGGCCGGCTGCTCGAGCAGGGCAAGGTCAGCATCCGCGGCAATACCGATGAAAGTTGGCGGCATGGATTGCAGTCTCTGCTAAAGCGTCAGATATTTCAGGCAGGCAAGGAGTAAGCAGGCGACCCCGGTGAAGAAGTGGGGCAGAGAAGCGGGGCGCCGGAGCGGGAGTCGGGAATGGACGCTGGGCAGAGCGAGGCGGAGGCGCCGGCAGAGGAGAGCGCCGGGCAGGACGCGGTCCTGGTCATCGAGTCCCTGTCCTATGCCTATGGCAAGGTCACCGCGCTCGACGACATCTCGCTGAGGCTGCGCCCGGGCCGCGTTACCGCCCTGCTCGGACCCAACGGCGCCGGCAAGACGACCCTCTTCTCGCTGATTACCGGCCTCTTCGACAGCCGCCGCGGCGACATCGCCATCGCCGGCCACGCCATCCGCCGCGCCCGCAGCCGGGCGCTGGCGGCTCTCGGCATCGTATTCCAGGCCCAGACCCTGGACCTGGACCTGACCGTCGAGCAGAACCTGCGCTACTTCGCGGCGCTGCGCGGCCTGCCGGGCAAGCAAGCGCGGCAGCGCATCGCCGCGCTGCTCGAGGAGATTGGCCTGGCGGAAAAGACCCGGGCCAAGGTGCGCGCGCTGAGCGGCGGCCAGCGGCGCCGGGTCGAGGTCGCCCGCGCGCTGCTCGACCGGCCGAAGCTGCTGCTGCTCGACGAGCCCAGCACCGGCCTCGACATCGCCACGCGGCGCTGGCTCATCGCGCAGGTCCACCGGCTTGCCCGGGAAGAGGGCATCGCCGTGCTGATGGCGACGCACCTGGTCGACGAGGTCATGCCGGAGGACGACCTCATCGTTCTGGACAAGGGACGCATCGTCGCGCGCGGGCGCGTCGACGAGGTGATCCGCCAGAGCGGCGCCGCCGACCTCGATGCGGCCTTCACCCGGCTGACCGCCGGCGCGCAGCGGAGCCCGGAGGGACGCCCATGAACGCCGCCCATGCCGCCCGTGCCTTCCAGGCCATCCTGTGGCGCGAGCTGCTGCGCTTCGTGCAGCAGCGCGGCCGCTTCTTCGCCGCCCTGGTGCGCCCGCTGGTCTGGCTGCTGGTCTTCGCCGTCGGCTTCCGTGCCACGCTCGGGCTGTCGATCATCCCGCCCTACGAGACCTACATCACCTACGACGTCTACGTGGTGCCCGGCCTGATCGGCATGATCCAGCTGTTCAACGGCATGCAGAACTCGCTCTCCATGGTCTACGACCGCGAGATGGGGTCCATGCGGGTGCTGCTCGCCACGCCCCTGCCGCGCGGCTTCCTGCTGACCGCGCGCATGCTCGCGGGCACGGCGGTCTCGATCATCCAGGTCTACGCCTTCCTCGCCATCGCCGCGCTGTTCGGCACGGAGATTCCGCCGGAGGGCCTGCTGCCGCTGCTGCCGGTTCTGGTCCTCACCGGCTTCACCCTCTCGGCGCTCGGCATGTTCTTCTCCTCCTGGATCCGGCAGCTGGAGAACTTCGCCGGCGTGATGAACTTCGTGATCTTCCCGATGTTCTTCATGTCATCGGCGCTCTACCCCCTGTGGCGGGTGCGGGAAAGCAGTGTGCTGCTCTACGAGCTCTGCCGCTTCAATCCCTTCACCCACGTGGTCGAGCTGGTGCGCTCGAGCCTGTACCTGCAGTTCAACGCCATCGCCTTTGCCGTGGTGGTGGGAACGCTGCTGGTGTTCGGGGCGGCGGCGCTGATCGGCTACCGGCCGCAGCGGGGCGGCCCGGCCGCGGGGCGCGCCGGCGGGGCATGAGCCTCACAGAGCCTTCAGGATGCGGGCGTGGTGGCGCAGGTGGTCGTCGATGAAGGTGGCGATGAAATAGTAGGAGTGGTCGTAGCCATGCTGCATGCGCACCTTGGCCGACTGTCCGCTTTCCTTCAGCACCGCTACCAGGCGCCAGGTCTGCAGCTGCTCCTCCAGGAAAGGATCGGCATCGCCCTGGTCCACCAGGATCTGGCTCGGAAAGCTCCGCTCACGCAGCAGATGGCAAGCGTCGTGCTGTGACCAGAGATCCTCGTCGGGTCCGAGGTAGGCGGAAAAAGCCTTACGCCCCCAGGGCACCTGGCTGGGCGCCACGATCGGCGCGAAGGCCGAGACCGACTTGAACAGCTCCGGGTGGCGCAGCGCCAGGGTCAGCGCCCCGTGCCCGCCCATCGAGTGGCCGAAGATGCCGAGCGCCCCGGCCTTGACCGGAAAGGTCTCGATGATCCGCTGCGGCAGCTCCTTTGCGATGTAGGAATACATCTTGAAGTGCCGCGACCAGGGCTCGAGCAGGGAATCTACATAGAAGCCGGCGCCCTGCCCCAGGTCGTAGTCCGGCGCGTTGGCGACCCCGTCGCCGCGCGGCGAGGTATCCGGCGCCACCACGATGAGGCCGCATTCGGCCGCCATGCGCTGGGCGCCGGCCTTCACGGTGAAGTTCTCTTCCGTGCAGGTGAGACCGGAGAGATAGATCACCGCCGGCACCGGGCCCGCCTTTGCGGCCGGCGGCAGGAAGACGCTGAGCTGCATCCGCGTGCCGGTCGTCTCGCTGTCGTGCGCCAGGATCAGCTGCGTGCCGCCGAAGCACTGGGCGCTGGCCACCTCCTCGAAGCGGCCGGACGCCCGAAGTCCCTGTTGCTGTTCGGTACTGACGGCGCCTGACATGGTCCCTATCCGTTGCTTTCGGCGACGCTCCAAAACCGCAAGGCAGTATGACCGCCGCGCGGGCGGCGCCGGACGCCCAGCGCGCGCCAGCCCGTCTCAGCGGCGCTAATAGACGACGA